>JAKVAS010000029.1 GCA_022448165.1 Crocinitomicaceae bacterium | reverse complement strand
CCCCCAAGGAACATTGGCTGAACGTATCAGAGCTGGTGGGGCAGGTATTCCTGCTTTTTTTACTCCAGCTGGATATGGAACTGAAGTAGCTGAAGGGAAAGAAGTACGTGAATTCAATGGAAAACCACATATTTTAGAATCAGCACTCAGCGCTGATTTTGCTTTCGTAAAAGCTTGGAAAGGCGACACCGAGGGAAATCTAATCTTCAAAGCAACCGCAAAAAACTTCAATCCAATGATGGCAATGGCTGGAAAAATAACCGTTGCAGAAGTTGAAGAATTAGTTCCTGCGGGAGAATTAGATCCGAACTTTATACATACACCTGGCATTTTCGTTCAACGAATTTTCAAGGGAGAACATTTTGAAAAACGTATTGAACAGCGAACGGTTCGTCAAAAATAATTGACGTTAAAAAAATAACGAATTACAAGTAATTTTCCACCCTTAATCTAAACAAATCATGAGGTGGAATATTGCTACATTAAAGACTTAAAAGAATATGTCACTAGATAAAAATGGAATTGCAAGGAGAATTGCACAAGAATTAAGAGATGGATGGTATGTAAACCTAGGAATCGGAATTCCTACACTTGTTGCAAATCACATTCCCGAAGGAATTGAAGTTGAATTTCAATCTGAGAACGGAATTCTAGGAATGGGACCTTTTCCTTTTGAGGGAGAGGAAGATGCAGACCTAATAAATGCTGGAAAACAAACTATTACTTCACTTGATGGTGCTAGTTTCTTTGATTCCGCAACCTCTTTTGCGATGATTCGTGGACAGCATGTTCAACTTACAGTGCTTGGTGCTATGGAAGTCGCACAAAATGGTGACATCGCAAACTGGAAAATCCCAGGTAAAATGGTCAAAGGAATGGGGGGAGCTATGGATTTAGTTGCTTCTGCTGAAAATATTATTGTTGCTATGATGCATGCAAATCGTGCTGGACAATCCAAATTACTAAAATCATGTTCTCTTCCTCTTACTGGTGTGGCTTGTGTAAAGAAGGTTGTTACAAACCTTGCTGTTTTGGAAATAAAGGATGGTAAATTCTACTTGTTGGAACGAGCACCCGGTGTTAGTGTAGAAGAAATTGCGGCAGCTACTGAGGGAGAAATGATCATTCCAGATCACGTTCCTGAAATGTCTCTTTAAGCTCTTTCGAACAGAGCGTTTTTCTTATTTAGAGTACGTATCGAATTTCTACTTGTAAAAATTCATCTCATCTACATATTTGAATACTGCATCTGTAAGCAAATAGCGAACATCTTTTCCTTGTTTAATGGCCTTTCTAATGAAGCTTGAAGAAACCTTCATTACTGGAGCGTCGCTACAAAAGATCACATTTTCATGATCTCGGAAATTATTTGAGGCTTTAAACTTCTTATCTTGTAGTTTAGTTTGTTCCTGAATTGTTAGCACTCTAGGATAAACATAAACCTTATGATTATCCAGAATGTAATCATGATTCATCCATTTGTCAAAAGTACGAAGGTTATCCTCCCCCATCAACAAAGCGAACTCTGTTTTCGGGTGCTTCTCCTTTAGGTAAGCTAATGTAGTTGCTGTATAACTTGGGATTGGAAGATGAAACTCAACATCACTCACCTTTAATCGGTCATTATCTTTTAATCCTTCTCGTACAATTGCCAAACGATGATGATCAGCTAACAATGTTTTCTTTTCCTTCAACGGATTCTGTGGAGAAACAATCATCCATACTTCATCTAAATCCGTATAATCAGCCATGTAATTTGCAATTACAAGATGTCCTACATGGATGGGATTAAATGTTCCGAAATATAATCCAACTTTCATTTTTTTAAGAATTCCTGTACCATTTCCTTCGCAGACGCACATGCTTCGGCCAAATCATCATTAACCAAAATCGTATCAAATTCTTCAGCGAAAGACAATTCCTTTCTCGCTTTATCCATTCGTTGATTAATTTTGTCTTCTGTTTCAGTACTGCGTTTACGTAAACGATTTTCTAATTCTTCATAACTCGGAGGCTTAACAAAAACAGCAAACGCATCATCTTTAAACAACCTCTTTAAGTTCAAACCACCGATAACATCAACATCAAAGATTACTGCTTTTCCCTCCTCCCAAATTCGTTCTACTTCAGATTTAAGCGTTCCGTAAAAGTTATTCGTATAAACCTCTTCCCATTCTACAAAAGCATTTTCAGAAATCTTCTGTATAAACCCTTCAACCCCTAAAAAGTGATAATCTTTCCCGGTTACTTCATTCGGGCGTGGATCTCTACTACAAGCTGAAACTGAAAACTCTAAACCAATGCGCTCTCCTAATAAATGGTGAACAATCGTCGTTTTTCCAGCTCCAGAAGGGGCAGAAAAAATAACACATTTCCCTTTTTTAACAGACTCCATAATTCTACTACCTAAAACCTTATAACGTATTTAAAATTTGTTCCTTGATCTTTTCAAGTCCATCCTTCATACCAATCACAAGTGTTTGCATTTGTGCATGATTACTCTTACTTCCAAGTGTATTGATTTCACGACCGATCTCCTGGGAAATGAATCCTAGTTTTTTCCCAGAGTTCTCCAGCTTCATCGTTTTCTCAAAATAATCTAGGTGATTTGATAAACGCATTTTTTCCTCTGAAACATCCAGTTTTTCTAAATAGAAAATCATTTCTTGCTCAAAACGGTTGTCATCATAGCTCCCAGAAGAAATTTCCTCTAACCCTTTTTTCATCCTTTCACGAATCACGTCAACGCGTTCATTTTCGAACTTAGGAATATCATTCAACAAACTTCTGATTTCATCAATACGAAGGCCAAATTCCTTTTGTAATTCCTCTCCTTCCTTTCGACGAAAGTCATTTAGTTGATCAGATGCTTCCTTTACTAAGTCCTTAACCCACTTTTTCTCTTCGTCAGAAAGTGTGTCTTTATTATTATTGAGAATCTCGGGCATCCTAAGAATCAATGCCAAATAATCTTTAGTATCCTCACCTATTAGATCATTCAACTCCTTTAACTCTTTATAGTACTCTTTTCCAAGCTCCTTATTTATCGAAATCGATTTCTCTTCACCTATACTATCAATCGAAATAGAAACATCAATCTTTCCTCGATTCAACTCTTGAGATAATAGTTTTCGAACGGCTGGTTCAACCTCTTTATATTGCTGGGCAATCCGTGTATTTAAATCACACGATTTACTATTTAAAGAACGAATTTCTACAGATACTTTCTTAGATTGAAAATTTCCAGTGGCCTTTCCAAAGCCAGTCATTGATTTTAACATAAATCAGAATTTCTACAAAAGTACTTATCAAATCTGAGATTAACTACGAATATTAGATTGTGTAAAGCGTAGTTCGATAAACAAAACAAAAGAAATTAGTATCTTAACAAAAACTTCACCTATGAAAGCACTTCCATTCTTCGCGGCCCTATTACTTGTAATCACGTTTTCTTCATGTAAACAGACCAAACAAGCTGGTATTGTGGCAGATCAATTTTATGAGTTTCTTATGCAAAAAAACTACGATGGAGCGATCGAATTAATTCACTCAGATGCCTTAATGATTACCGCGAAAGATGATTGGCTACAATTACTCCAGAACAAAGAGTCAATAGGTAAAATGAAATCATTTGAGAGAAATATGGGAGTCAATACCAAAATAAATAATGGTGTTACTACTGTTTCCTTAAACTACACAACAACCTACGGTGACACCGAATTTAAGGACGAAATAATACTTCGAAATGAGGGGAAAGATTTTAAAGTATATGGTTATTCTACGAACGCAAAGTACTAATCTGCCTTTTTTGATTAAAGCTAGTTGAAGACGTTAAGTATACCCCAAGAAAAATCACAAGCATATACCCCACTTTTTCCCAGGTGATAGAATCTGTATAATCGTCTGAAATTCCAATAGCCGTAAATAAATAAGCAAAAACCATAACTAATACTGGCTGGATATAGATGTAAGCACTCGAAACTGAAGGTGATAAATATTTTAATCCATACGAGGTTAACAAGTAAGTTAGAAAGGTCACAGCAACAATTACGAAACCAATTTTCCAAATCACAGCGGCATCAAATACCGTAAAATCAGTCTGGCTTAATTCAATTAGTGTCGGAGGAAACAAAATCACATAAGTCATTCCAAAAGTAAAAACGTATGTGATAATAGTTAATGGTTTGTACTTCTTTGTAAGCGGCTTTACCAGTACCATATAAAAAGCATAACTTGTCGCATTAATCAACAGCAATAAATCACCAAATATTGAATCGCTTCCAGTTCCCGCAGTTAGAGTCAGTAATATAGCTCCAGTTGCTCCTATCACAACTCCAAGACTCTTTTTTAGTGTTATTGATTCCTTCAGAAGAAAATAGGATAGAATGATGACCAAAATTGGATTGATCGTCATGATAATTCCTGAATTAATCGAAGACGATAAATTCAAGCCATTCAAAAAACACAATTGATTCACAGCAACCCCGAACATCCCGCAAGCAGCTAATAATAATAGATCCTTTCTTTCTACTTTTTCACGGATAAAGAATATCCGAATAATCCAAAAAAGAATTGATGCACCAACTGCTCGAAACAACACAAATACATTTGCTGTAAGATAATTAGGCATAATTCCTTTTGCTATAATATGGCTTGCACCATACAACGCATTTACAAGAAATAAGGCTATGTGCGCTCTAAAAATTGCTGACATGTATAAAATAAAGAAATCAAAATTAAGAGTTCACAATGACAATAGTGCTGTTTGATTGAGAAAAGATAAAATTGTTGTTTCAGAACATACAATCCAACACTCCAATGTGGAATAATATAGATAGCGAAAATCCTTCTTGTATAAGGTCCTTTCAAAGAATTGAAGTCCGTTTTCTCAATAGTTTAAACGACACCCAAACTCAGAATCAAAACGAAAGTCTAGAATTACTCTATAACGTGTTTAAATACTACGATTTGAACGACGCAACAGCAGCTTCAACCACCTTTTTTGAATTCCCTACGAATACCTCATCTTCGTTGATCATAAAC
Organism: Crocinitomicaceae bacterium; assembly: GCA_022448165.1. Classification (GTDB taxonomy): domain Bacteria; phylum Bacteroidota; class Bacteroidia; order Flavobacteriales_D; family Crocinitomicaceae; genus UBA4466. The sequence continues at coordinate 24,372 of JAKVAS010000029.1, read as the reverse complement.
GGACGCTTAAGAAAAGTATACTCCTCTAGCATGTATTTCTTATAATCATTCTCTGTTAGGCTCATTTCATTCAAACCCATTGAACGATATTTCATTGCTCTTTTCGAAAACATTGCTTCATAAGAGCCTACCTTTTCTTTGATAAAATCCAATGTTTTTTCATCAATATTTTCTTGCTTGATGTTTTGTAATTCAACATCTTCACTTGGATTGATCTCCTTAATAATTCTCTGACAAGTATTACAACTTGAGAGATGGTAAATCTTTTTCATTGTTTAACTTCCTTGTAAAAATTCTTCATTTCTCTTTCTATCCTCATCAGACCCAGGGGTGTTACATCCTTTTTGGCGCTTTTTAAATAGATTGATCACTTTTATATGAAACATAATTGGCAAATATTTAGAAGAGAACCAACGCAAAGAAGGGTTGGCCTTGTCCCATTCATGAAAACCTACAATTGGAATTCTAAACCCAGGGATAATAAACGTGTTTCTTTTTACCCTAAATCCAAAACCAAGACCATAATGTAATTGTGCTACAAGTGGCTTGTGATAATATCCACCTTCTGCATATCCCGCAACATAATCATTATGATAACTTGTATTTTGATTTGCCGTCATTAAACGGTAATCAACATTTACTCCTAATGAATTATCTAAATAGAAATTCTTTGTTTTTTTAAAATGAATCTCTTTATAAATACTAAAGCGGCCATATAAATATCCATTATAGAACTTTTCATTTCCTTCTTCAGTTCCAATTACATTTCCAGAAACATCTGTAAAATTTAATGTAGTGGTTTCTTTGCCTCCAAAATATTTAAATCCTAGTCCCCAATCATAATGACTAACTAAAACTGTTTTTAGAGCCAACGACAATTTAGAACGTTTTTTAGGGAAATGTGCCATTCCAATTTCTGCGAATGCCCCAATTCTTCCTGAAGGATCAACTTCGTAATTTCCTCTGGAAGAGCCATTATTAAAATCAACCGTTTCATTCTTTAATCGGGTAAGTGTATAAGCCGGTCCGAGTTGGAATTGAAGCCCCGTATAACTATAATCGTTAAAATCCATAGCTCCACCAAAGGCTTTTTTCTTATTATTCGGTGTGAAATCTCGTTGTGCAATTAAACCCGTGCTTAACAATAATACACAAGTTGTAGCAATCAATTTTATAGACATGCTTTCATCTTTTCCATGATCTCATCAGAATCCCAACATTCTTCAATATTAGAAAACTTCATGATTTCATCCATTATTTTACTTTGTTTGTTTCCATTTTCAAGTGCTTCACTGTAACGTATATTACTGAATGTCACTTGGGAATATAACGGCATCCACATGTCTGGGTACAGTTTTGAAAACTTTGCTTCAATCTTTTTACGGATCAAAAACTCTGGATCAGCCACATAATCGCGCATTACATGGTAATTATAAAGCGAAAGATCTTGTAACGCATCACCATCAGGTTTACGCACTTTACTATATTCTTCAAAGATTGCTTCCCAGTTCTCGTTATGTTTTTGCATCAACTCCCACATCACTGTACAATCTTCAAAAGACCCATTCATCCCTTGTCCATAAAAAGGAACAGTAGCATGCGCAGCGTCTCCCATCAGGGCAGTTCTTCCGCTATGCCAAGGATAAGACCTCATTATGCACAAAGAAGAAAGTGGATGATCTTCCCAACTTTCACCAATTTCTGGCATCATCTCATAAAAATCGGGGAATGTTGTTTTGAAAAACAAATCAACTTTTTCCTTTGAAGTAAGATCTTTAAATGAATTTTCTCCACCCTCGAAAGGCATAAATAAAGTACAAGTAAACGATCCGTCTTCATTCGCTAAAGCAATCAACATAAACCGACCTCTTGGCCAAATATGTAACGCATTTTTATCTAGTTTATATGATCCGTCTTCATTGGCAGGCAACAAAATTTCTCGATATCCATCATCAATAAAATCTTGACTAAAATCAAATCGATCCAATTTCTGAAACCCTTTATATCGAACAGCTGAAAAAGCTCCGTCGCATGCAAAGACCACATCCGCTTGGGCCTCTGAAACCTTTCCTGTTTCTTTATTCTTCAATCGAATAATTCCTTGATCCAAATCTGCATCGATACATTGTTCATTATAGAAAATCTCAGCGTTTCCAACTTCTTCCGCAATGTCCATCAATCGAGCATTTACCCCGCCTCTTGAGACTGAATAAATTGCTTGCCCTTCTTTTCCGTACGCCTGATGTGTCAATTCTCCCTCTTCACTATGCATTATTCTTCCATACATCGGAATGGCTATTTCTCGAACTGCATCTCCAACACCAACTGTATCCAATGCTTTCCAACCTCTGGTCGACATTGCTAAGTTTATAGACTTCCCTGCAGAAATTTCCGCTTTGCGAATGTCCGATCGACGTTCATAAATTGTGACTTTGTATCCAGCTTTTGACAAATAAACGGCCCAAAGCGATCCCGCCAATCCGGCACCTACAATGATTGCACTCTTTTGTTTCGTTTCCATGTATTTTATAATCTTATCCGATGCTTATTTTCGTTTCCAGCCTTTTGCATATGGTGTTTCAAAATAGGAATTGCGCGAACGTTGCGCTTTTTTCTTACTATGCATTTTTGCACTGATTCTCCACAATACAATTCCAGCGATTAACACTGCCCCTGTTTGCATCGCTAAATTCAAATATGAAGAAAGCTCACTTTGCGAGCCTGAATAGTTAAGCTTAATTAACCCTCGAAGTAATCCTAATTCCTCTTCACTCATTGTTTAAATCTATGCTTGCAAAATACTCAATCTTATTGAATCGCTTGTTCTAAATACTGACCAAAGCGATAGCAGTCAGTGTATGAATTATATAAAGGCATTGGTGCAATTCTAATAACATTAGGCTCTCTCCAATCCGCTACCACCCCCTTTGAACTTAGGGCATCAAACAAGCTTTTACCTTGACCATGAGCCAAAATAGATAATTGCGCCCCTCTTTTTGTTTTATCTCGAGGTGTAATAATTTCAAAAGTACAACGATCTTTATTTTTCTCAGAAATCGTGTCAATAACAAACTCCAAATAAGCAGTCATTTCATCTCGCTTATCTCCAATTCGATTCATTCCAGCTTCCGCAAAAATATCTAACGAAGCTAAATGAGCAGCCATTCCTAAAACCGGTGCGTTACTGAGTTGCCAACCTTCTGCTCCTCGCATTGGTTTAAACCCTGGCTCCATTTGGAAACGTGTTTCTTTATCATATCCCCACCAGCCAGCAAATCGAGGAAGTTCAGGGCTTTCAGCATGCCTTTCGTGTACAAATATTCCAGATACACCGCCTGGCGATGAATTCAAATACTTATACCCACACCAAGCAGCAAAATCTACACCCCAATCATGTAACTTCAGATTGATATTTCCTGCTGCATGAGCTAAATCAAAACCTACACGTGCTCCAACTTTATGTCCGGCCTCTGTTATTGTTTTCATATCGAACAATTGTCCAGTATAATAGTTTACACCACCAATCATTACTAATGCTAATTCATCTCCTAATTCCTCAATTTTAGTCAATACATCCTCTTCACGAATCAACTCTTCACCCTCTCTTGGAGATACATGAACCAAATGATCTTCAGTAGATAACCCATGAAACTTCACCTGTGATTCTAAAGCATATTGGTCGCTGGGAAATGCTTTCGCTTCACATAAAATCTTCGTGCGCTTACCTTCTGGCTTATAAAACGAAACCATTAACAAATGCAAGTTCGTTGTTAACGAATGCGTAATAACAACTTCTTCTGGCAAAGCTCCAACAATATCTGCCGCCTTTTGCGTTAAATTCTCGTGATACGCAAACCAAGGACGTTTAGCTAAAAAGTGACCTTCAACGCCGAATTTAGCCCAAGCATCCAATTCCTCCTTAATATATGATTCTACCGTTTTCGGCTGAAGTCCAAGAGAATTACCTGTAAAGTAAACTACTTCTTTATTCTCGTGAAAAGTTGGAAAGTGGAAACGATCGCGAAAAGATTTCAATGGATCTTTTTCATCCATGCTACGCGCAAATTCAAGACTATTTTCGTACTGCATTGGTTTTCAATTTTTGAATTCTCAAATGTAAGAATAAGATGGTTTAGAAAACAGAAGACTCCATTGGATTTTATAACAACATTGCATAATTTCTTACCCTTTTTCCAAAATCTAGTGTATTTTTGCAGCAGTGAGAGCAATTATCTCTATAACAATCATTTCTTCATTGATGTTTTCTAGCATCAATAAGTTGTGGACGATAATTGATTTTAAAATCAACCAAGCATATATTGTCAAGGAACTTTGTGAAAATAGAGATAAACCTATGATGAACTGTAACGGTAAATGCTATCTCGCAAAACAAATGAAGGCCGAAGAAAAGCGGGAAAAAGAAAAACTTCCGCCTCTAGAAAAAGAGAAGGTAGAAATTATTTACATAATTGATTCAATTTCAACAACTGTTTCAAACATTACCACTTTTAACCTAGAAAAGAAGCTATATTTTTATGCGCATGAATTTTCATCACTGAGATATTCTGATGACATTTTCAGACCTCCAATTTTAACTTAGTTTTTTACTTCAATTCGACACTCTTGAGGCATCATTTTATGATGTGTCATCACCGTGTATAAACTATACTGTTTAAACACTGGTGTCGAAAAAATGAAATTAATCCTATAATTAATTGAATCATAGTACCTCAATGGTACTTTGAATTCGCAAAAAACTAAGCAATGAAAATTTTACTTCTGTGCTCTTTATTCTTATGGGCACACACCACTTGTTTATCTCAACAAGTCAAAGGAACCGTAATCGATAACCTCTCTGGCGAACCACTAGCATTTGTATCCATCTTTAATCTATCAACTCAAAAAGGGGTGAAATCTGATTTACAAGGATCATTTGAAATTAATGCAACCCAAAAAATTGATAGTCTACGTATTTCATCCATCGGATATGACGATCAAGTTGTAATTGCAACGAATAACATGCACGTTCAATTAAAAACCTCCATGCTAATCATTGATGAAATCATTGTAACAGTAAACAGAGAGCAAGAAAAAAGAACAAGTGCACCAGTTGCTATTTCAAGTGTTTCTAATCAAACAATTGAAGATAATAAGCCAACATCAATTGATCAGGTTTTGAATCAAACCGCAGGTGTAAATATGGTTAGTCTTGGAAACGAACAACATACAATGAGCATTCGACGTCCTATTGATTACGGCGCATCTTATCTCTACCTCGAAGATGGTGTTCCAATTAGAACCTCAGGGGTTTTCAACCATAATGCCTTACTAGAAATAAACATGGCAAACACAAGTAAAATTGAGATCATCAGAGGGCCCGCTTCAAGTTTTTATGGCAGTGAAGCAATTGGAGGAGCAGTCAATTTTATCAGTAAAAAACCATCTCTGCTTCCAACTGCAGGATTAAGCATGCAAGGAAATAATTTAGGGTATAAACGCACAGATTTTTATGCATCCTCTACAATCAAGAAAAAGTTAGGAATACGTCTATCAGGATATTATGCAAATCAACGAGATGGTATCATTTCTCATTCAGATTTTGATAAGCTTGCATTAAGTCTATCTGCAAATTATTTTATCTCAGAAAAAACAGAACTAATTTGGAGTAATACTATTATCGATTATTACGCAGACATGTCTGGATCACTTGACAGTACAGACTTTTATGATGGACTCTACGAATCAAATCAGACCTTTACAAATCGTCAGGTGGATGCCTTCAGAACAAAACTAGCTTTAAACCATCGTTGGAATAACTCCTCTAAATCCACAGTGACCGGGTACTTCAGACAAAACTCTATTAAACAAAATCCTTCCTACCGTGTAAAAGATGATTTTAAACCTTGGATTCCAACAGGAAATCCGAATTTGGCACATGGTGAAATCAATGATAACAGCTTTAAAAGCACGGGAATAATCGCTCAACACCTCAAAAACTTTAAATGGTTAGGAAGTCAATTAATTGGAGGAACGAGCTTCGACTTTAGTCCAAATACTTATAAAGCAAATTATATCCGTATCAATAAAAATGATGAAGGAATTTATGATTCCTTTGAATCCACAGACAGTCTATTGGCTGATTACAACGCTGACCTCATGAATATTGCTGCATATATCCAAGGAAAAATTGAACCTTTAACAGGACTAAATATTATTGGAGCGCTTCGATATGATCACTTCCAATATACTTTTGATAATAATTTAGGAGCTACTGCTTTTACGTCTGTTTTAGATGGGCAGAACATTTTTAGTCGATTCACTCCTAAAGTAGGGTTAACCTATGATCTAAAAAGAAATCGAGGTCTCTACATCAATTATAGTCAAGGATTCGTTCCGCCTCAAGTAACTGAATTATACCGAGGAAATGAAGTACCAACCTTAAAGCCAGTATTCTACTCCAGTTATGAATTCGGAGGATGGGCATCCTTTGCTAAAAACAAGGGGAAACTCGAATTAAGCGCATACAATATGGATGGAGTTGATGAAATTATCTCCGTACTAAAAGACGATGGTTCTACAGAACGTCAAAATGCAGGAAAAACCTCTCATCGAGGAATAGAGTATGCACTTAATTTTTCTCCTATTAGGAATCTGAAAATTAGGTTTAGCGGAACAAACGCTATTCATAGATTCATTGAATTCAATGAATCTGGTAATGACTATTCAGGCAACTTAATGCCTCAAGCTCCAAACTGGGTAGCAAACGCTCAAATAACATACAAACCTGAATTTGTCAAAGGATTAAGAGTTAGTGTCGAATGGCAACATGTCGATCATTATTTCATGAATCAAGACAATTCAAGTACTTACAAAGGATACAATATATTTAATGTCCGAACTGGATACATCTGGAAGTCTATTGAAATTTGGGTAAACGTTCTTAACGTTTCCGATGAACTTTATTCAACCGTTGCTCGAGCAAATCAATGGGGACAATCCTATTCACTAGGAAGGCCTCGCAATTTTAATGTTGGATTAGCTTACAATTTTAAAGCAAAGAAAAAATAACTGAACAAATGGGAGTAGACGTTCCTTACTCCCATTTAATCTTTCATATTTATGAAACTAGATACACACAACTGGATCTGGAAATGGCATATAATTGGTGGGTTAATATCTTTACCTATTGTTTTTATTCTTTCTCTTACCGGAGCTATTTACCTTTTCAAGGATCAATATGAAAAAGCCGAGATTGATGAATTAAAACGCGTCCAAATCAGCAATCACAAGTTAACCTATGAAAATCAATGGGAGATAGCTAAAAAAAACTGGGACCGATCTCCATCGGCAATTGTTATTCCAACAATAAAAAATGAAGCAACACAATTCATATCAGGAAAATTCTCACATAAATCAAGTATTTATATTGATCCCTTTTCTGGAAATGTAAATGGTCAACAACAGGTGAATCAAACAGATATGTATAAAGTTCGAAAATTACACGGTGAACTTTTAATGGGAGCTTTCGGAACTAAAATAGTTGAATTAATAGCAAGCTGGATGATTATATTAATAATCACAGGAATCTACCTGTTTTGGCCTCGCAAGAATTGGAAATCGATTTTCCGTATTCGGTTCAAGGCTCCCAAAAAAGTTCTTTTTCGCGATCTGCATGCTGTTACAGGTTTTTGGTTCTCCACATTACTATTGTTAATCTTAGCTGGTGGATTACCTTGGACAGATATATTTGGAAGTATGTTTAAACATGTCCAAGAGACAACAGATTCGGGCTATCCTACAGAGTGGAATGGATACATGTTTTCTTCAACCAAGAATGGAAAAATGATTCCTCTTGATGACATGATTAACAAAGCAATCACCTTAGATCTCTCCGGGGAAGTTCATGTATCTCTTCCTGATTCCAAAGAAGCAGTCTACAGCATCTCTAATGAAACATCCGTTCTTTCCGAAATGAAGTGTTTTCACTTTGATGCATACTCTGGAGAACTTTTATACAAAGGGACCTGGAAAGATATTGGTTCAATGATGAAAACACGACTATGGGTAATGGCTTTTCATCAAGGTGAATTTGGTTTTTGGAATTGGGTACTTATTCTTTCCACAGCAATTGCACTTCTTTTCTTAAGTCTATTTGCAATGCTATCATATTTCGGACGGAAACAAAAAAACAGTTGGAATATTCCCAAAACTTCTACCAACTTTTATTTTGGAAATGGAATTTTCATAATACTTATTGCTCTTGGAATACTTCTGCCAATGTTTGGAATTAGTCTTATTCTAATATCTCTCATTCATCTCATTCGAAGAAAAGTAAAGCCATGTATAAACACGTGATTATTTCCTTTTTTAATCGAGTAAAGCAAAGGATAATCTTTAGATAAACCTTAAATTTGCGCGCAACAAGATCATACATTATGGAATCAAAGACAGCTATCAATAGAACATCTTCTGAAAAACTTTTCGAAGTAGCAAAAACATATTTTCCTGGAGGAGTAAATTCTCCAGTACGTGCGTTTAAATCTGTTGAAGGTGCGCCAATTTTCATGAAAAAGGGAGATGGATGTCACATTTGGGATGAAGATGACAATCAATACATTGATTTCTGCTGTAGTTGGGGACCATTAATTTTGGGACACAATCATCCAAGTGTTTATAATGGCGTGATGAATGCAATGAAAAACGGAGCAAGCTTTGGAACTCCTACTGTATTAGAAAATGAGCTCGCAGATTTAATTCTATCCCGAAATCCATTCATCGATAAAATCAGGTTTGTAAGTTCTGGCACAGAAGCTGTAATGTCAGCATTACGTCTTGCACGTGGGTATACTGGAAGAAAGAAAGTACTAAAATTTGAAGGATGCTATCATGGACATGTAGATTCTATGTTAGTAAAAGCTGGAAGTGGATTAGTTACCTTTGGAACCTCTTCAAGTGCTGGTGTACCTGAAGAATACGCGAATGAAACCATCGTTCTTCCATTAAATGACATTGATGCTCTACGCGAATGTTTTGAAAAGCAAGGTTCTGAAATTGCGTGTGCAATTATTGAACCTATCCCTGCAAATAATGGATTGTTATTACAAGAAAAATCCTTTTTAAAAGAACTACGAAAGATTTGTTCTGAATTTGGATCACTACTCTTTTTCGATGAGGTCATCTCTGGTTTTAGAGTTGGATTCAATGGAGCTTCAGAGCTTTTAGAAGTTGCTCCTGATATCATTACTTATGGTAAAATCATTGGGGGGGGGCTTCCTGTTGGAGCATATGGCGCCAAAAAAGAGATTATGGCTCAAATTTCTCCTGACGGTCCCGTTTACCAAGCTGGTACTTTATCTGGGAACCCGGTAGCAATGGCTGCAGGAATTGCTCAACTTACGGAGTGTGCAAAACCAGGATTTTACGAAGATCAAGAAAAACGAACAAAAACATTTGTAGAAAGCATAAATGCACATGCTTCTAAAAATGAATATGATTTCGAAATGATAACCATTGGTTCAATTTTCTGGTTATCCTTTGCAGGAAAAAAGCGAATTCAAAAAGCAGATCAAATTGATCCAAATATGGACTTATTCAAGTACCTGTTTGCTGAATTGTTAGATCGTGGTGTTTACCTTGGGCCTAGTGGATACGAGGTTGGATTTATTTCACAAGCTCACACAACTACATATTTAGAAATTGCGGCAAAAGCTTTCTGTGACTCTTTGGATGCAATCTACAAATAAGGGTAAGACTCATTCTGAGATTAATTCATCTGATCCTTCACAGGACTTTTGAAGGGACAACATCTCTTCTTTCCCCATTGTTTTATAATCTGCGCAAAGGCTATCTTTTGATGCTCGAAGAGTTTTTATCTTCTCTTCATCCATTTCTGATATTTCTTTATCCCAAATTCCTGCGGAAAAATCATTCAACTCTCTTCCCGCTTCCATGCATTTACAAAATGGTGTTCTTTCAGATGTACAAGAAACTAAAACTAGTGCTACAAAAAAGATTCTTTTCATGGGGTGAAAGTACAAAAAACTGTGTTTCATATCATATAGCCCCCAACAACTATTTATGCTCCAACTTTGATTCAACCTTTTCTCGTTTTTTAACCTTCATTTTTTTCGTTTCCTCTGAATTCTGTTCTTTCCTCTTTGAATCAACTTTTTTAACATTGTTCTCGGAGTTCGTCTTTAAGGTAACTTTCTTATCATTTACTTGCCGATGAGTCACCTCTTTTTTAGTTCCAGAGGGAGCGTTAGAAATCGAATTCATTTTAGTTTCTGCCTCTTTTCCTTTAAATACAACTTCCGTTTTCTTACCATTCTCGTCGGTAACTATTGTCATCTTTCGTTCTTCTTTAGTTTCCTGCAAGCGTACAGTTTTCTTCACACTCTTAATCTCTTTCTTAGGTTCCTTTCGCTCTTGAGCAAAAAGAAATCCTCCAAAAAATAAAGCGGTCACAAGTATTATTAAATCTTTCATTTTGAATCATTTTGGTCTAATACAATATTACAACAACTACTCGGCGTTCTCAAAACTAAAATGTTAAAAGCATAAATCTTACTACATTTACTAAAAACCATCTTATGTCGAAATTACCACACGTCGGTACAACGATTTTCACTGTTATGTCGCAATTGGCAAACCAACACAATGCGGTCAACCTATCTCAAGGTTTTCCAAACTTTCCTGTAGATTCAAAACTACGAGAAATTCTGGCCGAAAACGCAAATGAAAACGTTCATCAATACATGCCAATGCCAGGTAGCCCTTTGCTTTTAGACAAAATTGGTGAGCTAGTACAAAAGACTTACCAGCGTGGGGTTAATGCCTCAGAAGAAATACTCGTAACTGCCGGAGCAACACAAGGTATTTTCACTACAATAATGGCATTAATTGAACAAGGAGATGAAGTGATTATCCTTGACCCAAGTTATGATTGTTATGAACCAACCATTCTATTGGCAGGAGGAATTCCAAAAAGAATCCCTCTCGATAATAATTTCCTTCCGAATTGGCAACGTGTTGAAGATGCTATCTCAGATAAAACACGCATGTTGATTACCAATAACCCTCATAATCCATCAGGACGTGTTTGGTCTGAATCAGATATGATTGAACTAGAGAATATTCTTGAAAAAAACGAACATGTTTTACTCCTGTCTGATGAAGTATATGAATTTATCACTTTTGAACACAAACACATTTCAGCGCATAGTAGACCGAAATTACATAACCGCACAATTACTATTTCGTCATTCGGAAAAACATTTCACATTACAGGTTGGAAAATGGGTTATCTAATAGCTCCACCAACCTTAATGCTTGAAATCAAAAAAGTACATCAGTTTAATGTCTTTTCTGTAAATAGTATTGCTCAAGCTACACTTACAAAATACCTAGATCAAGTGGATGTATCTGTTCTTGGATCTTTTTATCAGGAAAAGCGAGATAGCTTTCGAGAACTCATGAAAAACAGCAAGTTCGAATTATTGCCATGTGAAGGGACCTATTTCCAAACTGCTTCTTATGCGAATATTTCAAATGCAACAGATATAGAGTTTTGTAAAGAATTAACTCGAAAGCACAAAGTTGCAACCATTCCCATTTCCGTTTTTAATGCGGATCAAAAAGACAATAAAATCATTCGATTTTGCTTTGCAAAAGACGATCAAACACTTCAAAATGCTGCGGAAAAATTATGCAAGATCTAACGATTACTCTCGTTCAGGCAGATCAAAAATGGGAAAATAAAACTGCCAATTTTAAACATTACAAAGACCTACTTAAGGATTGTAAAGTAACCGACCTAATTGTTCTGCCTGAAATGTTCAACACTTCATTTAGCATGAACACCTCTCTTGCTGAAGACTTTAAAACAAGTGAAAGTATTATTTGGCTAAAACAACTGGCTCAAGAAAAAAATGCCGCAATCTATACCTCTTTAATGATTAAGGAAAATAGAAATCATTACAACAGAGGTGTTTTTATTGAAAGTAATGGAAATACATATTATTACGATAAGCGAAAAACTTTCAACCTAGCAGGAGAAGGTGAACATTTTACCAGAGGAATAAGTCCAACAATCGTAAATTATAAAGGATGGCGATTTCAACTTCAAATTTGCTATGATCTACGATTTCCTGAAATCAGCAGAAATGTTCTAATAAATGAAATGCCTAGTTATGATGTATTGTTATATGTTGCTAACTGGCCAGCAACCCGATCAGCTCACTGGAAAACACTTTTATCTTCACGAGCCATAGAAAATCAATCTTATGTTATTGGAGTAAATAGAATAGGAAAAGATGGTAATAATTACTCGTATTCCGGCGATTCTTCGTTGATCGACCCTCTCGGGAATGTCAATTCCCCATCGGGAAACAGGGCTATTGCGGTAACCTATACCATCAATCAAAAAAACTTAACTGCCATTCGAGAAAAACTACCTTTTCTTCGAGATCAAGAATAATGCATAAAATCCAGTTTTTTCTATTGACAAGTTTCCCGTATATTGCGCTTGAATTTTAAACTTTTATGATGAAAAAAATATACTTAAGCATGTTTGCTATGGGTCTATTTGCAATGGGATCTAACGCGCAACTCGTTCAAAAAACAACTCAACCTCACAAACCTGCACCCTTCAAAAAAACAATTTCTCCGGCTTTAAATACAACATCACTTCAAAAGAGTAACTTTTGGACTGAAGATTTTAATGTAACAGCAACAGGAGCAGGAACTTTTACTACAGCAAATGGTGTTTGGACTACTGGTGGAGCCAATGCAGATGTATGGAAACACACATTTACTACTTCTAATGGTGAATTCTCTGGTACTCCTACTGCAATTGGAACAACTACTGGTGCGAACGGAGCAATGATCTACGATGTAGATTCTGTAAACTTTCCATCATCTCCAAACTACAGTAACTATTCTGGTGAGTTAATTTCACCTGTTATTGATCTTACAGGTGAAGCATCTGTTTCGCTTACATTAGAGCAAGATTTTCGTTACTGCTGTCAAGGATCATTAGATATTAACGTATCGGTGTCTTCAGACAACGGGGCTAATTGGTCTGCTCCATATAACTTATCTGGAACTACAGGTGCGAACAATGATTACTTTACAGACAATGGAAACAGTTATGCTGCACAAGCAAACATTACTGCTGACGCTGCTGGAAACAATGTAATGTTGAAATTCACTTGGGAAGGTGTTGGTTCTAACAACTCTCACTATTTCTGGATCATTGATGACATTTGCTTAACAGCGACTGCAACAAATGATATTATTGCACAATTACCACGTTGGGGAACAACTGGTTCTTGGGGAACTATGCTTCCTTACTTCCAAGTTCCTGTTGATCAAATTCAACCTGTTGATTTCTCAGCATACGCATTCAACAACGGTCAAGCTGTCCAAAACAATGTACAATTGAATGTTGATGCTAACGGTGGTGCATTTACTGCTTCAAGCCCTGGAATTGTAGTTCAACCAGGTTCTTCTGATACACTTGCATTGGGTGCACAATATACTCCAGCTGCAACTGTTGCTTCAAATGCTGTAGTTTGGGGTGTTACTCAAACTGAAACTGATGAAAACCCAACAGACAACGATCTTTCTGGATTTTCGATTGACGTAACAAACAATATTTACGCTCGTGATGGTGGTGTTATTGATGGTGGTACTTTCAACGGTGGAGATGGATTCGAATCTGGAAACATTTTTGACATATTCACAGCTGACAATATCTATGGTATTGACGTTACAATTGGAACGCAAGCAAATGCTGGATCTTTCATCCAAACAAAATTATATGAAATTGATGCTGCTGGAGATTTCATCCAAGTAGACGCATCAGCTTATTACACTGTAACAGCTGCTGACCTTGGAAGTAATATCACTTTGCCATTACTTTCTGCATCTGCGGGTGGTTATCCATTAAACGCTGGATCATCTTACTTAGTAGTTGTTGCTTCTGACGGAGACGGTGGAGCTACGAATGATTTAGTTGTTGCTACTTCTGGAGAGTCTGAACCACAAACTACTTTCTACTGGGATGCTACTCAATCTACATGGTTCTACTCAACAAGTACTCCTATGGTAAGAATGAACTTCGATAACACATTGACTGTTGAAGAGCCTTCACAAGTATACGGAGTTAACTTGTTCCCTAACCCATCTACGGATGCCGTGAACATTAGCTACAACCTTGTAAACTCTTCTGAAGTTTCAATTGAAGTAGTTGATATCACAGGAAAAGTTATTACTTCTGTAAACGAAGGAACTAAGGTTGAAGGGAAGCACATCGTTTCTTTAAATACTGATGCTTTCGCAAACGGAATATACTATGTAAATGTTACTTCTAACAACACTGTTGTTACTGAGAAGTTGATAAAAAAATAATTGATCGTTTGATCTATTAGAAAGGGCCTCCAAAATGGAGGCCCTTTTTTATTTCTTTTAAATTGTTTTTCCTTAAGCAATCTCCAACTAATTCATTTTCCCGATATTTGCGCAAAACTTTCTAGAGATGTCAAAGGTTATTACACTACATGAATTTATTATGGATCGTCAATCCGACTTTCCTTTCGCCACTGGTGAGCTTTCACGATTGCTTAGCGACATTGCTGTTGCATCCAAAATAGTAAGTAATGACGTACGTCGTGCTGGACTCTTAGAAAACTTTTTAGGCGCTCAAGGAAGTACCAACATCCAAGGAGAAGAACAACAAAAGCTAGATGTTATTGCAGATAATCAATTTATCAACGCATTTCAAACAGGGGGTGAAGTATGTGGAATTGCATCAGAGGAAAATGATGATTTCATGCCTTTTGAATCTCAATTTTCTAAAAATGGAAAATATGTAGTGTTATTTGATCCTTTAGATGGTTCTTCAAACATTGATGTAAATGTTTCTATTGGTACTATCTTCTCTATTTATCACCGAAAAAGTGAAATCGGAACTTCTGCAACATTAGAAGACATGTTACAACCTGGGGATGAGCAAATTGCCGCAGGATATGTTCTTTATGGCTCCTCTACAATGCTCGTTTACACAACAGGAAAAGGTGTTAATGGATTTACACTAGACCCTTCTATAGGAGAATTTTGTTTGTCTCATCCAGATATGAAAACACCAGAAATGGGACGTATTTATGCTATGAATGAAGGAAATGTAAATATTTGTGACCCAGGAATCAAAGAATATATTGAGGCAAAATGTCAACAAATTCTTGAAGGTGCCGAACGTCCATATTCAGGAAGATACATTGGATCTTTAGTCGCTGATTTCCATAGAAACCTCATCAAAGGAGGAATTTATATTTACCCTGCCACAACTGTTGATCCAGAAGGGAAACTTCGTTTATTATATGAATGTAATCCACTGGCCTTTATAGCAGAACAAGCTGGAGGGCTTGCTTCTACCGGTAGAGAACGAATTTTATCCATTAAACCTGAACGTTTACATCAACGTGTTCCTTTCTTTATTGGTTCAAAAGCAATGATTGAACAAGCTGAATCTTTCTTAAAATAATATTAAGAAACTGAGATAGTCCCTATAGAAGAAAACCAATTTATAGTGACCAACATGAAACCAAAAATACAGAGGGGAAATCGTTAATATTCAATATAATGTCTTCTTCAAAAAATGAAGTTATATTATTACACTTTTCAACGAAAATGTAAGCCACACAGAAAAATTGATGAAACAATAATATATAGAACAAGTTCAACCATTTTAATCCGTAACAATTTTCGCGATATTTGTGTTCATTAATTGAACACATGGAACTCAACTCTCTAAAACACTCCTTTTCGAAACTCGCTCCCATTGATACTACAGCGAATGAATTACAAATTCTGGGAAGTAAAATTCGATGGAAAGGAAATGTTGGATCCTCTCGATCAATTACCGCTTCTTGCGTCGCACAACAAACTCCTGGAAACCATGTGTTTGTATTGGAAGACAAAGAACAAGCCGCATATTTCTTAAATGATCTACAAGGATTATATCCAGAAAACAAACACATTCTTTTTTATCCTGCTTCATATCGAGTTCCGTATGAACTAGAAAAAACAGACAACGCAAATGTAGTTGCTCGTGCAGAAGCTTTGGAAAAAATATCAACAGGCAAAAACACATGGATAGTGACCTATCCCAAAGCATTGTTTGAAAGAATTCCTTCTAAGAAAAATTTATCCAAAAACACCCTAAAACTAGAAGTTGGGAAAACCTATTCGATCGATTTTATTAATGAGACATTACTCGATTTAGATTTTGATCGCGTCGATTTCGTTTATGAACCTGGTCAATTTTCCATTCGTGGAGGAATTGTTGATGTTTTTTCTTATTCAAATGACGAACCATTTCGCATTGAGTTTTTTGGAGATGATGTAGAAAGTATCAGAACTTTTGACGCTAGTTCTCAACTGTCCATTGCACAGCACCAATTCTTTTCAATTGTCCCTAATGTCCAAGGAAACATGTTACAAGATGAAAACGTGAGTTTTTTCACGTTTACGGGGCAAGCGACTATCTGGCTATCATCATATAAGCAGACAGCAGACGCATTAGAGAAAGAGTATAAAAAGGCCACCAAGATATACAATGAACTAGAAACGGAAACCAAGCCAACCATACCTTCGGAATTGTTCTTTCACCCTTCAGATTTAGAAAAAACATTAAAGGGTCTATCCGTGGTTGAATTCGGACCAGATCAACATTTTGAATCATCCATTACAGAAACCTTTAATTTCAAACCGCAACCTAGTTTTAACAAGAACTTCGACCTTCTTACAGAAGAACTACTCGCTCGAAAAGAGAACGGGGATACAACGTTAATTTTTTCTAACCAACCCAAACAAATTGCAAGATTAGAGGAAATTTTCGCAGATATCAACGATAAAGTGCGTTTTGAGCCAATGCACTTGGCTTTACACGAAGGATTTATCTCTCCTGACAATCATTTAGTATGCTACACAGATCATCAGATTTTTGAACGTTATCATCGTTTTCGTTTAAAAGAAGGGTTTCGACAAGCAAAACAGGCACTAACATTAAAAGAACTTTACAACTTACAACGCGGCGACTACGTAACACATATAGATCACGGTGTTGGGAAATTTTCTGGACTAGAAACAATAGACGTAAATGGAAAACCACAAGAAGCGATTCGACTTTTATACCGTGATAACGATGTTTTGTATGTAGGGATTCACTCGTTACATCGTATTTCTAAGTTTACCGGAAAGGATGGAACCGCTCCTAAGATGAATAAATTGGGCAGTGCTACTTGGGCAAACCTGAAAAAGAAAACAAAAAAGAAAATCAAGGAGTTAGCTTTTGATCTTATTCAATTATACGCCAAACGAAAAAGTCAAGCAGGGTTCGCTTTCACCCCAGATTCATATCTACAAAATGAATTAGAGGTATCCTTTATGTATGAAGACACTCCTGATCAACATAAAGCTACACTTGCAGTAAAAGAAGACATGGAATCATCCACGCCAATGGATAGATTGGTTTGTGGAGATGTTGGGTTTGGAAAAACAGAGATTGCTATTCGTGCCGCTTTTAAAGCAGTTGCCGATAATAAGCAAGTTGCAATATTGGTTCCAACAACCATTTTATCCTTACAACACTATCGAAGTTTCAAAGAACGCTTGAAAGAGTTTCCTTGTACTATTGACTACATCAACCGCTTTAAAACAGCGAAACAGGTTACAGAAACGCTAAAACGCCTTGCCGAAGGAAAAATTGATATTCTCATTGGAACGCATGCCATTGTTGCAAATCGAGTGAAATTTCAAGACCTCGGACTAATGATCATTGACGAAGAGCAAAAATTCGGTGTTTCTGTAAAAGATAAATTAAAAACACTTAGGGCAACGGTGGATACCTTAACACTAACTGCAACTCCAATTCCTAGAACTTTACAGTTCTCATTAATGGGAGCTCGAGATTTAAGCATCATCAATACACCTCCGCCAAACAGACAGCCAGTATTGACGGAAGTTGTAGAATTCGACGAAGAAGCGATCCGTGACGCTGTGGCCTATGAAATAAGTCGTGGCGGTCAAGTATTTTTCGTTAATAATCGTTTACAAAATATCAAGGAAATTTCTGGAATGCTTCAACGCCTATGTCCAGGAATTCGCGTGGCTATTGGGCATGGCCAAATGGATGGAAAAGAGCTCGAAAAAATCATGATGGGATTCATTAATCGTGAATACGATGTATTACTTGCTACCACAATCATTGAATCAGGTATTGATATTTCCAATGCAAACACGATGATTATCAACAATGCTCACAATTTTGGAATTAGCGATTTGCATCAACTTAGAGGAAGGGTTGGAAGATCTAATAAAAAAGCCTTTTGTTATCTTGTTGCGCCACGAATGAGTATGATTACAGCCGAAGCTCGAAAACGACTTGAAGCCCTAGTTCAGTTTTCAGATTTAGGTTCTGGATTCAATATTGCAATGAAAGATTTAGATATTCGTGGAGCAGGAAACCTGTTAGGTGGAGAACAAAGTGGATTTATTTCAGATATCGGTTTTGAAATGTATCAAAAGATTCTCAATGAAGCAATTGACGAATTACGAGAATCAGAATTCAAAGATTTATTTGCTGATCGAAACACGGATAAGTTTGGATCTTTTGTTAAAGACTGTATTGTTGAAACGGATTTAGAAATTCGTATTCCAGCTGACTATGTAAACAACGTAGCAGAGCGTTTAAGTCTATATCAAGATTTAGACAATCTAAAAAACGAAGAAGAACTGAAACAGTTTCGAAAAGAATTAGAAGATCGATTTGGACCAATCCCAGATCAAGTTGAAGGTTTATTCTCTTCTTTCAGGTTGCGTTGGGTTGCTCAAGAATTAGGGATTGAAAAATTAGTTCTAAAATCAGGTAAAATGATTGGTTATTTTGTGGCAAATCCAAAATCTCCTTATTACGAATCTCCTGTTTTCAACAAGGTTCTTAATCATATGCAAAAGATTTCTCAAGAAGCAAAGCTCAGTGAAAAAAATGATCGATTACGAATTATATATTCAAATGTAACAAGCTTAGAAGCAGCACAAGAAAAGCTTCAGGCTATATTTTCAATATAATTTAAATCACAAACACGAAAACCCTATATTTAACGTTAAGCTAATTAAAACCGCAAAATGTATCGTTACTCACTGCTCTTATTGCTTCTTGTTTTTGCTTCTTGTAATGCTGGAAGATTGACCTACGTTCGACAAAAGCAAAAAATTGTTACTAAAGACCAAATTGTAACAACAACTTCAAAACCTCAAGAAGCAAAAACACGAACGATTCATTCGTTTAATGAAATAGAAGAGAAAAGAACTCCAACGCAACCTCTTCCATTAGATGAAATGGATATTAAGAAAGAAGTGGTCAATGATTATTTGAACACCAATGAATTTCCAACTAATAAAGAAGACAGTATATCTACAAATGATGATATTCCTGATGAAATAAAAGTAAATGAGGCATTGCGTTCTGAACAACTAGCCGGAGTATCATTAGCATCAGCAATTTTAGCAATACTATCTATTCCCTTATCTTTAATTGGCTTATTAATCAGTTCATCTGGTGCTCTTGTAGTAATTATATTGATAACCGGGTTATTATTTCTAATTACGGGATGGATAACATTTGGCTTATCATTGCGTTCAAGGTTTACTACTAAAACAGCAAGAAATCTTCGCGGTTTTGCAGTTTTCTTTCTTGGGATTTTATCACTGATTATACTTATAGGGCTCTTATTTGCTTTTTTATAAAAATCCTATTGATACATTCTTATAGCATAAAATAAACGGTATACTTATTATTTTCGCTGTTGTCACTTTCTAAGCCAAAATAGTTCGCTAATTTTGTAATATGCCAAAAACCCCCAGAGCTCTTGTTTCTGTAACCAACGATCTATACACCGATCAAAGAGTACATAAGGTGTGTACATTTATTAGCGCTCAGGGTTACGATGTTATGCTTATCGGCAGAAAACGTAAAGCAAGTATTCCTTTGCCTTCACGAGACTATAAAACGAAACGCATTCGATTACTTTTTGAAACGGGGGCGAAATTTTATGCTTTTTTCAACCTTCGACTTTTCTTCGTTCTTCTATTCAATCGAGCAGATATTCTAGTTTCAAATGATTTGGATACACTTTTAGCAAATTATGCGGCGAGTAAATTCAAACGTTCTTGCCGACTGGTTTACGATTCGCATGAGTATTTTACAGAAGTTCCGGAATTACTCAATCGTCCAAAAGTCCGCAATGTTTGGCTAAAAATTGAACAACATATCTTCCCAAAACTCGTATACATCTATACAGTAAACAACTCCATCGCTAAAATTTACAGTGAAAAATATACCAAAGACATTTCAATCGTTCGCAATATTTCTCCTCGTTGGCAACAGAACAATTTAAAATCTAAAGCAGAACTAGGGTTGCCCGAAGATAAATCAATTATCATTATTCAAGGAGCTGGTATTAACATTGATCGTGGGGCAGAAGAAGCGGTTGAAGCAATGAAAAACATTGACGCTTTATTACTTATTGTTGGGGATGGAGATGTTGTTCCTCAATTAAAAGAATATGTAGAGCAAGAACAATTACATGAAAAAATTCGTTTCGTAGGACGACAGCCTTACGAAACAATGATGAACTATACCCACCATGCAGATATCGGACTCACTCTGGATAAACCAACCAGTTTGAATTATAAGCTGTCCCTACCAAACAAAGTTTTCGATTATATGCATACCTGCACAGCTGTTGTAGCTACGCGGATTGTAGAAGTAGCAAAAGTGGTTGAAACACACGAAATCGGTACCATCGTAGAGCCCTTTTCGGTTGAATCACTAACGGAAACCCTTAACTCCCTTCTCTCTGATTCCTCACGTTTAGAAACTTATAAAGTCAATTGTAAAAAAGCTGCTGTTCACGAAAATTGGGAAACAGAAATGAAGGTAATGTCCAAATTCTATCCAAAAGTTAATGGATAATAAACGTTTACATATCATAGCTTTAGATGTTCCCTTTCCTACAGATTATGGCGGAGCGATCGACATCTATTATCGCGTGAAAGCACTGCATAAATTAGGTTTTAAGATTCAACTTCATTGTTACGAATACGGCAGAGGAACCCCTTCTGAACTTAATGATATTACCGAAAACGTCTATTACTACCCTAGGAAAAAACGAAGTATCGATCTTTTTAATAGCTTGCCATTTATCGTGCAAACACGCCGTTCCAAACTTTTACTTGATCGGCTTTTACAAGATGATTCTCCCATTCTTTTCGAAGGTCTTCATACCACTTTTCATTTGAAGAACCCAGCACTCGCGTCTCGTAATAAAATTGTTCGTACTCATAATATTGAACATGTCTATTACCACGACTTAGCAAAAGAAGCACGCGGATGGAAAAAGAGTTTTTTCTTGAATGAATCAAAAAAGCTGAAACGGTACGAATCCATTCTTTCCCACGCAAATTATATCATATCGATCAAGCAAGAAGATCAACTCCACTTTTCTCAATATCAAAAAAACACTTTTGTACTTCCTGCATCAATGAAAAAGCTTGTAGTAATTCCTTCAAATGCTAAAAAGGATTACGCACTATTTCATGGTAATTTATCAGTTCCAGAAAATGAACGAAGTGCTAAACGTCTATTGAATGAGGTTCTTCCTTTATCTGATGTTCAAGTTATACTTGCAGGGAAAAACCCTTCTGACGAGCTAATAAAACTCGCTGAATCAAAAGGAGTGGAAATAATTCCGAATCCAGATCAAAAAACCATGGACTCGTTGATTCAAAATGCGCGTGTTCATCTTCTTTCCACCGATCAATCAACTGGTGTAAAGTTGAAGTTACTATATTCGATCATGACCTATGGTCAGATTATCGTGAGTCCTGAAATGACTTCTGGAACTTCTTTAGATCAATGGTGTAACGTTGTAAACTCTCCTGCTGAATGGAAAGAGACAATTCTTGAAGCTTTCAGAACCAATATATCTACATCAGTAATTGAAGCGAGACATCAGTTTATGGAGGAACATTTCAATACTGAAGTTAATTGTCAACTTATTATAGAGCTTTTAAGTAAGCAGAAATAAATTACGCATCCAAAGATGTTCAATACAATCCAGTCTAAAACTGCTTTATACTAATTGCCTTTACAATGATAGTCAAGAAAAATAAAAAAGCTGCGGTCCTGTACTCCGCAGCTTTTCTTTATTGATAACCCTATTCTTAAACGAACAGGGTTTGTAGAATGACTATTTCGTAAGCAAACTTTTCACAGTGTTTGCAATTATCTTTCCATCTGCTTTGCCAGCTAATTTCCTGATAACATCCCCATCACTTTCCCATATCTTGGAGGCCTCCATGCGCTCCTAATTTTGCAGTTGTCGATCCAGCATCCTTCGTGACCTCTTCTTCAGACATCATCTCAGGTATATACGCTTCAAATTTTTCAGCGGGAGCTACGCGACTCTGCTATACATACAATGTGTATTATTTATTATATAACTACTCATTCAAAATTGCTCCTAGATCTTCATGAGACACAAGCCAAAGCAACTCACCTAATTGCTTTATCGATAATTCATCAAGTCGAGAATTTCCATACATCAATTTATAGCTTTCTTTATTTTCATTCTTCCATTCCGCCAAATAGTACTTTATTCGCAGCGGAAACTTATTTACTGTACCCAAAACAAACAATTTTTAGCAATTCAACATTTCTTATTTTGATATCACTGGCTCTTTAATTTCAGAATTGATCCAATTAATAAAAGCTCTTGTGTTAGCCTCTTCTTCAGGGCTTATTCCCTCAAAAGGCATTACCTCACTCACTAATGCTTCAAAATATTTCGAAAACATATACGCGGATATCTCATTTGGATGATCCAATCCTCTATCAACAGGGAATGAATTGAAATACTCCTTAAAATTCTCAAGTTTCATAGAGATGAGTTTTCCATTTTCGTTTCGTTCTAGCACATATTTTCCATCCGCAAGAGCAACCGAATATACTTGGTCATCAAAATCCTTACCCATTATCGGCACTTTTACCTCATCATTAAGAACAGTTCGCACCCAATGATACTTCCCACTTCCAGACGCATCTGGAATCAACCATTCCGCGATTGGCGCATCTGGGTTTGACACCTGTATACGAACAATCGCACTATCTGGATCAACGTGAGCCTGTTTAAAACCCCAATAATTCACATATAGATCCTTAAATTTACTCTTATAGGTGCGCTGCAAAGAATGTAATTGCTCATGTACTAAAAGAGAACCAAAAGAACGAATCAATTCTAATCTATCCTCTTCCGTCATATCTTGACTCCACCCCTTTTTTAAATGATCAATATGTTTCTGACTTAGAATGATAAAAGTTCCCCTAGTATGCGCAAAACCTCCGCACAACCAATTCTCCACTTTAATGAATCTCCAAGGATGTTTTGCAATTTCTTTTAGACCATTTTTAATCCAAACTTTATTCACTTCATTTACAACAAAGTTGATACATTCCTTTTCATCAACCGTAAATTCTGTAACTGCTTTTGAAAACTTTTCTTTCGCAAAACCTCTTGCTTCATCTAAGTCATCATACGACAATTCTGAGTTAGTAAAAGCAGCAATTTCTTTTAGCTGCAAGTTCGAAAAATAAGGTTCGAAACTTTCGTCTAAAATTGCTTTTTCCCCTTTTGATTTGGAAAGAAACTCAACTCGTTCATGAACTAACGGACTTTTATGTACTATAGAAATTTGATAGTCATTTAAGCTGTTTTCGGGATCAATTCTTTCCGTATACTCACCATCTCCCTGAATATTTGGGATTGTATCAGGTACATTTGGATCATCTACAGCATGATTTAAAGAAAGATTGTGACCTACTTCATGCGCTATTACAAATGCCTGCATTGCCATTAAGCTGTCATTATTCTGGCCAACCTCTTCTCCTAAGGTTATAAATGTAATATCACCTCCTAACATTCCTCTTCCCAACGGTCCTTTCTGTCCATCTACCGCGTTCACGAAAAACATATTAACTATATCATTCTGTCCGCGTAGAATTCCTTTTTCTTTGGCATCAATTACTATTTTATCCAAATTGATTTGCCCATCCCTAGCCATCGTATTGTTATAGAATATGGGTTCCAAAAAATGGAAATCAACTCCCGCCTTTGAATACGCCCAATCTACCAGGTTTTCTGGCAATGCTATGGACGCAGGATCTGTTCCTTCATCGCTTTGAACAACAATAGGTTGAGCAAGCAATACAAACGGAGTTAACTCGCTATTTTCTTGAGCCCTGCACAAACC
>JAKVAS010000289.1 GCA_022448165.1 Crocinitomicaceae bacterium | reverse complement strand
TAGGTATTTTTCAGGATTCATTATTAGGTATTTATCGTTTCACGCGCGAGGGGAGGGAATTTTGCCCGCGCACTGCAATGAATTTGCTGATGCGTTTTGACAATATTAAGACGGATATATTTGATGGGAAACCGGAAAAGATATCTAATTTCAATATTCTATCTCAGATTTTACCTCCTATGTCGGCCAAATTTCCTAATAAAATGTTTGATGACGAGGATAATCGTAAGACAACGAATAACATTATTGAAATCCGGGGTGGGAAATATTTGCGGGGTCAAATAGATAAGGGCGTTTTGGGTGCTACATCAAAAGGATTGATTCAGAGTATCTTTAATGATTTTGGTTTTAATTCATCAGCAAATTTTATTGACAATTTGCAGAGCATTGTAAATTATTATATGATGATAAGTTCCTATAGTGTAGGGATCAGTGATTTAATTGCTGATAGTAGAACGAATGAGCAAATTGCGAAGGCAATTACAGCCAAAAAGCAGGATGTTAAGAATTTACTTGATCAGATTCAGCTTGGTGTTTTTGAGAACAATACTGGCAAGACGAATGAGGAGGAATTCGAAACGAAGGTAAATGCTATTTTGAATAAGGCGCAGGAGGAAGCGGGTAAAATAGGTCGTAAAAGTTTATCCAAAGATAATCGTTTTGTAACGATGGTGAATGCGGGTTCCAAGGGTAATAATATTAATATTGCTCAAATGATTTCATGCTTAGGGCAGCAAAATGTGGATGGGAAACGAATTCCATATGGATTCAGTAATCGCACATTGCCACATTTTACGAAGTATGATGATTCGCCGGAGTCACGTGGCTTTGTTGAAAATTCATTTATTGAGGGCTTGAATCCTTTCGAGTTATATTTCCATGCTATGGGTGGGCGCGTGGGTTTGATTGACACGGCAGTCAAGACATCGCAGACGGGGTATATTCAGCGCCGTTTGATCAAGGGTTTGGAAGATTTGAACATCAAATACGATATGACTGTTCGAAATAATAAAAATAAGGTAGTGCAATTTGAGTATGGCGATGATGGCATAGAGACTACAAAAGTGGAAAGTCAGCCCTTGCCATTAACAAAAATGACATTGGATGATATATATAGCCATTATCAATTACCTTTTGACTTGCGTAGTAGTACTTTCAAGTCGAATTTTACTCGTGAAGCAATTGCGCGTATGAAAAAGCAGAAAAAAGCATTGGTAAAGCGTACGAAGGAGGTTATTAATCAAATGGTAAAAGGCAGAGATATGCTAGTGAAGCATGTATTTCACCATAGCAATGATGTGCGCATTCATATTCCTGTTAATTTCAAACGTATCATCGAGAATATTCAGTTTCAGTTTAATTTACAAAATAATTCGCTAGTTGATGTAACCCCAATGGAGTTGTATGAAATGTTGGATAGCACATTTTCCTCATTGAGTTTGCGCTATGTGCGTCCGACGGGGCTCTTTATGTTGGCCTATCTTTATCACTTGTCGCCGAAGAATTTATTGATAGTTCGTCATTTTAACAGAAAAGCATTAACCTTTCTT
>JAKVAS010000288.1 GCA_022448165.1 Crocinitomicaceae bacterium | reverse complement strand
GGATTAAAAGTTATGTCGATATTTCGTTGAAAGAAAATAGAGACTGATGATCTTAAACGTTGATGATGATAATGTTTATATTTGCATCGTGAACGTTGATAATGCGTAGTAGGAATCGATGAATGAATGTACGTAGGCAATGAAGAATTAATAGACGATGGCGTGAAAAACGTAGGCATGATATGAAACAGAGACTTGATAAAATAGATATACGTGAAGATGATCATAATACCAATTAGAAAACCAAATAAATTTGAGATCGTACAAGAAAATGTACAAAATTGATAATAAAATATATTATAGAATCCTTGATATATATGACCGAACAATAACTGTCATAATTGATCAAATTGATCCTTGAAATTCTTGAAAGTTTCTTCGAGTTGTTTAGAAAAATTAGCGTATGCTAACTGCTTATCTGCATTCGAGTTGGAAGGCAGAGAAGGCATCGTAAAAGAAAAGTTAGACGAATTAGTTACATCGGACGAAGACGACTTATCTTCGGCTAAAACCCATTTGGTTTGATCGCTTTTCCAATGGTAAACTTTTCCATCTATATTTCGTTGATTCTTTTCTTTCTTCGATGGGGGTACCCATTTCCCAGTTGTTGGAGGGGTTCGTTTAGTAGTATTCTGATTGGTTTTATTATTACCATTGTTTTCTCGTTTCTGCTTCCAAAAGAGATTTCTATTGCGTTTAATGCGGTCCTTATCATGTGTCTTGGGACAATGCTCCAATTTATGATCAGTACCACCACAATTAAAGCATTTATATGTTGATTTTAATTTGTCGTTGTTTAAATTGTTGGTTGAAGAGGTAAACCCGGTTTCATTTACTTTAGAAGTCACGCCTGTCCATTCATTATGTTGGATTAAAGTTGAATATTTGTTTTCTGCACAAGTGAGGACTTGTTCGAGAGTCGGTAAAACACTTGTAGAAGTTGATGATGGTGAAAAATAGATCGATGTCGATGAGATCTGACAGGACATATCGATCTGTAATAGAAATTGGTGAAATATAGCGTTGAACTCTGGAACTGAGCTTGTAGTGAAAATTCTGATAACATTCTTGGTAAAGTCTTCCGGTACCCTGTTAGATGTAACGGAACCAGACGAAGAAATAGCTCCATAGGAGGGAATGTTAGATAGACGTTTATGAACAGCTCGTATAATAGACACAGCTTTGAACACATTTTCACCGGGGTACTTATTGAGCTTTAAATTCTTTATTTCATTCGTGAGATGAATGATACCACTTTCAGTTTCTCGGAGCAGGAGATTGATAGTGATCGCGAAAAATAAAGTACCACCTTGTTGATTTAAATTAAATTTGTTATAACGTTCAACGACCTTTTGAAGCAGATTTGGAGTCATATTGTTCTTTAGGAAATTGAGAACCCAAATCATGTTCTGTTCGATCGCGATGTGTTTGCCATTATCGATATATGTATTATAAAATACATTTGAATTGGCAACCGCATTTATGTCAATAGTCTGATAATTCTCGAATAGATTCTTGACTGATGGTTTCCATAAAGCTGGATCAAAACTCGCTTTAGGATTAATCAATTCATCCGCATTCATGATGATATTAAAAATATCATGGCAATCAAAGCTAGTGAGATGCGCTTGTATTTTATCTATCGTCATTTGGATGTTTAAAGTATCCTCAAGTTTCTCCGGATCATCAATCCTCATCGAAATGAAGTCCAACAAAGGAGATAGTTGTTTCTTCGTACATTCGATGGTTAATTTGATCAAATCGTCAGCGTTGAGTTTAGCTCGAGCTGATTGCGTATAGAGAACTTGGTTTGCAATG
>JAKVAS010000287.1 GCA_022448165.1 Crocinitomicaceae bacterium | reverse complement strand
TATCAACGGGCGTGAGCCAGCCTACATTAGAGATCGTGTCCCATTCCAATACTTGACCCCCTTATTTCCTGATGAGAAATTTAAATTAACTGGCCATTCGCAAGACTCAATGTCTACTCGAATTATGGATCTATTTGCTCCTATTGGTAAAGGGCAACGTGGAATGATTGTAGCACAGCCAAAAACGGGTAAAACGGTTTTATTAAAGGATGTAGCAAATGCAATTGCTGCCAACCATCCTGAAACGTATTTAATTGTATTATTGATTGATGAACGTCCTGAGGAAGTTACTGATATGGCGCGTTCTGTAAACGCAGAAGTAATTGCTTCAACTTTTGATGAACCAGCAGATCGCCACGTAAAAGTAGCGAATATGGTATTGGAGAAAGCTAAACGTATGGTTGAATGTGGTCACGACGTTTGTATACTTCTGGATTCAATTACTCGTTTAGCTAGGGCGTATAATACTGTTTCTCCTGCTTCAGGAAAGGTACTTTCCGGTGGAGTTGATGCAAATGCGCTACAACGTCCCAAAAGGTTCTTCGGTGCCGCTCGAAAAATTGAAAATGGAGGTTCACTTTCAATTATTGCGACAGCCCTCACAGAGACCGGTTCAAAAATGGACGAAGTTATTTTCGAAGAATTTAAAGGAACAGGAAATATGGAGCTTCAATTAGATCGTAAGATTTCAAACAGAAGAATCTATCCTGCAATTGATATCACATCTTCAGGTACACGTCGTGAAGATTTACTTATGGATAAAGAAACACTTCAACGTGTTTGGCTTATCCGCAAGTTCATTGCCGACATGAATCCTATTGAAGCAATGGAATTCTTAAAAGATCGTATGACTAATACTAGATCAAATGAAGAATTCTTAGTTACTATGAACGGTTAATTCATACTGTACTATATGAAAATCACAATAAAAACTGGAATCATATTTGCCTTCTTTTGGATGGCAATCAAAATGATAATTTTCTGGTCATCTGACAACCCTGAAAACCCTGCTTCTGTAATGCCAGGAGTATTAACCAATATGTTTTGTCTTCTCATGGCGATAGCCGTTGGTTTATTTCTTCATAAAAAAAATGAAACAGACGAAAGTAATGTGCTAGGTGATATAAAAAATGCCATGTCTGCGGGAGTTCCCTACATACTATTGGTTAGTATTTTCATTTACCTTTTTTATACTAAAATCAACCCAGAATATATCCAACATAAGCAAAATGAAACCATTGCCTTTGTAGATAAAGGGTTAAATGATCCTAAAATTCTAGAAGAATTTAGAAAGAGCCAGCCAGATGCTGAAGTTATGACGAAAAATGAAATTCGAGAAAGTATGATTGAAAGCCAAACTTCAATTATTAGTGCAGGAGCTACAACTACACTTTCTTTACTTGCTATGCTTCTATTAACAACACTCAATAGCATTTTTGTTACAGTTGTGTATAGAAAGCTAGTATTTAGATAATAAAAGACAACTTTTTCTCAGCCCGATAATCTTCTGATTATCGGGCTTTTTCGTTAAATTATTTTTCATTTTCACTAAAAACAATCAAGTACTTCCAATCAATATAATTGAACGAACGGTTCATAAAGAACAACGAAAGAATGCTTTAAATATGAACTCTCATCATTAAAAGAAATCATTTATCCGAAATCTAACTTACCAATTCACTTGCAAGCTCATCGTAATCAATGCCATCAAAATTGCCAGAAGACATCATTAACAGAACAGAATCGTCCCAAGAATGATCTTTAATGAAACTTAGCACATCATTCGTGCTACTAACCACCATAACGCCGCCCCCGAATCCATCCGAAA
>JAKVAS010000286.1 GCA_022448165.1 Crocinitomicaceae bacterium | reverse complement strand
TATTGACGCAAAAATCCAACCTCTTGAAGCATAGTAATTGGCCATTGCTAATATTTCGGGTTTATCTTTTTCTCCAGATGTAAAACCACCTCCATGAATAAACATAAAAAAGGGTCTGTTGTTCAGGTTGTTGTCTGGATAGTAAATATCCAATTTTAGAGGAATAGGAAAAGGAGTAGTGCTTGTTGAATTGTGACTAAGTCCCTCAGCATATGTGATATTTGTTTCTTGTAAAACGTTATAAGTCGAATCAGCCTTAACTACTGGTGTTCCACTGCCAAATATAATTGGTTCCACCTCCTTTTTGCATGCTGTCATTAATAATAGTGCCAAAACCGATAAAAAAATTACTTTCTTCACATTTCTTTTTTGTGTTCACTTGATGAGACTCCATTTTCATAGAAAGGTTTAATTTCCCCCTGAATTTGTTAAACAGAGTGTTGGATATTTGATCTACTATTGTTTGTAAAATTTGTAGGTGGTTGTTTTTGTTTGAATGCAGTAAACGCCTTTAGTTAATTTTGAAATATCAATAATTAATTGATTTTCATTGATAGCTGTTTGTTTAGTTAATGGTGTAACATTTTTACCTAGGATATGGTAAATGTTAGTATTTACCAGTTCATTTGGACTTCCTAGTAGAGTAACATGACTTATTGCTGGGTTCGGAAATATTTCTGAATAACCAGTTTCTGACTGTTTGAAATTCACACTGACTGATTGAGAGTATTCAAAATGGTTGTTAAAATCGTATTGCTTTAAACGGTAATAGGAAATTCCAAGGAACGGGTTTTCATCGCTTATTTCATAGCTCACAATTGATGAGGAGTTTCCAGTACAGTCTATTTTGGCAATTTCTTGCCATTCCGTCCCATTTCTTGAGCGTTCAATATTGAAGGATTTATTCTCTACCTCCGAAGCAGTAGCCCATGAAAGGATTACTTTCTCTCCATCTGAAACAGCCTGTAAACTTATCAATTGAATTGGTAGAGGGGTAGAATTACTGACAGATGCAATTGTCATGTACTTCGTTGAATTATTTGGTATTTGAATTCCAGAGATTCCTGTTATGGTAATAATTGGATTATTGTAAGAAAAAGAAAACCCTGTGCCATCGCCGTTAAAATAGCAATCAGTACCGCCATTTGAAAAATCTCCATCATCGTCAATTAAAAGTCTCAAATCAACAGTGTTTACTGCGCTGGGTGCAGCACCAGGACTTAGTTTTAAATCGAAGTTGAAATCTTCTGGAAAATCAGTTTTTGTTATTTTCCATTCTCTTTCTAATCTGGTTAAAATGGTGCACCCAGATGGAATTTCAGAATTAGATGCAGGGGTTGAGGAAATTAAGCCTCGATTATGCCCCAAAATCAAAAATGATTCATCGTTTGATAGGATTTCTGAATTAAGAATATTGTTGGTTTGTAGTGTACCCAAATACACTCTGGTCGTGTCATCAAATGTGTGTGATTGTTTTTGGATTAGATCTGATTTGTAATCTTTACCAATTGCTATGATATCGGTATGATAATCAGGAGTTAAGCTTGCATCCCAGAACAATGTTCCGGAGGAAGAAATATAGTCTCCATCTGTACCACCTAAACTATTATCTAACGTTAAACCATATTTTACTGCAAGGTATGATTCCACTTTGTGAATTAAGGCGTCCGATAAGTCTTTACTGTATACGATTGCCTCGGAAATGAGACCGGTAAAAGAGAGAGCTCCCGAGCCACCACTAGAACCAATTTGAATGTTTGCAACATCATCTGAATAACTGGTTGTAGACGTACTTCCTGCAGAACATAACCCAATTATACTATTGATATTGCTT
>JAKVAS010000285.1 GCA_022448165.1 Crocinitomicaceae bacterium | reverse complement strand
AAATTAAAGTAAAACTATACACAACACTATATAACAAAACATGGCTGCCCTTTAGGTCAGCAACGTTTGTTATATTTAACGTTGGCAATAATTATGAAAAACCTACTTTTCAAAATACTTTTAGCTCTTACGATTATACTATTCTACTCTTGCAAGGACAATAAAAAAGACTCTTCTGAATTTCAAAAAAGTGATGTAACCGTTCGAAATTTAGATTCTATTACAAATATTCTTGAAATCGTATATGTCGATGACCAAGATTTGAGACAAGAATATCAACAAATTGAACAAGAATATGGTTGGGATTCTGAACAGGCTAAAGAATTGTGGAAAAAACAGGAGAAATTAGATTCAATTAATCTTGTTAAGGTAACTGCTATACTCGAAAAATATGGTTGGCTTGGAATTGATGAAATTGGGCAAGAGGCTAATTCAGCTTTATTTCTCGTGGTTCAACATTCGGATTTGAATACTCAACTCAAATACTTACCGATTTTGGAAAAAGCCACAGAAACAGGAAAAGCATCTAAAATTGACTTTGCTATGCTCAAAGACCGAGTATTAGTGAAACAAGGTGAAAAACAAATTTATGGAACTCAATTAAATTGGGATTCTGAAATGAAAGAATATTATGTAGCCTCAATGATTGAGCCTGAAAAAATTAATGAGAGGCGTGCATCTGTTGGACTTGGAACAATCCAGGAATATATTGAATATTGGAATATGGAATGGGACGTGGAAAAATATAAAAAGCGCATTGAACGAATTGAAAACAGAGATAAATAACTATTGCCAACAATGGCTATAATTCATTGCTACTACTCGCCTATTCCCAAAATTAGTTTAACTTTAAACGGCTGGATTTCTACGGTCGAAAATTCCGCTGGAATTTTCAACGCAACGAAATCATAGCCGAGACCGTTGTACTGCATTACCATAAGTGAAATACTTACTTGAAACATACAGAACTCTAAATGGTCCAGTTCATTATATAGACCTAGGCATATTTGCATATGGTGAATGGATAATTTATGACGGAGTCAAGCCTGTTTATCATGTTAACTGCTTCAGAGAAAATTCAGAATCTGATTTGCTTATACATGAATTGTTAAAGACTGGCAAATTCAAGATTAAATCGATCGTTAATTTAATTAATGAACAATTCAATAAAAATTTCAACCTTGGTAAAAGACCCTTTTTGGGAATTAAAATCAAATCTGAACTGACCGAGTTAAAGCTAGATCCAATACCCCTCAGCATGCTGGAAAAATTAAAAAACGCAGCACAACAACACCTATAATGCATTGCTACTGACCCAGCCCGTTTAAAATTTATTCCTACATTTAGTCTTAAATTAAAGCATGAGTGTTATGCGAATGCAACGCGCTTCGCTACCGGTTAGAAATAACAAAGCTGACCGGAGTGGCGCTACGCTGCGTTGCCAACCGCAACGACACCATAGCTAAACCGTTGTATGCAATAACGTGGTGTTGAGGGGTGTTCAGCCAGGATTCAGGTGTTTAAACTAAGGACAAAGCCCTACAGCTGAAAGCTGTTTGGTCAAGCACTATATGCAGGGCATCATAGAGAGCTGGCTATCTGAATGTTGTCACATTAAAGTGCTTGGTTAAGTTAGCCGAAATAATTGACAAAGTCAAGTGGTGCAGGCTGTTAAGGGATTTGGACCTTAAACATTAAATAAACACCTGATCTTCGACGCCATAGTCAGTGGACTATAGAGCAAAGACCTGTAAGGATCCTTTTGGTCTGAACCTATTAATTTAAATACTTTGCCAACACCGGTGACTGTCCCTTTTTTTTATTCTCATCTGTTAGGAGTTTATGAC
>JAKVAS010000284.1 GCA_022448165.1 Crocinitomicaceae bacterium | reverse complement strand
ATGGAAAACCTCAATTATTATCTACTTTCGATTATATCTACGAAGCCTTAGGTATGGAAAGTAATGAAGAGGATGAATTCAGAAAACCAGTTTAGTTTATTTCAGGAGTTGAAATGAAAAAACTATTCAAACTCATATTAAATACGATTCCAAGACCTATATTAATCAGGTTAAGCTACTTAGTAAGACCCCTAATTGCTTATATTCTTAGAGGTTCTCAATTTACTGATCCGATTGACGAAAAGAGTTTTAAAACCTTTCTTCCTTATGGATATGGGACGCAAAGAAATAATGTATTATCACCGTCTACCCTATCTTTAGAAAGGCATCGTTTGCTGTGGCTCTATTTAAAAAACGAAACTGATTTTTTCACTAATCCTGAAGTCAAATCCTTATTACATGTCGCTCCTGAACAAGCTTTTTATAAACGATTCAGGAAACAACAAAATTTAGAGTACCTCACCACCGATTTGCTCTCTCCTCTTGCAGATGTTAAAGCTGATATTTGCAAGCTCCCATTTGAAGATGAAAGTTTCGACTATGTATTTTGCAATCATGTTTTAGAACATATTCCTGATGATACCCAGGCGATGAAAGAATTATTTCGTGTTATGAAAAAAGGAGGAATGGGAATTTTTCAAATACCTCAGGATTTAACTCGTGAACAAACGTATGAAAACGACAGTATAACCGACAAAAAAGAAAGAGCGAAAATTTTTGGACAATATGATCATGTTCGTATCTATGGTAAAGATTATTTTGATAAATTGCGCTCTATTGGATTTGAGGTCAAAGAAATAGATTATTCGAACACCTTAAATCAAGAACAGGTAACAAGATATTGTTTAGCCCCAAATGAGATCTTACCCCTGTGTTATAAAAACTAAAATATCAATCATGAGGAAGAATGTTATGGCCCTAGTAACGTTGTTGCTACTTAACCTACTTGCTAATGCTCAATCTCCTAACGATTGTGCTAATGCCATTAATGTATGCGGAAATGGAATTATTAGTTCCAACGCTGTTGGTGCAGGAACTCAAGAATTATCGAACTCCAATTCATGCCAAAGTCAGGAAAACAACAGTTTATGGCTTAAAATAAAAATTAAAGACGGAGGAACTTTAGGATTTATCCTTACCCCTACCAGTAGCTCTATTACGATCGACTACGATTTCTTTGTATTTGGGCCTAATGTCTCCTGTGGTAATATTGGTCAAGCGATCAGATGTTCGACCACCAATCCACAAGCTGCTGGACAAAGTAGTAATCAAACAGGGATGAATGGGAGTAATTCTGATGATTCTGAAGGACCTGGCGCAAATGGAAATGGCTTTGTAGAATGGCTTACTGTTCAACCTAACGAAGAGTATTTTATTGTTTTAGATAGACCTATTGGTGCGAGTAGCTTTGATTTAGAATGGATTGGAAGTGCTACCTTCTTTGAAGCGCCTTCAGCATTTGATGGAAATACATTATTAGCACCCCAAACTCCAAATAGCAATACTTCTGAATTTGATCTTAGTGAAAATAATGATCCCATTATAAATGGTCAGGTAGATGTAGACGTATCATATTATGCTAGCTTGAGTGATGCCATTGCTCAAACTAATGTCTTACCAAATTTGTATCAAGGGATGGATGGACAAACAATCTATGCCAGAGTTACAAGCCAGATAGATTTTGGATGTTTTGATATTTCAGAATTCCAATTGCAAATTGGAATTCGTTTTAATTGCCCTAACTTCTTTACTCCAAATGGAGATGGAATTCACGACTATTGGAATATCCCGCAACAAGAATTTGTCTCTGATATTCGTATCCAGATTTTTGATCGCTACGGAAAACTTTTAAAAGTACTTAAAAACAGTAAC
>JAKVAS010000283.1 GCA_022448165.1 Crocinitomicaceae bacterium | reverse complement strand
CCACCATAATTTCATCAGAATCATGGGGCGAAACTGCAAATGTATTTCCTTTTCCAAATATTACTCTTTGGTTTTTTAAAATTAAACTATGCTGACTCTCATCCACTGCATACTTCCAAAGCTCATCCCCTTTACGTTTATAGTTCACTAATATCAATAGATCATTATCTTGAATTTCACATGTAATACTCGTTTTCTCGTCTATTAAATCTGATACAAACTTTACTTTCTCAAATTTATCTAGTTCCGTAATTCTTGCCTCCAACACACTCCATTTATTGTGCTGCATATGTGAAATGTAAGCCTTACTCCCTTTAAACTCTAAATCGTAAACCCAAGCTGCAACATTGGGTACTCTATTCCATTTAATATCATCTGCTAAACAATCCGTTGAATAGTACAGTCCCTCTGAAGTGTATACAAATATTTTTTTTGGATCCGAGGGATGAAATTTCATTCCAAAAACCGTCATATAAGGTGAATTTATAAATGCACTTTTATCGGCTATTAACTCCCAATTTGTTCCTGAATTTGTCGTTCGATATATCCCCCCTTGATTCCCCATGCTTCCAGGACCTCCATTAGCATTAAAAAGACAAGAATTAGCAAACCAAACCTTTTCATTATCAGGATAATATACAGCCCATGAACAACCTGAATAATCCCAATCATCTGACCCAGAATTATACCATTGCTCTCCTCCATCAGTTGTATAAAACAATCCTCCGTTTAAAGAACCTGCTAATAAATGTCCTTCTTTATTTTCATTTGCTGTAATGAATTCAACTGGACCAATTCCATTTGCTGATTGTCTTTTATCCTCTAAAGGCTTCTTATCTGGCCCCAAAAATTCCCATGAATCATTCAATCTTTGGCTAAAAGAAGTAATTGAGAACAGTAAATTGAATAAAACGGCTAAACGAATTTTGTACATAACATAATTTTGTATGTACAAAACTAAGCTTTATTTCAGAACTGTAATGTGGCCGAAATGCCTATGAGTCACGTCTGTTTTATTTTCTTTGAACTCAATTTTCCAAACGTAAGAATCTTCAGTAACAATTGCTCCTTGATATGTCCCATCCCAACCTATTGAAGGATCCTGAGATTCAAACATAATCACTCCCCAGCGATCAAAAATTTGTAATGAATACCCTTCTGGTGTAAAACCAGGAATAAAAACTGGCGTAAAATCTGGATTAAACAAATCTGCGTTTGGCGTCATAGCGTTTGGCACATAAAACTGTACAACTTCATTAACTGTAACAATTTGAGTATTCACATCAGTACAACCATCTACCGAAGTCACTGTTAAGTCAACTTGATAAGTCTCTCCGCCAATTTCAGGAAAAGTTTTAGAAGGCTCAAAATCTATAGATGAAGTTCCATCTCCAAAAGTCCAATTATAAAGAACTGCGTTAGTAGATGAGTTCTCAAAAAAAACTTCTGAATCATATATATCCGGATTTACAGGATTATATGAAAAATCAGCAGTTGGCAATTCATGAACACATATAAAGTCAGTTAAAGAAGTATCGGCTACACAACCATCGACTGTTGTTATTTGAACATCCACATTATAACAACCTGACAATGGATAGATTTGAGTATCTGTTGGGTT
>JAKVAS010000282.1 GCA_022448165.1 Crocinitomicaceae bacterium | reverse complement strand
ATAACCCATTTCATTCAAATGAAAAGATATACAAGACAGGTGATTTATGTAGGTGGTTGGATAATGGAGAAATAGAGTATTTAGGAAGAATAGATAGTCAAGTAAAAATTAGAGGTTATAGAATAGAATTAGAGGAAATTGAAAATGTAGCGACATTAGGTTGCCAAATCAATATCGATAATTTATCGATTCTAGAGCAATTTGGTACTAGAAATCCAGACATTCCCGTTTGTATTCGAATCAATCCACATGTTATGGCAGGTGGTAACAGTAAAATTTCGGTTGGACATATCGATTCAAAGTTCGGTATTTCCATCCATCAAATTCCTCATATCACGAGAATTGTTGAGAACACAGGTATGAAAATCAATGGTATTCATATGCATACGGGCTCTGACATTTTAGATATTGATGTGTTTCTATATGCCACCGAGATACTTTTTAAAGTAGCATCGCAGTTCAAAAGTTTAGCGTTTCTAGATTTCGGAAGTGGATTTAAAGTACCATATGGCCCCAATGATATTGAAACTAATATTGAAGAACTTGGTGATAAACTCGGCGAGCGCTTCAATGAATTTTGTAACGATTATGGTCGCCAACTCACGTTGGCTTTCGAACCGGGAAAATTTCTTGTAAGTAAATCGGGAAGATTCTTGTCTAAAGTAAATGTAGTTAAGCAAACTACCTCTACAGTTTTTGCTGGTATTGATTCTGGGTTTAATCACCTAATTAGACCTATGTTTTATAATGCTAAACATCAAATTCACAATATATCCAATCTAAATGGCAGGGAGCGATTTTACACTGTAGTGGGATATATATGTGAAACAGACACCTTTGCGTCAAATATTAGAATACGTGAAATTACTGAAGGTGATATTTTATGTTTTGAAAATGCAGGGGCATATTGTTTTTCCATGGCATCAAATTACAATTCAAGATACCGCCCAGCGGAAGTTCTCGCAATTAATGGCGAACATCACCTCATTAGAAAGCGAGAAACGTTCAATGACCTCATAGAAAATCAAATTCAAATAGATCTACATGTTCCAATGATAAGTTAATGTCTGCCCGCTAGTTGTTTTTTTTTCCGCAGACAAGAAACCATCTGAGAATTTCAGATGGTTTTTTTATCTTTATAAAGCATCTACTGGTCATTATGAAAAAACTACTACTCCTTTTAATAGTCATAACCTCTTCTTGTCAGTCAAATGATAAGCGTCAAAAAAAGCCAACACTGGAAGCTATTATATCGAACAGTAACGACACTCTGATGAAGCATGTTTTTAATAATCATGAATATTATGAAGTACAAATTCTGTATTCGGAGATAATTGAAAATCCAGACGGAAGCGTTTCATTCGAGACACAAAATATTGGTGTAGACTCTACGCGTTATTTTTATCCGGCGAGTACTATTAAACTTCCCGTAAGTCTTTTTGCCCTTGAAAAAGCGCAAAACACCTCTTGGATCGATGGTAATACATCGTTTTTTGTTGAGGGTGATTCAATTGCTACAACAATCAATAAAGAAATTTCTAAAATTTTTGCGGTTAGTGATAATGAAGCTTATAATATACTCTATGAATTTCTTGGTAGAGATGAAATTAATGACGCTCTTGCATCCAAAGGGTATCGAAACTCTACTATTTACCATCGTCTATCCGTTGAAGACCCTGGAGATCGGAATATTAAACCACTTGTTATTTTTGAAAATGATTCTGTCATAATGAACACAGAAGCTATGATTAATGAACGATTAGATTCATTGGAAATGAACATGACGCAAAGAGGAATTGCCTACTATGATGATGATGAACTTGTTGAACATGCGAAGAGTTTTGCTGAAAAGAACTACTTCTCATTATATGATCAGCATCACATGATTCAGGATATATT
>JAKVAS010000281.1 GCA_022448165.1 Crocinitomicaceae bacterium | reverse complement strand
GGAATGTCGTTACCAGATTTAATCAATGAGGGAAATGTTGGGTTAATTAAAGCTGCAGAGAGATTTGATGAGACAAGAGGGTTTAAGTTTATTTCTTATGCTGTATGGTGGATTCGTCAATCAATTTTACAGGCTTTGGCTGAGCAAGCAAGAATTGTACGTTTACCATTGAATAAAATAGGAACAATTAATAAAATTAATCGAGCCTTTTCAGAATTGGAACAACGATTGGAACGACCACCTTCGGCTGAAGAGATGGCAGATTTCCTTGAAATTTCAGTTGCGGATGTTCGCCAGTCAATGAATAATACAGGGAGGCATGTATCTATGGATGCTCCATTAATTGAAGGAGATAATTCGTCTTCATCAATGTATGATGTTTTGCCGAATGATTCATTACCTGGGCCTGAAAAGAATCTGGTGGTGGATTCATTACGAAAAGACATTGAAAGATCATTATCAACACTGACTTCTAGAGAAGGAGATGTTGTTCGTTTATATTTTGGATTAAGTGGAAGAAGTCCTTTGACTTTAGAGGAAATCGGAGAACAGTTCGAATTAACACGAGAACGTGTAAGACAAATTAAGGAAAAAGCAATTAGACGCTTGAAACATACATCTCGAAGCCGGATGCTACAGTCATACCTTGGTTAAGCGGGGTCAACGTCTACAATAATACGTACTGCTTTATTCGAAGGAACGCTATAGAAGTTATCTATAATTTCTTGAAGTCGTTCCTTTACTTTTTTGTCGCCTGCGTCACGCTCAATTTTTAGCGTTATTTTTTTTAAGTAAAGGTTGTTTATTCTCTTAACTACAGGATATTCAGGTCCCAATACTCTTTCCTTAAAAATACTTCTTAGGGCTCTCGCAAGTTCAATAGAGGCGTTATGTAAAATATTTTCGTCTCTGTGTTTTAGAGTAATTTCTATTACTTTAAAAAATGGAGGGTAAAAGAAATTTTTTCGCTCTATGATCTCTGAATTGTAGAAATTGATGAAGTCATGTTGAATTATATGTTGAATTACCCAATGGTCAGGGTCGCCTGTTTGTAGGATTACTTTTCCTCTTTTCTTTCTTCTTCCTGCGCGTCCTGCAACTTGAGTCATAAGCTGGAATGATCGTTCAAATGCTCGGAAGTTAGCCCGATTCATTAACATGTCTGCATCTAGAATACCTACAAGATTCACATTGTCAAAATCCAGTCCTTTAGACACCATTTGTGTACCAATCAAAATGTCAATGTTTCTGTTACCAAAATCATTAAGAATGTTTGCATAAGCATTCTTAGTTCTTGTAGTATCCAAATCCAATCTTTTTATAACCTTATCAGGGAATATTAAGCTTAGATCATCTTCGATCTTTTCAGTTCCGAACCCTAACATTTTTAAGCGATTACTTCCACATGCACCACACTTTCCTACTGGCTGAATAGAATATCCACAGTAATGGCATTTGAGATTGTTGGTGTGCTTATGATAGGTGAGAGAGACATCGCAATGATTACATTTAGGCGTCCAATTACAAATTTCACAAGTCCAAAGTGGAGTGTATCCACGTCTGTTTTGAAAAAGGATGATTTGTTCTTTGTTGTTTAGAGCTTCTCGCATTTCTTCGACTAGGAAGGACGTGAAATGTGACTGCATACTCTTCTGTCTACGTTCTTTTCTGACATTTGCGCAAAGTATTTCAGGTAAAAGATTCGAACCGAAACGATCTGATAGATATACATGATGGTATTTATCTGAAAGAGCATTATAATAGCTTTCAATAGAAGGTGTGGCAGATCCAAGTAGTACATTGGATTTATGTAGAGCGCCTAAAACTATTGAACAGTCTCTCGCATTGTATCTAGGCGATGGATCATATTGTTTGAAAGATGATTCATGTTCTTCATCAAC
>JAKVAS010000280.1 GCA_022448165.1 Crocinitomicaceae bacterium | reverse complement strand
CATTAGCAGCATTTTTTTCTGGAGTCAAGAATATACTGTCTTCATATATTTCTGATATAGTAAAGTCCCATGCGAATTCCATATTCATTTGGCTAAATTCAAATGATAATTTGTTCTTGTCTGAGTCAAGCCAGTAGTCACCTGAACTGTAAGCCATACGTCCTAATGATTTCATTGGTCCGTAGCTAAATGTTCCGTCGCTATAGAAAATTAAAAGGTGCTTTTCTTCTATTAAATAGGGGGCTATATTTATGTCATTAACGATTTCCGTTTCAATAACCCATACCTTACTATTTCCATCATTAAGTAACATGTCATAGCTCACCTTGGAAGTGTTAATCTCAGGAGTACATCTTACAAACAAACAAAATATAATCAGCCAGCGCATTAATATATAATTGACTTAGACATTAACTCATTATAGATATCTTTAGATATTGAATCTCTAAGTTCTGTTTTAATTGGCTTAAAACCTTCGCCATAATTTATTGCTAATGCAGCATCAAAACTGTAATGATTTCCATCCCATTTGAATAGGCAATCAAAATAACACTCGTCTATGTGGTCGTACATAGTTAAAATCATTTCTTTTGCTCCATTCTCCCCTTCTTTCAAAGAAGTAATTTCCCCATGAAATCCATTTACCTTAACTAATTCATTTCTTTCGCGTTCAAAAACAATAATACTACGATCCTTAATCGCCTTGTCTTGTCCTTTCAATACAATTCCGGCTTTCATTTGAAGAATAAACGATTCTTTTACCTGATCCTCACCAAATATTGGTATGATTCTAAAGTTCTCTGGACTACAAGCAGCAAATGGTGTTGAATCTTGATCCACCATTAGGCATATGTCTAACTCTTCAAGCAATTCAGCATGCACTGGACTTTTAAAAGAAGACTCTTTAAAATTTGTACGTACATCCTCAAATTCACTAAAATCATCGATGACTTCTATGTCAGGAGATAAATCGTCTTTCTCAATCTCTTCTGAGGGCGCACAGCTTGCGACAAAAAATCCTAACAAAAAAATATAAGACGCGTATTTCATACTAAGCATAATTAAAAAAACATCAAATGTTACGGAAATACAGTAAGTGATTTTTCCATTGTTTTAAAAAACTGATCCATGTCAATTCCCGTTTGAACACCTTGTTCGTTAAACCAGTCCAACATCTTTTCAGTTGGCATATTACCCGTTAAGCTATCAGCAGCCATAGGGCACCCACCAAATCCTTTAATTGCACCATCGAAACGACGACAACCAGAAGTATATGCCGCTTCAATTAACTCTTTAGCATTATCTGGCAAGGTATGAAGATGAGCTCCGAATTCAACACTTTTTAAACTTGGAATCAATGTTTCAAATAGTGAGGTAACAATTTGGGGATTACCAACACCAATTGTGTCAGATAGTGCCTGAATTTTAACATCTAGTTTTGTGTAGAGTTTTTCGCACCAAGATGTTACAATATCTGGGTGCCATTCTTCTCCATATGGATTCCCAAACCCCATAGATAAATATAATACTAGCTCCTTATTGCTTTTTTTTGCAATCTCTTGAATTCGCTCTACTCTAACAAAAGACTCATCAATTGAGGAATTTGTATTCCGTTTCTGAAATTCTTCTGAGATTGAAAATGGATAACCCAAGTAATCAATTTGTTCAAATTTGCAAGCGTCATTTGCTCCGCGTTCATTTGCAACAATGACAAGTAGCTCACTATTCGAGGTATCCACTTTATCTAATACATCCGCAGTATCTCTCATTTGAGGAATCGCCTTTGGAGAAACAAAACTTCCAATATCAATTGTTCCAAAACCACATTTTAGACCATTTTCTAGTCTATATCAGCCTTTCGGAGACCTCGTATAGATGTGAAAACGTCTTTATGCACTGCCAAAAAATATTTAATGGACAAGAG
>JAKVAS010000028.1 GCA_022448165.1 Crocinitomicaceae bacterium | reverse complement strand
CCACCGTTAACATTCAAGGTTACTTCTACAAAAACGAATAAACTATCGTTACCCTCCATTTCAACATCCGCGAAAGTTGTGCCAGAGACCCCATCAACATTAATGCGGAAAGGAGAACTTTCTCCTCCCATTAATTGAATTTGTTCAATATTGACGGTTCTATTATCACGATTGTAAAACTTGAAAGATTCAGTTGTCGAACCAACAGTGGTGAAAACAGTATCAAAGACCAAGGTGTCTAAGCTAAAGTCTAAATTACCATTTGAAAAAATCAATGGTTTCTTACAACTTGAAAAATTGAAGATTGCCAAAATCGGCAGGAGAACGAATAAATAGCGTGTAGTTCTGTTCATTATAATCTATAACTTATAGCAAAGTTAACGTAAATCATTGGCATTTATTTCTTATTCGGGTAATAGCGATAACTGTTTTTAGTAAAAGTATCTGTACATCACAGGTTTTCATCGAAAAACTATTGAATGAATTACCCTGTTTAAGCCTAATTTTACTTAGCTTTGCATCGCAAATAGAAAACTACGAATTACAGGTTTGAGAAAAAAAGTGGTTCGAATTGATTTTATTAGATAAGAATTAAATTTTTTATATATCTTTGCGTCCCGTTTAGGGCAAAAGAGTAGAATATTATAATACCGTTATGAGAAAAGATATACACCCAGATGATTACAGATTAGTTGTATTTAAAGATATGTCAAACGATTACTCGTTTGTATGTAATTCTTGTGCAGCTTCTAAAGAAACAATTAGTTGGGAAGATGGGAATGAGTATCCTTTGATTAAGTTGGATATCTCGCATAAATCACACCCGTTCTTTACAGGAGTGACTCAGTTCGTTGATACTGCTGGTCGTATTGATAAATTCAACAACCGTTACGGTAAACGTAAGAAATAAGAAGTCATCGAGGTATTCCTCGAAAAACATATTGAGAACCTCTCAATTCAATTTCCTAACAGGGAGTTTGGATAGAGAGGTTTTTTTGTGGCGTAATATTTGCCGTATCTGTACCAAGAATTATCTTTGTCTCGAATGAATTTTCTTTTTAGAAATAGCGTTTTAATTGCCCTTATCTCCATGTCTTTTTCTTGTGCTTATGCTGGGAAAGTCAAGAAGGGATTTGAGGCACTTGCAGTATACGATTATTTTAAAGCAAAAAACTCTTTTTCAAAAGGGATGAAGTATAATCCTT
Source organism: Crocinitomicaceae bacterium (assembly GCA_022448165.1). GTDB lineage: Bacteria > Bacteroidota > Bacteroidia > Flavobacteriales_D > Crocinitomicaceae > UBA4466. The sequence continues at coordinate 28,522 of JAKVAS010000028.1, read as the reverse complement.
CTCCAAGCGGGTTCGGATTAGCGACGGTATATGCAAGAACGGATAATCCCTTCCATTCTCTCGATTCTGCTGATAGGTATATTCGACTTTCTAGAGATTCCTGGGAATTAGCTAAAGAACGTAAAAAGTTAAAATGGGCTGTTTACGGTTGGACTATCAATGGGATTGATTCCCTGCAACAGATTATTAGCTCTGGTTTTTTTCTCAGAGCGAAAGAGATTCATACGGTGGATGCTTATCAAGAGTTTATTACACATCATGGAAATTCTCTCGAATTGGATAGAGCAATTCACCTCCGAGATTCATTGGCCTTCTTTAATGCTGTTAAAGAAAATAGTTCTTCTGCGTACAAGAGCTTTTTAAATAGGTACCCAAAGAGTAGTTATGCATCTCTAGCTAGAGATAGTTTTTATGATTCACAATTCGAAGAAATTACAAAGAATAAAACGCTAGCGTCTTACGTTGAATTTTTAGAACTGAACCCGAATAGTCCACTGGTCGGTAATGCAGAAGATCGAATCTTCGAAATTGTAACACAACCCAATACAAAAGAGGCTTATGAGGCTTTTTTAAATAAATACGCAAAGAATAGGAATCGATTTAAGGCTTGGAAAAGTTTGTATGGAGTCTATTTGGCTACAGAGTATTCCGCCAGTAAAATGCGCGAATTTCTCGCAGAGTATAAAGGCATCCCTGAAAAAATGATTGTTGAGATAAATCATGAGTTAACCTATGTTGATTCAGTTTTCTTACCAATTATGAATGGGAAATATGGGTTTATGAGTCCAAATGGAATTGAAGAGATTAATGGTTTTGATAATGTTTCTTTCTTCTCCGAAGGACTAGTAGTCGTTCAGATGGGGGATAATTTCGGAGTTATAAATAAGAAGGGGCAAGAAGTAATCCCTTTTGAATATGACGCCATCTCAGATTTTCATAACGGATTGGCTGTTGTGGAACAAAATGGTAAAATGGGAATGGTTCATAGAAATGGACGTTTTCTTTTTGATGTAGAATTTAATGATTTGGGAATTTTCTCAGAAGGACTCGTTTATGGACAACTGGAGGAGAAATACGGCTATTATGATGAAACTGGGCGATTGAGAATTCCTGCCAGTTTTGATGATGCATTTGATTTTTCAGGTGGAATAGCGAAGGTTGAGGTTGCTGGATTACAAGCTTTAATTGACATTTATGGAACATATGTGGTTCCGCCCGTGTACGAGCGTTTAGATGTATTTAGTGATTCCCTGTATATATTTGAGGAAAATGGAAAAAAAGGACTTACGAATTATTTAGGAAAGGCTATTGTTGAAGCTGAATATGACGAGATAGGAAAACTTAGCAATGGACTTGCAGTAGCGTCTTTAGATGGTGAAATTGTTTATATTGATGATCACGGAGAGGTGGCGTTTAGAATTGGACTTCAAACCTTTCCTAATTATTTACTGAAGGGAGAGTTTGTTGACGGTACTGCTATTGCTTTTCAAGATGAGGTGTACGGTCGGATTAATACTTCTGGTGAAATAATCACTGAATTTGACTATGATAATTTGGGGTTAGGGACAAGTGTTATACCTTTTGAGCAGGAAGAGTTGTGGGGGGTGATGAGTCTATCAAATAAGATATTGATTAGTCCAGAATATTATTCGTTGGAAATTATAGATGATCGATACATACTTGCAGAGAATGATTCTGCAGTCGGAGTATTGGACCTTGATGGGAATACCATTTTACCATTTGTTTTTGAAGGGGTTACACATCTTTCCGGGAATTTCTTTGCGGTTCGAAACGAAAAAGGTGTTGGGTTGTACAGAAATGGAGAGGTTAGAAGTGAATTGAACTATGATGAAGTAAGTGTTTTTCAGGAAGATTTCATACTTTTAAGTAAATCAGGGGTGATTTCATATTTTGATCTGATTAAAGATGAAATGATTATTGTAAAATCGGAGAGTGGTGACTAGATTTTTTGAGGCTTTAGAGAGATATAGGTTTGGCTTGATTGCCACCCTTTCTGTCTACGTTATCATTTTCATGTATCTCAAAATGAAATCTCATACCCAATATATCCCAATTACTGCTTTTCATGATGGTGCATATATCGAATCAGAAGAGGAATTTGAATTAAATCAAGACAATATTTTAGTCCCAGCTGATATGCAATCTGGTGATGTGAAAAATATGGCTAGAGATGAAAATGATACTCGTAATCGTTCTTCTGAAGATTATTACGAAAATGGAATGACAGGAGATCAGGTAGAACAGAGTATTCATGATCTTGAAAAGCAAATGTTAGCGGAGGCAGGCGGAGCTGAAGAGCGTGCACGTATCATAGAAGAAATGGATAAACGCCGAGAAGAAGCAGCAAAGCAATTAGGAGATAAGGCACCAAAATCAACTCCTGGTGGTGAGACTGGATATTCAGGGCAAGTAATGGTTGACTTTAGTGTTCCTAATCATACAGCATATCAAAATAATGTCTGGTATGTTAGAAATCCAGGTTATACATGTCCAAGTGGAAGTCAAGGAAAAGTTACGGTAATAATAAAGGTAGATAAATCTGGAAATGTGACCTCTGCAGTTTACGATGCGTCGCAAAGTCAGGGAGCAAACTCATGTATGATTAGTAAGGCGAAAACCTATGCGATGAAGTCGAGATTCAATTATGCTGATAGCGCACCTGCTTCGCAGACAGGAAGGATTACCTATACTTTTATTTCCAAATAATATGGATGAGCTTATCGATAGTTTAGAGATAAGGGATAAAAAATCATTACTTCTTTTATATCCTATTATTCTTGGAATAAGCTTTATTCTTTTTGGGTTTATTTTTAGGGTTATGCATTGGCCTTTCAATTCTATTTTGAATATACTCGGACTTACGATCATTATTTCATATAGTATTCTTTCGTTTATGTATTCCCAGAAGACATGGTTGAAAAGACCATTGCGGGTTTTAGGTTTTTTTGCATTGTTTTATTTGTTTTACGATTCTTTCGGACTTTTTTATGGCAAAACGTTCTATTTTGTCTCTTTTGGGATTTGCTTATTATTTGTTATAGTAATTCAAATTACATTTTTAGAGTTTAGAAGGGAAATACGAAAAAGAAGAGAAGTAAAAGAAAATATTGAATTAGTAAATAAGAAGAAATGAAGCCAAGCTGGAAAACATTTAAAGAATACGAAGATATTACGTTTAAAGTAGCAGATGGAGTAGCAAGAATTGCTTTTAATCGCCCAGAAGTAAGAAATGCTTTTCGCCCAAAAACAGTAGATGAGTTATTAGATGCTTTGATAATTTCTCACGAAAGTCAAGAGATTGGTGTTGTCTTACTTACCGGAGAAGGTCCTTCTCCTAAAGATGGAGGGTGGGCATTTTGTTCTGGTGGAGATCAGAGAGTGCGATCAACACATGGATACAAGGGATTAGATGGGGTTAATAAGTTCAATATATTGGATGTACAACGTCAAATTCGTTTTATGAATAAGGTGGTGATTGCCTTGGTTCCAGGTTGGGCTGTTGGAGGTGGACATAGTTTACATGTGGTTTGTGACATGACTATTGCAAGTAAAGAACATGCAATTTTTAGACAAACGGATGCGAATGTAGCTAGTTTTGATGCAGGGTTTGGTTCAGCATATTTAGCAAGGCAAGTAGGTCAAAAAAGGGCTAGAGAGATTTTCTTTCTCGAGAAGGAGTACTCTGCGCAAGAAGCGTATGAAATGGGCATGGTAAATGCTGTTGTTCCTCATGATGAATTGGATCAAGTAGGATATGAATGGGGGCAACGAATATTGACAAAAAGCCCAACTGCGATAAAAATGTTAAAATTCTCATTTAACCTTATTGATGATGGGTTGGTTGGACAGCAGGTTTTTGCAGGTGAAGCAACACGTTTAGCCTATGCGACGGAAGAAGCTAGAGAGGGAAGAGATGCTTTTCTGGAGAAGAGAAAACCAAACTTTGATAAATTTCCAAAGTTTCCTTAGTGAAGCTTATATATTTTGTGACCAGTTTGTTTGTAGTCGCAATTCCGTAGTTCATAAATTTAGAATCTAACTACTTAAATTAAAACGATGCGTATTTATATAATTGCAATTCTTATTGTCATTTGTTCTTGTGAACAAGACAATAAGAATGACACTAATTTTCATGTTGAAGAAATTGAATCAAATTTAGATTCTTCCATTGTTGAGGGGGGAGTTGATTCTGTAGAATCAATTATAGAGAAAGAGGCGTCAATTGGACTTGCAGAGCCTGTTTCGGAAGGGGTAGTATCTGACGAATTGGAAGATGTGGATTGGGCTGACTACGAAGAAAGCCAAACTAGAGACTTTTCTTTTGTTATTTTAATTTCTACAAAGAGTTATAAGGTAGCGTTAAATAGAGCGAAGGATGCATCGAAAAAGTTAGGTTATCCACTTGATTTAAGAGGTTTGCACCCGAATGAAGAAATTGGATTGTCTTTATCCAAAAAAGAATGTGAAGAGGAGGTTTGTGGAGGAGGATTGGATTATCCGATATATTTACCAAGAAGTGATTGGGGAGAGGAGAAATATGTTTCGGTAGAATACTCGAATGGTTATAAAGGGTTTACGAAAGGATATTATATCGTAATAGTTGCAAGTGGTGAAAAAGGAGATCCCATTGTTGATGAGGCTTTAACTGAATCTCGAAGGTTCTATAAAGACGCGTATGCTAAGACGTGCGGTGTTTGGGTGGGGTGTGGTTGTTAACACCAAATTTCTAAGCGCTTTTAAAGAAATGCCTTTGATCTTCGTTAAGAAATTATCGCTGACTCTTTTTTAAATGCTTAGCACGACGTTTTTGCCGTTTATTGTTTTTCTTAATAGATTTCCTTGCAGACTTTGATTGCATGCTCCAATAGCGTTTATAAGCTTCTTTCTTTGCTTTTTTCGCAGATTTAGCATCCTTTTTGGCTTTTTTAGCCATCGCAGATTCGGCCTCTTCAACGGTTTCAGGGGTATTCGCAGGATTTTTTGATCCGCAACTCGTTAGTTGAATTGCAAGGAACAATAAAAGGACATGACAAAACGTTTTAATCTTCATACATTTGTTATAAGTACAAAACGCAATGAAGGTACAATTTATTTTATTGTTTACGATTGGTTTATTTATGTCTGCATGTAACAGGAATGATAATCACCCGGTTCCTAGTATTCCTTTTGATATCACAATCGATATGTCATTACCGAGTTATTCTGATTTATTGGGAGTTAGCGGTTGGGCATACGTAAATGGAGGGTCTAAAGGAGTTATCGTGTATCGTAGAGGCTTAAATGATTTTGTTGCATTTGATCGTCATTCGCCAGCAGATGTTCTGGGAGATTGCCCTACACCGTTGTATCCAGATGTAGATAATTACCTTCAACTCAATGACTCATGTAATACAGCAAACTTTTCGCTGTATGATGGTTCGCCAATTTCTGGATCTGAATTTGGTTTGCGTCAATATCAAACTGCATGGGATGGAAATCAAGGCCTTCGTATTTTTAATTGATTCCGTATCTTTGCCAAAAGTTTAACGATGGATGAAGTAACAGTTACCATTATAGACCGTGAGGGAGTAAGTCATGAATTGAAAGCCCCAACGGACATGAATATGAACATCATGGAGGTTTGTAAGGCATACGAATTACCTGTATTAGGTGAATGTGGTGGAATGGCAATGTGCGCTACTTGTCAATGTTATCTTGAGTCAGAAACAGAGCTTCCAGAACAAAGTGATGATGAACTAGATATGTTAGATCAAGCATTTTTTGTGGAGGATAATAGCCGTTTGGGATGTCAAATTCATGTGACTGAAGAAATTGATGGTGTCGTATTGCGATTGGCTCCTGAAGAATAAAATCAGTTTAAGTTCAATGAACTGGATAATAATTCAGCATTATTCATTTTCCTTCCTTCTTCAAGTCCTATATAATTGTCGTCTCCATGTTTTTCTGACCAGAAGCCGCTAAGTATTGTGTCTGTTATAAAAGTATAGACCACAACGCCTTTGAATTTTTTTCCAATGTACTCACTTTCTCCTTCATAGAAAAAATTGATTACCAAAAGGTCGTCTTTAAAGAATCCTTTCCCCATTTGCACTTGCTCGTTATTAATTACCCATTCTGCGATGATGCGATTTTCATTTGTTTTTTGGAGTGTCAAAAATCCCGAATAGCTTTCGCCTGAGTCATTTTGGTTGAATCCAATAATATTGTAAACACCGTTAATGTTTTCCTTTATCGTAGCGGAATTAATGGGTTCTAAAGGGAAATGATTAACCAAAGCTATTCTCTTTTCTATTTCAAGAGATAGTACCTCGTTACTATTATTGATAGTTGCTCGTTTTGAGTTTGCTAACCACTTTTCAGCTTTGGCTTTTGATGTCATACTATCTTCTTTGTCTGAGTGCTTATTAATCTCTAATGAAGGTATTGTTTTTTTTCAATTGAGAAGGAACAAATTAATTACATCAAGAAGTAAGTTGATAGAGTTTGTTGGAAGTAATACATAAAAATGATTTTTTTCCGAATTAAGGAAGCTTCTTCGGTATCCGTTGCCAGTTAATTGTATTGTGAATGCAGGGTGTGGAAATCAAGAGAGGAATCAGGAATTAATCCTACATAAAGTTAATAGAGAATTCTATCAGCTGTGAAATTTGCGTTCAGAACAGTATTTTAATGAATCTTACTTAACAATATTCAGACGTTACTATTTAAACAAAAAATCAGTATGATTTTGATAAAATTGAAGCGTTAAAAGTTTAGCCCCTGCTAATATAATTTTTACAAATGAGGACTGTATAAATCTTAATTCTCCCTCTCCACTTGTCATGGAAATATAAATCTTAAAAGGGCATTGTTAACCCTAGATCAAAGCTCATAAAATTACGGAATTGACTTTTAGCAATTGCTCGATTTGTATTACTTTCTTCCCCTATAAAACTAATTAAAATGTCTGTCGGTAGACGGAAGTCGAGTGTATAACGGAACCCATAACTGATAAACAATGATCGTCCAATAGGAGTTCTCATTTTTAAGGCATACAATAATTGCATACCTGTATACCATTGCTCCGTATTAATTAGATTACGTAAATGGGGTTCGTATCCTGTCGGAACACTTGATCCTGTGCTCAAACTAACTACATAATCTTTATCAATAATTTTTGACCTTCGATACCCTAATCCTACTTGATGCACTAGTCCTGCAGGGAGTAAGCCATCAAATGAAGTGAATTCAATCTTTGGCATAATTCGAAAATGTTGTACGGAAACGCTTTCATGTCTATAGAAATCATAGTAATAAATTCCGTTAGGATCATTTATTGTCGCATCAGTAGCATTATAAGGAATTAGATTTTCGTATATTTTATTGTAATCAATTCCAACTTCTATGCTAGCGGCTAAATTATTTTTAAAGGCTTTACCCGCGGATAATCGAAAACCAGTGTTGAACCATCTTTTTCCCGAAACTAATGAAGTTGAAGTTCCTAATGTTTTATACCCCGTGCTAGATAAAGCATTTGGAATAAAAGGAATGTAGCTTACGCTAGTTACTTCAATGAAATTTTTCTTTCCGTAGAAGCCAGTATAGTCGCTTTGTGCAATAGAAGGTAATCCAATAACAGTAATAGCGATAAATGTAAAAAAACTTTTCATGTTTGTTTATTGAGGTGTTGAGCTTAGGTACTGGAAGATGTTATACATCCTTGCTCCAAGGTTATGGCGATTGATACCTTCGTTATAGTAATAAGTTTCTCCTGAAATAACTTGTCCCGTGTTAATGTCTAGAACAATAATTGTAAGATTGGTTTGATTTCCTTTCATTACTTTAGATGAGATGTAGAAAGGAGCTAATGGAAAGAAATATATTGCTCCTAATAAGGGCAGTAAATCGAAATCCGGTTGATAGCTATGCTCAACAATGGAAAACATAACATTCTTTGTTCCGAAGTTGTTTTGTAGATTTTTTAAATACAAGAAATCTACGGGGAAGGGATTAACCTTTGATTCATTTCCTACTTGTCGTAAACAAGAAATCAATGCCGTTCTTTCATTGAACCCTGTTGCACCATTTTGTTGAATTGATCGACTGTCAATATTGAATAATTCCATTCCTGCGAGTTCCGCACTTTCACGCATTGACTCTGAAAAACGAAGCTCTAATTGCTCGCTTTTAACGTTGTCAACTCCTTTTCGAGAATATGTAAATACGCGAGGTTCTACAGAAATGACTTCTTGTATACCGATCTTTAAATGATCATACTTTTGTTCTTTTTGTAATTGCTGTTTTTCGCGTAAGGAAAGTTGCTTGTACTCTTCTTTTAGTTCTTCCTTAATTGCAAATTTCTCCTGATGTGTTTTGAGATCAGATGTAAAAGACTCATCGAGTAATATATCGGAAATCCCATAGTTATAGTAACGAAGAGAGTCAATGGTCGATACAGGATCTGCAGCAATGATCTTTTTGGTTTTAATTCGATCGTATTTGGATTTTTTTTCGACAACGGGCTTTTCAGTCACAATTGTATTGGTATCCATAATCTTTTTCTTCTCTAGCCTTACCCTGTTCGAGTCTATTGCTGCGATGAAGGTCATTGGGTAATAATCATCAAGGTTAAACTTTTTATCAAATCCTAGCTCTTTTACCATGAAATCATAGATGGCAGCAACCTCTTCGTCATCAGGGTTCTCCTGCTTTATATCATAAACATTACGCAGTGCGATTGTTGTTAAAGAACTTCGATTGAGCTTGCGAAGCATATAGTGAACCTTAGCCGATTGACCTTCATAATCAGATTTGTTTTTTAAGGTTGAAGAGATTTTTCCTGCTTTTTCAAATTGATAGAGGCCAAGCCAAGCTTGAGCTTTCATTCGTTTCAAATATATGGATTCAGGAAAGTCTTTTTCCAATAGGTAAATGGAATAAATTGCATTCCCATATTGGGCATTCATAATGTCAGTACGAATACTTTCAAAACGAGCAATGTTTCGAATTTCGTAAAAACGGTCTTTGCCAAGCTGGAATTTGTTTGTTTCCCAAGCTCCTTTAACACCATCAATTGTTTCTTGGGCTGCAGTTTTTCTTTTTTTTATGTTTGGATGAGAGCTTTTGGAGTCATCTTCTTCCTCATTAGCTTTAATTTCATATTCTTTCTTTGGAAAAAGCATTGGATGTAGATACATCAAATCTGTACTGAAATAGTCCAATGAGATGTCTACTTCGTCAAAAGGAAGGTAGGAGTATAATAAGACGTCAAATGTTGGAACAATTTCTTCTTTTGAGTATCCAGCCTTTCGATACATGTCTACAGCAATTCGATCGGCATCAAATTCTTTCTCTTTAGAGTAGATGCTCATTTGTCCAATCCAATCATCTCTGAATTTTTTGTTTTTCTTCCAAGTAAATGTTTCTACTACATGTTTTTCAGTATAGTGAGAAATTTCATGGGCTAGAATAAAGGCCAATTGAGCCTCGCTCGTTAGCTGACTTACCAATCCACTAGTTACGAATATAATTCCTTGATCTGTTGAAAAGGCATTTGTGTTATTTGTTTTTAAGGTGTAAAAACGAAGTTTCTCTTTCAGCTTTCTGTCATTTTTTAAAAGCTTGTTAGCTACTTTCGTAACATAATTTGAAAGAGGGTCACCGAAAACAACTAAGCCTGAGTGTAGAAGCTCATCAATCGCGTAGCCGGTTTGTTCAAGGAATTTTCGCTGTTCATACTGACTTCCGATTTCATTGCGACCTTCTTCAAGCCCCTCTTCAATCTTTGCATAGGTCTCGACGGTGAAGTCTGCTGGAATTCTTCCTTCGGATTGTAATGTTTTATATTCGTTGAAATCTGTTTGTGCGTTTATAGAAAAGCCAACAAAAAGAAGGGATAAAAGGGAAAGTAGGTAGTTCATAAGTTAATTAATGTTTTGAGATGAATTATGTTCTCAATTTAGCAGGTATTTCACAAACTGGAATAGGATTCATTTTGTGTTGATTAATTTTATTCAATCGACGGTAAATTGTAAGTACTTCTTGCTGACGTTTGCTCAAAATAGAACCGTCTCCAGTGTATTCCATTGCCCATTCTAATTCAGGGTAAGAAGCACCGATTTGATCTTCATCACTTCGTCCATCCCCCCAAAGTCCATCTGTTGGTTTAGCTTTTATAATTTCAGCAATTACACCTACTTCTTCCGCTAATGCCCAAACTTCAGATTTATTTAGATCCGCAATGGGGCTTAAGTCAACGCCTCCATCTCCATATTTCGTATAGAACCCAACACCGAAATCTTCGACTTTATTGCCTGTTCCTGCAACAAGACAACCATGAACCTGACCAATGGAGTATAGCGTTAGCATGCGTAAGCGAGAACGCGTATTTGCCATAGATAATTCATGTGTTTTTACCTCTGCGGGTAAATCTTTTTCTATCTGATCAAAAGAAGCAGTTAAGTCTATGTCAAGTGAAGTAACGTTTTCAAAACGAGATTCTAAATCGGCAATGTGATTCTTTGCACGGTCATACTCGGCATATGTTTGACGAATTGGCATGCTCAAAAGAATTGTCTTCTTTCCTGTCATTGCGCAAAGTGTCGATGTTAATCCAGAATCGACCCCTCCCGATATTCCAACGATAAAACCAGACAGCCCGGCATTCTCGCAATAATTGCTTAGCCAGGCTGTAATGTGTTTTGCTACATTTTGTGTATTCAAAAGAATGTGTTTTTAGAATAACAAAGAAACTTTAAGCATCAATTGAGTTTGAGTCGCTTGATTTGAAAAGTTGTTATCGGTTGACGTGCCGTTTTCTACAGCAGCAGTATATAGTGTTGTTTTCTCAGTTTTTCTATCCAAGTGTAATGGAGTAAATCCATAATAATAACCAATTTCAACAGCTAAGCTAGTTGATCCAGTGAAATTCCACTCAGTTCCACCAGCAAGTCCCACAGCTGACTTGAAAAAGAACATATCTCCTTTTGCTGACATGTTTGAATTTGTTCCAGCTTCTTCTACTCCTAAGATTTCATCATCAGGAGTTAGGTTTGAACCTTGATCGGTAATTTTGCTTGAAAGTAAGAAGCTATTTCTCAATCCAAATTTACCGAAGTATCGGAAGTAACCAATGAAATTTGTTCTGAATAATAACATTGTTGGAACTGTCAAATACGTAGCTTTTTGTTTACGTGTACTTAAACGAAATATTTCTGAGCCAGTTGATGAAGCAACATCTGCTTGTTGAAGAATCTCACTATCATTATATACATAGTAGATTTCATTACCAGCAGCTGCGGCATAATTCATTGTTGAAAAGTCGAATTCTACACCTGTACAAAAACCAACAGTTTCATTGAAAGTGAAAGATAAATTTGTTCCAACCGTCCAATCGCTACCAATACCATCGGTGGTCATTAATTTTGTACCCATCTTTTGGAAATTCATTCCAGTTCCGAATACTAGACCCGCTTGAACTTTCTTATCTGCAGCTTCTTGTGCCATTGTTGCTCCAGAAATTCCTAAAACAATAATTCCGAGTAATAATTTCTTCATTTCAATTTAATTTTTTAAATAGCGTGTTGCACCTAAAATTCTTATGTTTTCAGTACTTTTGAATACGAAATTAACGATTAATAATGACTCTTAAAAGCATTTTGTTTTTTGCCGGTACTGTATGGTTTTTAGCCGCTTGTACACATGATCCATTGGATGTTGACGCTTCGGACGTAACTGTTGAATTGGGTTTTTGTAATGTAGACTCTATGTTTGTTCATGGTACAGAGAGTGATTTACTTAAAGCTCATCATGAGTTTAAGTCTTCAATAACTGATATGTATGATTTGGAGATGGGGAGATTTCTTCGAGTAGGGGATTTGCCTGATTCGTTGGTTTTTTCAACAATTGATACATTTAGAAATGATCCTTATATCTCTAGATTAGAAAAGAGAATTCAAGAAAAATTTGCTTCTACGGAGACAATTAAGGTAAAATTGATAGATGGTTTTAAGCATCTTAAATTTCATGTTTCTGACACAAAGTTGCCAACAAATGTTGTTTTCTTAAATACTTTATTTAATGCTAGTGCTCCTGCAACTGAAAATGAAATAGGTGTGGGGCTAGAACGGTATTTAGGTGCAGAAACAGATGTGATAAAAGAACTTACAGGAAGTGAATTTCATCAGTGGATGAAGGAGGCATGGCGTCGAGAGTTTTTAGAAAGGGATGTACTAACTTCTTGGATCGTCGCAAATGTAATAGAAGAGCAAAATGGAGGTAGCCTGGCTGAGAATATTGTGTACTGGGGAAAGGTTTTGTATTTCGTTGAAGCGTGCTTTCCTGAGGATGATCATCGATTGATTGTTAGATATAGCCAAGATGACTTTGATTGGGCAGTTGAAAACGAAGCTTCATATTGGAAATACTTAGTAGATCAAAATTTGTTGTTTAAAATCGACGAAAAAACAAAGATGAATATGTTGAAGGATGGTCCTTTCACTCCTGGGTTACCGAAAAAGGGACCTGATCGATTAGGCCAGTTTTTGGGATGGAGAATGGTAGGACAATTTATGAAAGAAAATGACATTTCCTTAAAAGAGCTTTTGGAAGTAGAGTATAATGAGATATTACAGAATTTCGAAATAGAATAAGAGATGGAAGAAAAGGTGGTGAAAACATCAGAGATATCAATCAAAGTCGGATTGAATGAAAATAGTTTACCGGTTGGAATGAAATGGAGTGCTGAGGATGGTAATGTGGAAGATGCTCCAGCAAAGGCAATGTTATTGTCTTTATGGGATCCAAAGGAAATGAGTGCAATGAAAATAGATCTTTGGACAAAAGATATGTCTGTAGAAGAGATGAAGCAATTTTTTCACCAAACTCTTTTGACCTTATCGGATAGTTTTGAACGCGCAACAGGTGAAAGAAATATTTGTGAGGATCTAAGGGACTATTGTCATCACTTTGCGGAAAAAATGGAAATTTTACCTGAATAATTGATGGGAGAAGGGACGTTAAGAAAAATGCATGCTTCCTTAGGTGATCCGATTCAATATCGTATGCCCTTTAAGGAGGAAATGAACATGAATGCGCTAATAGGAAAAGAAATTACGCTAGAATGGACTGGGGTGATTAATTGTGTGGCGTGTACAAAAGTAACAAAGAAGTCTTTTGGACAAGGTTTTTGTTATAGCTGTTTTGTTTCAGCTCCTGAATCAGCAGAGTGTATTCTTCGTCCTGAATTATGTCGTGCTCACCTAGGAGAAGGGCGAGACCCTGAATGGGAAGAGAAAAACCATAATCAGCCACACATTGTGTACTTGGCAGCTTCAAGTACTGTTAAAGTTGGAATTACTCGGGAAACGCAAGTCCCAACCCGATGGATTGATCAAGGGGCTTCGTCGGCCATTAGGTTAGCGGAAGTCCCAAATCGTTTTGAAGCAGGAAGAATTGAGGTAGCGCTAAAGGAGTTTTTCACAGATAAAACAAGTTGGCAGCGAATGCTAAAGAACCAAGTGGATGATACCATTGATTTAGAAGACGAAAAATGGTCTTTGGAGGATCAGTTACCAGCGGATATAATTGATTATTTTTCTGAGAATGATGAAATTGTGGAATTGAAGTTTCCGGTAGAAGAATACCCGGAGAAAGTGAAAAGCCTTTCTTTTGATAAAACTCCAATAATTTCAGGGGTGCTTAAAGGGATTAAGGGACAATATTTGATTTTTGAAGGTGGGCAAGTTCTCAATATTCGTAAACATACAGGGTATTATGTTAAGATTAATTAGAGGTGAAGATATGTAAGCTTTTAATTGATGAATGGATAGAGAATATTTCTCAAGTCAAGTGTAGTAAGATAATGTATTACAAAGGAATTTATTTGGAGTTAAGGAATAGTAAATCAATGTTTAATGTCGGGAAAAGATAAGCTTAGAAGGTTTGCAGCAGTAAAGGAGTTTGATAATTTCTATGAGCCTGTATTGAAAGAACCATTTCCACTTAAAGGAAACTGGAATAGAGATCATTTTAAAAATGATAATCCTATTGTTTTAGAATTAGGGTGCGGGAAAGGTGAGTATTCTGTAGGTTTAGGAAATCATTACAAAGACAAGAATTTTGTTGGAGTTGACATTAAAGGGGCAAGAATGTTTATTGGTGCAGAAAAAGCACTGAAAGATGAAATGACGAATGTTGCTTTTTTAAGAACGAGAATAGATTTTATTACTGATTATTTTGCAGAAGGTGAAGTTGATGAAATTTGGTTAACTTTTTCTGACCCTCAACCTAAAAAGCCTAGGAAAAGATTATCATCTCCGATGTTTATTGAACGCTATCGTAAAATATTGAAGAAAGGTGGCATTGTTCACATGAAAACGGATAGCGATTTGTTGTTTGAGTATACAGAAGAACAAATAAAAGAACAGAAATATGAATGTCTCGAACTAACGTGGGATCTATATGGTGAATTGCCGGAGAAAATCGATCCAATTACTCGTGAAATTTTTCATATAAAGACACATTACGAAAAACTCTTTACAGCAAAAGGGTCTGTAATCAAATATTGTAAGTTTAGAATCCATCAATAGGGGATTGTAGTTTCCCCTTTAAAGGGGGGATGTAACTTAGTTATCTTTTTATTGAACGGTATAAATGATCTGTTATCACTATATATCTTGTTTTATCTAAGAAAATCCTTACCCTTCTTTCAATTAGGTTTTAGTAATTAGTCTAATGCCTTAATCCAGGTGCTTGCCAAAATACTCTTTAGAGTAGTCAGAAAGATTTATTTTGTTATTGAATCGAATGTATAAGCTATATGCTTTTACTTGTTGTGTCACATAAATGAATAAATAATTTAAAATAAGAATCCAATCTTAATCACTTGTTTATCTGTTGTTTATGTGGGTTTTTGTGGATTTATTTGTTTTTTTATTTCTGAGTAGTGCAACCTTTATATCTGAAATGATAATAGTATAAATAAGAGGTAACATTTTGAAGTCAAAGAATCCTATAACTTCAAAATAAACTTAATGAAAGGATATGGATAAAGCATGGAGGTTAGTTGTTGGGTTTGTTGTCATGGGGGGACTTATGATTATATCATCATGTGAAAAACAAACCGACTTTATTGAAGAAGAAGAAGCTCCTGCAACGGATTATTTAACGTTTCAATTTGAGCAAAATGAAATGATCGTATATGACAACCCTATTGGTTTAAGGTGTGCCGAAATTCAGTCTGGTGATACGATTTACGGGATTTTTTCAGATACATTGAGTTTTTTTTCGGAGAACTATATGGATATGACTTGGATTGTTGACTCTCAGGGAATTCAGATGATTAATCCGAATTTGAATTACGTGCAGGAAATTAATGGAGAGTTGGTACAATTATCTTCTTTTGGAACACAAGTGAATATAACAATTACTAGTCAAACAACTTCTTTGTTTTCAGGGGCTTTTAGCGGGGAGTTGTATGATTCAACGCAGACATATGTTGGTTCTTTTACGGGGACATTTCATACTCCAATTGAATATTTTTGTGAATAGGGGATTAAACTAAATAAAAAGGTAATTAGGATTTAGAATTTGACAGATCAAAAATTGATAGAGCGCATACTAAAGGGGAGTTCTGATGGGAGTCGGATGCTTTATAATAAATATGCTCCGTATATTTTTACGATTTGTAAACGATATAATGTTCCTAATAATGATCTTAAGGATGCTATGCAGAACATTTTTATGGAATGTTTTCAAAATATAGAGAGGTTTGATTCTCAAAAAGGAGTTTTTAAGTTTTGGTTGAGAAGTATTGCGATTAACCAGATTTTATCTTCCAAAAGGAAAAAGCGGCTTACATGTATAAGCTTGGATGAGGTAAGAATTGATACTGTTTTTGATTCAAGTTCTGTGTTAGATGGTTTAGCCTTAGAAGAGATTGTTAAAGTGTTAGAGGAAATGCCAGAGCAGCAGGCAATGATTTTTAATCTTTTTGTGATCGATGGGTATTCACATGTAGAGATTGCGGAAATCTTAGATATAAATGTGAATACTTCAAAGTCACATTTACATAGAGCAAGAAAGTGGGCGATAAAAAGTCTAGAAAAGATAAAAGGAGAAGAAGATTCTTCTAGAAAAAAATTAAGAATGATTTATTAATATGAGTTTTTCAGAATTTGATAAGAGTATGCAAAGGGTTATGCAGAATAACCTAGAGCTTCCTTCTGAATTAAGTTGGGAAAAAATGAGTCTTCTGAACTCTCATGAAAAGAAAAGAAGATTTGGTTTTTTCTGGTTCTCCTGGTTGGCAATAGGATTAGTCTTTGCTGGTGGGATTACTAGTCAGCTTTCCCTTCCTGAAAATACAGTGGAGTCTGATGTTCACCAACGTGAGAAAAAAACAATTAGTTCTGATCATTCTAAAGAAGAGTTAGAAGGTAATAATGTAAAATTAAAAGACGTTCAATTAGTCAAAGATGAGTTGTTAAATGTAGCCGACTTAAAAGCATCCATGAAATTTTATTCTAAAGATTTGACACTATCATCAAAATATGCTTTGGGTAATAATTTTCTCGAATTAGGGGATAATATAGAGATTACTGATGATGGTATTGAAACGTTACTCTTGAGAAAGCCCACTGCGGAGAGAATGAGTATTTCAAGTTTAGAAAAGAATTCATTAGATGGAATATACAAAGCCACTGAGGTAAAGCGTATTTCACCAAAATATGAGGTTAGTTTGGTTGTAGGGACACATGCTTCATCTAGTAATTATAGCGGCGAGAATATTTCACTTCTTGATAGAATTGAAAGTTCAGAAAAAAATCTTCCAAGTTTTTCTACTTCTTTAAACGTTCAACGATTATTGACTAAGAACATTGGTGTTGGAATGGGAGTTTCTCATAGGGTTGATCTTACGGAGTTTAGTGGAAGTGAATCATTAACACCTGAGTTTTTTTATGAAAATGGAGTGTTGATTCGGAGAACAAGAACAAGGAGAGCGGTTCAGCGGAGCTACAAGCAGGTTACCTCTATTGATCTTATGCTTAATTATAGGGCTTTTTTCGGACAGAGGTGGTCACTAGAGATCACTCCTATCGGGAAAATTGGGTTGATTACTGGATATAGAGGTATGTATTATGGTTCGTATGGTGGTATAGCGCTATTGGAAAAAGGCGGAGCGAAGGAATTTGAAGATCGAGTGCTCTTTAATGTAGGATTGAGAATTGGTACATCGTATCAACTGACAAGTCACTTGAGGTTGGGAGCTGGGATTAATATGTTAAACCAATTGAAAAAAAGTAGAACACAAATAAATGGTATTGATGGTAGAACAAATAGTTTGGGAGTAAAAGTCTTCTTAACACGAAGTCTATAATCTTAAATGAATCATCGATAGTAAGATTTAAAAAATTAATTGAAGAGCAAACATGATAGTCTAAATGTAGGGTTGTGCGTAGTTAATGCTTTATGTAGTTTATGTAGTTAGGTAGTTCGTTGGAGGTAATTGATTGCGTACAATACATCTTTAAGATTATTTTAGGTGGTAGACACATGTCATGTTTGACCCTGGCATACGGGATTCTCTTTTGAGTCCCGTTTGTTTTCAATTAGAATAGAAATTGTAACTGGTTAGGTTAGTTAATAAGTAGAACATAAATAAATAATCAATAGTAATATTTGAATGGTTAATAAGACAAACATGATGGTCTAAATGTAGGTTTGTGCGCGGTTAATGCTTGGTAGTTTAAGTAGTTTAGGTAGTTTAAATAGTTCGTAGGAGGCAATTGATAGCGTACAATATCGCTTTAAGGTTTGTTTTGGTTATAGGCAAATATCATGTTTGATCTTACATGCGGGATTCAGTTTTGAATCCCGTTTGTATTTGTAGATTATTTAGCCAAAATTCTAAATTAAATTTATGTGAATTAGGAATATCCATATTGCACCTTGAGAACATTAAGGTATTAACAAGTCTTTCCAAATGTTTTTTTATTCACTTAAGCTTATCATTAAAGGATATGAAGTATCATGTTTTAGTGATAAAATTCGTCAAGAATACAAATCGTTTTAAAGCATAGGATAGTAAATGTGATTTAGGAGTTAAATTGACCTTAATTTCTTTTCTAATAAAAGAAGAAATGGATATATATATGTTGATGACATCAAATGTTGACCATCCAATTGTGTTATTAGTCCATTCATAAAAGAACAATCTGTTGTCTTAGATTAGTGTCTATCTTTATTAAAAATAAAAGTACGTGAGCACAACAGTTTTAGAAATATCAAAACTATCTAAGAGTTACAAGAAAGTGAAGGCTTTGAATGAGTTAAGCCTGAAAGTTGAGAAGGGGACAATTTTCGGAATTCTTGGCCCTAATGGAAGTGGAAAAACCACAACTTTAGGAATCCTTTTAGGAGTTTTAAGAGCGTCGGGAGGAAGTTTTTCATGGTTTAATAATGGTGAAAAGACAGAGAATAGATTAAGAATAGGTGCAATGTTAGAGACTCCAAATTTTTATCCATATTTAAGTGCGGTTAAGAATTTGAAGATTGTCGCAAAAATTAAACAATTAAATGCGGGAGTGGATATTGATCAGAGATGGAGTCTGAATCTGAATGATAGGATAGATGAAGTGTTGAAAGCGGTTAATCTGTATGAAAGGAAGGATTCAAAATTTAGCACCTATTCATTAGGTATGAAACAGCGTTTGGCAATTGCATCCACTTTATTAAATGATCCTGAGGTGCTTTTACTTGATGAGCCTACAAATGGTTTAGATCCTCAAGGAATTGCAGAAATTAGACAGTTAATTCTTGATATTGCAAAAGATGGCCGAACGATTTTAATTGCGTCTCATCAATTAGACGAGATAGAAAAGGTGTGCACGGATGTGGTTATTCTAAAAAAGGGTGTTTCGATTCGTCAAAGTCAAATTGAGAATATTGTTGGTAAGGTCAGACAAATGGTGATAAGTGGTTCTGACTTGGAGGCTATGGCAAATCTAGCGAACAAGTTTGCTGGAGTATCAGTGAATTCACAGACGAAAACAAGTCTGATATTGGATGTAGATGAATCAGTTACTACATCAAAAATTAATCAATATTTTTTCGAGAATGAATTAGTATTGTCAGAATTAAGAGAAATAAAAAAGAGTTTAGAAGATCAATTTCTTGAAATTACAAAAGGATGAAACAATTACTTAACATAGAATATTCAAAGGTTAAGAATTACACTACATTTTGGGTAATTCTATCAATTTATTTAGTAGTGGTTCCTCTTTCGTTTTTGGGGATAAGTTCTATTCAATTGCCACCGCCAATTGTTCCAGAAGTAACTGATTTATATGGGTTTCCTGGAGTTTGGAATTATATTACTTACTCAGCTAGTATTTGGAATATTTTACTTGGAGTGTTAGTGGTGATTATTACTTGTAATGAATTGAGATTTAGGACACAAAGACAAAATATTATTGATGGGTTAAGTCGAAGGCAATTGATCTTGAGTAAGTTTGGTGTGGTGATAATGCTATCAATTTTTGCTACACTTTACACATTTGTTATCGGGTTTGTTTTTGGTTCTATATATTCTGACGCCGGAGATGTGTTTCAAGGAATCGGTCATTTAGGAGCATATTTTTTACAAACGATTGGTTATTTTTCTTTTGCATTGGTTTTTGCTTTACTGGTTAAGCAACCTGCGTTGGCGATTATATTTTATGTGTTAGTTATTCCCCTTAGATACGTGTTTAATTTAACAATGGGGAACGATTTAGCACAATATATGCCTTTTAATGCAATTGCAGAATTAATCCCATTTCCTTTCTTTAAGGAGATTATAGATATTCAAGCGAGTAATGATCCTAACCACGACGTAACCAATTTTATATCTCAATCAGCTAGGGTTTCGATATCTTTGGGTTGGATATTATTATTTGTTTTGGGAGGATATCAGGTTTTACGCAGTAGAGATTTATAGATAAAGAATGAGTATAATCAAAAAGCCAATGAATCTAATATTCATTGGCTTTTTGATTATACCGATTTTCGGATGAAATTAATGTGCTTTTAGGCTACACGTAGTTTTGCCATTTTTGAGTTCGAGAACTGATCCTTTGCGTATTTTGCTGAAACTCTGAAGCTTTTATCATCTTTTGATGGTAAATTGAACATTGCATCGTTCAAAATTGCTTCGCAAATAGATCGTAACCCACGTGCTCCTAATTTGAATTCAATTGCTTTCTCAACAATAAAATCTAATACTTCTTTGTCAAATTTAAGGTCGATTCCATCCAGCTCAAATAAACGATTGTATTGTTTTATTAAAGCATTTTTAGGTTCTGTTAATATACGCTTTAAACTCTCGGCACTTAATGGCTCTAAGTATGTAAGTACTGGGAAACGGCCAATTAATTCAGGGATTAATCCGAAAGATTTAATATCTGTAGGATTGATGTACTTTAATAATGAGTCATCTTCAATTTGATCTTCTTCGTTGCTTGAGAAACCAATTGTTTGACGATTCACTCGATTTGCAATAATTCTTTCGATGCCATCAAATGCTCCTCCACAAATGAAAAGAATATTTTTAGTGTTAATCTGAATCATTTTTTGTTCGGGATGTTTACGTCCTCCTTGTGGCGGAACATTAACGATTGAACCCTCTAATAATTTTAAAAGAGCCTGTTGAACACCCTCGCCGGAAACATCACGCGTAATAGACGGGTTATCACTTTTTCTTGCAATTTTATCAATCTCATCTACGAAAACAATACCCTTTTGAGCCGCTTCAACATTATAGTCAGCTGCTTGTAGCAAACGGGAAAGAATACTTTCAACATCCTCTCCAACGTATCCTGCCTCTGTTAAAACAGTAGCGTCAGCAATACAAAAAGGAACATTTAGCATTCGAGCAATCGTTTTAGCTAATAGGGTTTTTCCAGTACCAGTACGTCCAACAAGAACAACATTTGATTTTTCAATTTCAATGTCATCCTTAGCAGGCGGTTGATTCAATCGTTTATAGTGATTATAGACAGCCACAGAAAGTACCTTCTTAGCATCTGTTTGACCAATCACATAATCATCCAGCTTCTCCTTAATTTCAAGTGGTTTATATACATTAACCACATGCTGATCGTCATTTTCACTTGACGGTACAGTCTCCTCTTTCACAATTGTATGTGCTTGCGTCACACAATTTTCGCAAATGTGTCCAGAAACTCCTGCGATAAGCATTCCTACTTCTTCACGGGGTCTGCCACAAAATGAACAACCTGATTCTTTCTTAGACATAACTTTAGTTGACCAAAAAGCCCATCAACAAAGGTTTCAGGGCTTTAAGTCGTTATTTAATTAACTTATTATTTTGGGTTACGAAGCAACACTTCGTCTACCATTCCATATTCTTTTGCTTCACCTGAAGTCATCCAATAATCGCGATCCGAATCAGCCCAAACTTTATCATAATCTTGTTTCGAGTGAGTAGCAATAATATCATACAACTCCTTTTTCAGTTTTTGAATCTCTCTAGCTGTGATTTCAATATCAGAAGCTTGTCCTTGGGCACCTCCTAATGGTTGGTGAATCATCACTCGTGAATGCTTTAGTGCTGAACGTTTTCCATCTGCACCTGCACATAATAATACTGCTCCCATTGAAGCTGCCATTCCAGTACAAATTGTTGCAACATCTGGATTGATATATTGCATTGTGTCATAAATCCCTAAACCTGCATAAACAGAGCCACCCGGAGAATTTAGATAAATCTGAATATCCTTTTTAGGATCCGCAGATTCTAAGAACAAAAGTTGTGCATTAATAATGTTGGCTACCTGATCATTAATCCCTGTTCCCAAGAAAATGATTCTGTCCATCATAAGACGCGAAAAAACGTCCATTTGCGTCATGTTCATTTGACGCTCCTCAATAATATATGGCGTAAGTGAAGACTCAATATAGTGCTGCATGTGCATGCTACTAATACCCATGTGCTTCGTTGCGTACTTGCTAAATTCGTTATTATCAAACATTCGTAATTGTTTTACTTTCTATCTAACGTTAAAGATACGAGCAAAGTTGGAAATGGCAATGATAAATTTGATTAGTGGTGAATAAATAACTTTATTTGGCGAGCAAATGATCTAAGGGTTTAGTGAATTTTTTGATCATTGATTTCTATTATCTTTAGAGCTAATGAGCAATGTTAATGTTGTTAATCAAAGAATATTAATCTCACCCTTAAATTGGGGGATGGGACATGTTTCTAGATGTATTGGTGTTATTGATGAATTATTGAAGTTTGAAAATGAAGTCATCATTGCATGTGATGATGACCAAAAGTTGATTTTTCAAGAGTATTTCCCTGAAATTCAATTCATAATACATAAAGGGTACCCATTTTCGTTTGGTGGAAAAGGAAGGTTTGCTTGGGATTTAGGGAAACGATTTTCACAATTGCGAAGGCGGCTAATTAATGAGATATTGGAAGTAGATGGATATGTTTCTAAGTATGAAATTGACTTGGTAATATCGGATCACAGGTATGGTTTTTATTCAGAAAAATGTAGATCGATTTTTCTAACTCATCAGTTGAACCTCCCTATAAAATGGTACCAATTTCCGATAAAGCTAATTCATGATCAATATTTGAAAAAATTTCAAAGTATTTGGGTTTTAGATGACGAGAATTGCTCGCTATCTGGTTTTTTGGGAAGGGCTGGGAATAGGGATAACATACTTTTTATAGGGCATTTCTCTCGTTTTAAACGTTATGTCTCAGTAAAAAAAAAGACAGGAGGTTTAGTTGTTGTTGCAAGTGGTCCTGATGTATATGCTCAACAACTTGTTGATTATGCAGTGGAAAAATATGGTGTTGAAATAACTATTTTATGTAATGAGACAATTAATTGTCCAATTGAATCTCGTAAGATTACTGGGGGCTGGTTGAGGCAAGATGAAGTGTTGCTTCATGCTGAAACGATCATCTCTAGATCTGGATATTCTACATTAATGGATTTAAAAATGTTGGATTCAGTCGCAATACTTGTTGCCACGCCAGGTCAAAGAGAACAATTGTATCTACAAAAGCGCCATGCAACTTAATGTATAAGGATTTTTTGTGTTTGTCCGTTGTGGTTATTTACAATGTAGAACATCCCATGTTGAACAAATGGAATGTTGACTAAATTACTTGAACTAGTAATTAATCGTCCATCCGTACTGTAAATTGAAATGTTTGAAGGTCTATTAAGTACGATCTGACCATTGATTGCATCATAAAAAGCCATGTTGAAGTTAACATTTAGAGCAATGATTCCATGATGCTTCTTGCTACCATCCATATCAACACCAATGAGTCTATAGTAGTTCATTCCTAAATTCGGATGTTGATCGATGAATCTATATTCAATAGTACTGTTTGAGTTTCCCGCGGCTCTTATAGATCCAATGGTTTCATAATTGTATCCATTGATTGATTGACTCAGTTCAAAATAATCAACGTTAATTTCTGAGGCTGTATTCCATTGAAGATGGTTTTCTCCATTAAGGTGTGCGCCTGTGAAATCGATTAATTCAATTGGCAAAATAACCGAAGTCAATGTACAGTCATCATCCCCATAGAGTACAGGAGCCCCTCCTGTTGATTCATATACCACATAGTCGCCATCAGTTCCTCCATTTTGCGAACGGTCATAATTATAATCGATAGTAAAAACATCACCTGATGTTGTTGTGAAGGATGATCGGAAATAACGCATTCCGGCAGCAGTGCTATTACTGAAGTTCCCTGTTGCTGACCAATTTGGATCATTTTGATATATCATGTATATCGGACCCTGTCCACAAAGACCGTTCCATGTCAATGCATCTAAGCACAAGTTGTTGGAGGCCAAAATAAAACTTGAACCGGGTGGCATTGTTGCGCCTGTACCAGCGATAAATGTACCTACACACCCTGCTGTGGAGTTTATATTGGCTGTCGTAGTAGCATTTGTAATTAGTACATCTGTATAATCAGTAGAGGCAGGAGATGTTGTTCCATATAAGATGTTGAAATTGGAAGCAGTAACATCAATTGAGTAGTCCCCGGTTGTACCAA
Source organism: Crocinitomicaceae bacterium (assembly GCA_022448165.1). Lineage (GTDB taxonomy): Bacteria > Bacteroidota > Bacteroidia > Flavobacteriales_D > Crocinitomicaceae > UBA4466. The sequence continues at coordinate 4,422 of JAKVAS010000028.1, read as the reverse complement.
TGACTAATTCATTAAATCCTTCATTAGGACATGCTCCATTACAGGAATTAATGATTACACTGGTTATGTGTGGGGGAGTGCATGCCCCGGTTAGTGAAATGGTTATGGGGGATGAATTAGACGAAATTGCTGAAGGATTGTTCGAAATTATCCGTAATAGATACCCAGATGCAGAAGGTGTTGCGGGAGGGACTGTTATGTTAACAAGACCTGATGGGTTTAATCCTTCTGCGTTTACACCTGAAAGTGTTCCGATGGTTGTTGGGAAAGAGAAGTTTCCTGCTGCATCGGAAAGTTGTACGGTGAATACGTTTCCTGAATTAAATGTTCCACTTGTTGTGAAGGCTAAGTTTCCTGTCGCGTCTGTAGTGCAATCAATAAGAAATGGATTGCCTGTTACACTACCCGCGGTTATTGTTACTGAAGGTGTTGAGCAACTGGAGCACGTATTAGTATGAATTCCTAAATTGCCACCAGCTTGTCCCGCACTTACCCAATTGGTTCCTGTAAGCGAAGGGAATCCTGTTCCCGTGGGATCAGAGCTTATTCCTGAGCAGTATGCTGGAGTTCGAATAAGGCCTTCATTTTGTGTACCCCCACCCACCCCTGTCCATTCTGACCCAGGATCTTCTCCTATATTTCCGAATAAATCAAGAAGAGTTCCTCCATTGTATAGGGCAATGGCATCATCTCCATTAAAGTTTAAACTGCCACTTGTTTGATTGGATATTCCTAATAATGTTGGATTAGAGTTGGGATTACATATAACGAAGGTGCCGCAAGAATTAATGATTCCTGATAGGTTGACTGTTGTTGCGCTTGTATTTCCGTTAAAGTAAAGTTGGATTGAATACCCCGAAAGGTTTATTGAGGCTCCTGTCGTATTAAAGAGTTCGATACATTTGTCATTGGAGGGCCCTTCAAGGTATTCTGAAATAATGACTTGTCCGAAAGATAGATTCGATAAAGCAATTGCATAGAGGGAAAAGAAAGAAATGAATGTTCCTTTTATACTTTGCTTGTGTCCAGTTGTCATAATGCGGGGTTCCTTATGTCTTATTGTTGACAAGTTACGCTATTCGAAATGAAGATAAAAGCATCGAAATTGGCTTTTATCAACAGTTTGTCGATTTTAAGAAAGAGCGTGATTTTCCCTGTGTTTGTGACTGAGAATGATAAAACGGTTTAGATAACCTTTTAGATCGGTTTGTATTTTTTTATGTCTCCTTTAATTAAGGTCTTGATAATGTTGACAAGTTGTAGTTTAATTAAAAGATAATATTGGGGCATAAAAAAAACCTTCCGCATTTGCGGAAGGTTTTCTATTTGATAAAGAATTTTCTTTATTATTTAACGATTGCAGAGAATGATGCGTCTTCCATGTATTTGAAGAACTCCATATCCTTAGCAGCTTTCGCTTTGTAAGATTCATCTTTTGCAATGGCACTTTTTAAGTTGTTTACTGCCTCACCCAAGTTATCTTGACGAGCTGCAGCAATTGCTTTTAAGTAGTATCCTTGAGCTGTTTCAGCATCATCAGATCCATCGATTGTTCCAGCAACAGACGCAGCTGATCCGTTCAATAATTGAGCTAATGCTTTGTTGTAAGAAGCTTTAGATCCAAGGTTTGACACGGCGTCTCCGTAATCACCATCTTGAATATTCAAGATACCTTTGTTGTAGGATACCTGTGAAGCTGAACCTGATTGGTTTAATAATTCCCACGCCTTAGCACGATCTCCTTCAACACCAGCAATAGCGGCTAGGTTATTTTTAGAGATTTGGTTGTCTTTGATTCCATTTGCTTTTTCAAACTTAGCTTTTGCTTCAGAAAGTTTGTTTTGCATGTATAATACATATCCAACATTGTTTGCTCCGCGCTCATCAGCATTGGCATCAGCTTCAGCCAATTTGTAAACTCTTAACTTCTCATTTAAGTCATCATATAAAGTAGCACAGAATAATTTTTCTTCATAGTTCAATGTATCTGGCTTAGATACTGAGTACTGCTTTAACTCTTCATCAGAGAAACCAGTCAAGGCATAATTAGCAACGATTTCAGCACGTCGTAATTGAGGGAAGATGTTTTTATCAAGATAGATGAATGTCTTACGCATATCTTGAAGAGCTTGCTCTCTAGCTTGTGCGTCACTGATTGTTTCCAATACACGCAAAACAAGTTGCTTATCATCTTCGTTCATTTTTGTATCAGCTTCAAGAGCTTTCTTGAATCCAGGGAAATCCTCACCACCTTCAGAAGGAGTATAAATTCCACCTTGCGCTTTTTCATTTTCAGATTTCTTAGCAAGGTCTTTACTTGATTCAATAGCGCTATTTGCACGATCCATTGAAAGTTCACCGTTCTTAGCAACTTCTCCTTCTGGAGATGCGAAACCAGTAACGTTTACTTGCTTCAAATCAATTTTAGCATTTGTTTGTGCTTCTGCTAACCATTCTTTGAAATCAACGATATCATCATCTTTCAATTCTTTAGATGTAACGTTAGACTTTCCTTTAGCATAGTTCAATTGAGAGCTGAATGATTCAGGAGTAACACGTTCGAACTTATCTTCAGCATAAATTACTTTGAAATCTTTATTTACTAAAAGAGGAGTAACGATTGTTCCTTTACAAATTTCGACAGGATCGATTTCATCTTTCACAACACCTTTTTTAGATACAGTACCTGTAATCTTTAATTCAGTGTTTTCAAAAGCTGGTTTATAGGCAACAACATCTGTATAAGTAACTTTTCCACCAGGTTTGTAAGCAATAACGGAACCGTTACCTGTTGCTTTCTCTCCTTGAACTGTTACTGGTTTCAATGCTGTTTCACCCAACATAGGTGTGATTTCAGCAGAAGCTTTCTTGTTGATTGATTTCTCTGGGAATGTAACGTCGATTTTAACTAAAACCGAATCTCCGTGCATTTCCAATGGACATGGAGTAACGTTATATTCTAGGTCTTTTAGCAAAGTACAGCTTGATATAGTAGTACCAGCCAATACAACAAATGCTAAACCTTTGATGCTTTGTTTTTTCATTTTTCTCTCTTAATAAATTCTAATCAAATTTCAATTGCAATTATACGCATTTTTTTTTTTGATAGAAAGAAGTTGTCTTAGATAATGGAGGGCTATGAAGAAGTTATTGAATGATTTCTATTTTTGACATGTCTGAACAATTTGATAATAGTTGGCTAATTGTCAGGTGGGTATTGGGGTCGACGTGATTTGGGATGAGTTGTTGAAGTGGAACCAGAACAAACTTTCTGTTTACATATTCTTTATGAGGTATGCTAAGTTCAGGATACTCAATACAAAGGTCTCCAAACAGGATGATATCGATGTCAATGATTCGTGATTCATAGCCATAAATGTTCTTTTTTTTGCGACCTAAATTGCGTTCTATTTCTTGGTTGAGTTGTAGTACTTTTTGCGGTGAATGATACGTTTCAACAGAGATCACACAGTTAATGAAAGAGGTGTCAGCTTCAAAACCGACAGGAGGGGTTTCGAACATGGATGAAGTGGAAATAATAGGGCCAATTACTTTTTTTATACAATCAATTGCCGTATTAATATAGTCAAGGCGATTTCCTAGATTACTACCTAGACTTAAGTAAATTATTTTTGATTCCACTGGAAAGTTTTCATGAAGTGTTTCAGGTCTGCTTTTACGTAATCTAATGTCGGCCGCAAAGAATCATAGTTAGGTGTTGAGTTAAATAGCACCTCACAGTACATGAATTTCGTGGTACTATCAGTTAGGTAAAATTGAAATGGTGTTGCAACGTCACCTTGAAGTTCAAAAAAAGTACCAAATACTCGATCATCATGGCGGAGCATTTGTTCGTTAAGTATGTTATCTGCCTTTAATTTGTGTCGATCAATTTCATCATTAGCACCATTTACATAAAATGCCAAGGGTTTGTCGCCAATATCCCAATACCTTATGTATGCCATACCATTAAGTGGTCCTAGGTTGATTCTCTTATGGCATGTTTGTCCATTTTCTTCAGGAGAGCTCTCTACAGAATAAAGTTCGCTTATTTCAAAAGAATAAGAACAGTTGTCAGAGTAATTTTTGTAAGTATGATCTGGAAGTTCTAATCGGAGGTAAGTCGGGGGTTTGGGGATAAAGGTTGTTTCCTCACAGGATGTAGCCAAGATTAGGATTAATATTATTGAGGCAAAGTATTTCATTTGTCGATTTTTTCTTGTTTGATGGCTTTTACCATCTTGATTCTTTTTTTATCGCTTGACTCAACAATGAGCTTCAAGTTTCCAACAGTGATTGATTCGTTGTTCGATAATATTTTTCCTGCAGATTCAATAATAAAACCGGCTAATGTCTCAGCAACACGAGATTCCATTTCTAAATCTTTTTCATCAATTCCCATTACTTTATAGAAGTCAACGA
>JAKVAS010000279.1 GCA_022448165.1 Crocinitomicaceae bacterium | reverse complement strand
GTCAAGAATGGTTGCAGATGTTGGAGAGATAGAAATATCTGTTGTCGATACCTTGCAAATACTATTTAGGGAGCCGATTAAGATTGTCATTATCATGATTTTTCTTTTCTCAATGTCAGTGGAGTTAACTTTATTCTCATTGATCTTATTACCGATTTCAGCTTTAATTCTGGCATTTATCAATAAAAGCTTAAAACGCACCTCAAAACAAGGTCAAGACAAATTGGGGCACGTGATGTCTATAATAGAGGAGTCATTTGGTGGTGTGAGAATTATAAAAGCCTTCAATGCCTATGATCAGGTAGATAAAAAGTTTGTGAAAGACAATGATGAACATCGGAGAATATTAACCAAAGCGTTCCGGAAAAGAGAGTTGGCAAGTCCTTTAAATGAAGTGCTAGGAAGTATCGTTTTGATAGCCATTGCTTATTTTGGTGGACAATTGGTGTTGGATGGAGAGTCTTCTATGGAAGGGAAAGATTTCTTAGGGTTTATCATTATTTTTTCTCAGTTGATGCGCCCAATTCAAGGGGTAGCCACTTCAGTAGCGAACTTAGCAAAAGGATCAGCTTCGATAGATCGCATAAACAAAATATTAAACGCTGATGAAAAAATCAATGACCCAGTAAATCCTCAGTTTATCAATGCGGTAAATGAATCTATCCATTTCAATCAAGTAAGTTTTGGATATGGAGAATCTACTGTTTTAAGAGGGATAGATTTTAAAATTAAAAAAGGAGAAACGATTGCATTAGTCGGGGAGTCCGGTTCAGGAAAAACGACTTTAGCTGATTTGGTTCCTAGGTTTTATGATGTGAATGAAGGGTCGATTACTATCGATGGTATTGATATTCGGGATTTACGTGTTCAAGAATTAAGAGAAATCATAGGTATTGTATCACAAGAAGCTATATTATTCAATGATTCGGTGAAGAATAATATTGCGTTTGGTATGCCTGAAGCTACAGATGAACAAATCATTGAGGCTGCTAAAATTGCCAATGCACATGATTTTATTTCTTCTCTTGAAAATCGATACGATACCAATATTGGTGAACGAGGAAATAAACTTTCTGGAGGACAAAAACAAAGGTTGAGTATCGCAAGAGCAGTACTAAAAAATCCACCGATTTTGATACTCGATGAAGCGACTTCGGCCCTAGATACAGAGTCCGAAAAAATCGTACAAGATGCACTGAATAAATTAATGCAAAACAGGACGTCAATCGTTATAGCGCACAGATTATCAACGATTAAGCATGCGGATCGAATTTATGTGCTGAACAAAGGGGAAGTTGTAGAATCTGGGAATCACGATGAATTGCTTTCTAAAAAAGGCTACTATTTCAACCTTTGTCATATCCAATCCCTAGTATAACGATAGGTTGTTTATAATTAATGTTAAAATTTTCTAGATATCAACTTAAAAACGGTAAATTCGGGCAGCTTTAAATTAATTATTAACTAAAATTTTTTTATGAGAAAAGTTTACTTAGCGGCCTTGTCATTAGTTACAGGTCTTTTCGCTTTCGGGCAAACAGAAACAATAGTTGCACATACTGCACCTTCAATGTTATCATTTCCTAATGGATCATTTACTATTTTTAGTAATGCATCAGGGTATCTTTCAGGTACAGCAAACTTAGCTATTCCAACTGAAGGAATCGTTCAGAAGTTTGATATGTCTACTGGTATACAAGCAAATGGAACAATCGATGCAGTAAGAATGTGGATTCCAGTTAAGGCAGATGCTGGGAATGGAACAACTGTAGATGTTGTATTATATGAAGATAATGGTGGAGTACCTGGTACAGTGATTGCTTCTCAAACTGTATCTATTGCAAATATTGATACCGCTGTTCTTTCAACTAATATCCTTAATGATGGTGTGAATGCTACAGGAGCATACAACCTAGAGGTAACTTTTGC
>JAKVAS010000278.1 GCA_022448165.1 Crocinitomicaceae bacterium | reverse complement strand
ATAGTAGTTCCCACTTTTCACCATCATCGTTCACTTTCAATTCAAATAAGCAAGGTGATTGTGAAACTTTTTTTTCATCGAATAAAGCAATTTCTAATCTACATTCGAACAAAAGGTATCGTTCGAAAGCTCTTATTCTGCAGAATAAAATCGTAAAATTACATTTGCAACGTCGTCTTGTTCGTTGTAAAAATCCAAATCGTAACTTCGTTTTATTCCCGCACGAAACATACCAACATGTCTGATTCGTATCAATACTCCAAGAATTATCCTCCAATTCCTTTGTTTCCTCGAGTAAAAAAGGAAGATTACACCTACATCAAAGTGTTTAATGAATGGGTCGATGAGGGAATTTCGAAACGAACGAATTATCAACTCCCTGTCATCGATAATAGTGAACCAGAACATCTATTGTTTTGTATCTCCATGTTTGAGGAACATTGTTCACCTGATTTGCTTAATTTACATAATGCAAATCTTAAATTTTCTAAGTTTCTAACCATTCTTCGAGGCGATAATCGTGATATTTGGAGAGATATAGTCGACCGAGTCTCTGTATACACGAACAACACTTTCAAGACGGCTATAACTACATTTATTGAACACTTTCTTTCTAAAGGAGATATTAAAATTCAACGAGAATATTTTCTAACTAAATGTTTTAAGGGTCGTAGTCAAACAGTAAGAGATGTGGACCAACGAATTCGTGTTATTTGTCGTTACTGTGATCGTTTTCCCACAGTAAAAACGAAGGGATATTTCGATGACGACGAAATTAAACATTTTATTTATCAAGCCATGCCAACAGGATTACAACAAGTTTTCGATCAATCTGGTAAGACATGGTTCGACGATAACCTATCTCGTGTTGAAATGGTAAATTTCTTCCATAATGTACATACCTCTTACCAACATAAACAAGAGATGAAACGTAAAAATCAAAATCAACAAGATCAACGTCCAAATAAACGTATTAACAGCATTTCTGCCCGCCAATACAACGCATTTTTACAATGGCAACGTTTAAATATGAATCAACGTGTTAGTAACAATAATTATCAACCCTCCCGTCATTCAACACAACGTCCTTTAAACTTACAACAACGAACTCCTATACAAACCCGTCAACAAACTCGTCAAAACACTAATCAACGTTCAAATTCCTCTGGCAGAAATCCTCAAAACAATAGAAATAATAATAACAATAATAATTCTAATTCACGACGTCCAACCAATAATCCTGCTCGACGTCTTTTCAATTCCAACGATCAATATTTCAATGAAGAAGACGAATATGAGCAACAAAATGATCAACCCAACAATATTGATTATAATGATCATTATTTCAACGACGACTTACCTCAAGAACCTGAAAACAATCACGACCCCGACGAATACATCAATGATGATTCGTTTCAACGTTCTCAGGGTGACAACGAAGACGATATGTATTTTTCAGAGTTCTTCGATGGCAATTATGAATGACAACGAAAAACAAAAAATCAAAACGAATTACATGTAATTGAAGAAGAACCAAACATCGATTTAGGCAACAATATAATGAATGATAATTTAGGAAACATAAATGAAATAAACAAAAACAATATAAAAGAAACAAAATCATCAGAAAAAATAAATAATTCAAATAACATAAAAAAAGAAGATTTGATCCCGTATACAATACTTACATCAAATATAATACAAAACAGTATTTGTGATAAACCTTTATTGGTATTATTGGATTCTGGATCCAACAACTCCTTCATCAAATATACATCGCTACCTCATAATGTCTGTGGAAAACGATGTGAACAGATGAAAAGTCAGACAATTGCAGGCGAATTCATTTCGAATTCTAAGGTAACTCTTCAAAACATTTGCTTACCTGAATTTATGTCTAACCGAGTATTTGATTCCTTTGAAGCTCGAGTCATCAACACAGATTGCAGGT
>JAKVAS010000277.1 GCA_022448165.1 Crocinitomicaceae bacterium | reverse complement strand
CAATATCACCATTTTGAGAGACCTCCATTGCTCCTAGAACTGTTAATTGAACATGTTGCCCTCTAATCATAGCAAAACTAGTTGCAGAGTCAAATATAGAGGCTCCATTTTGAAGTGTTACCGTTTGTTTTCCTGCATTAATTAAATCAGCATCTTCTTCTCCGTCAAACGGGAATGGACCCATTCCTAAAATTCCATTTTCTGATTGAAATTCTACTGTTATGTCTTCTGGAACAAAATTGGCAACCAATGTTGGAATTCCTATTCCTAAGTTTACGTACCATCCATCTCTTAATTCTTGAGATATTCTTTTTGCTATTCCTATTTTGTCAAGTGCCATAAATTATCCTTTTTGTCTTACAGTTCTTTGCTCAATTCTTTTTTCATAATCAACTCCTTGGAAAATTCGTTGTACAAAAATACCCGGAGTATGAATTTCATTAGGGTTTAATTCGCCTTCTTCAACTAATTCCTCTACTTCTGCAATAGTAATTTTTCCGGCCATTGCCATCATGGGATTGAAATTTCTTGCAGTAGCTTTAAAGATTAAATTACCAGCAGTATCCCCTTTCCAAGCTTTTACGATTGCAAAATCTGCAGTTAGTGCATGTTCTAAAATGTGTGGTTTGCCATTAAATTCTCTAACTTCTTTTCCTTCGGCAACTTCAGTTCCATATCCTGCAGGAGTATAAAAAGCGGGTATTCCGGCACCTCCAGCCCTACATCTTTCTGCTAATGACCCTTGTGGAATTAAATCAACTTCTAGCTCACCACTTAGCATCTGCCTTTCGAACTCATCATTTTCTCCAACGTATGAAGAAATCATTTTTTTAATTTGTTTTTGGTGTAACAACAATCCTAAACCAAAATCATCAACCCCTGCGTTGTTGGAAATGCATGTTAAATCTTTTACATTCATTTTAACCATTTCTGATATGCAGTTTTCGGGAATACCACATAGTCCAAAACCACCTAGCATTAAGGTCATTCCATTTTTAATTCCTTCTGTTGCTTCTTCTGCGTTTGCAACAACTTTATTTATTGCCATAATTTATTTTTTTAATACTCTGAATCTTCTCCGAAGCCATCGGTTTTCATTTCATTATATTTTATACAATCTAATTCTATAGCCAGTGGTTTATCTGGTTTTTCAAAGTCTCTATCCGGATAATTTAATTTTTTATCAGCTTTTACTTTTTGCATATAATAAGCCCAAACAGGAAGAGCAGTATTAGCTCCTTGACCCAAAACTGTTGAAGTGAATCTTATCGATCTTTCATCTGCTCCTACCCAAACTCCTGTTACCAAATCAGGTGTTAATCCCATAAACCATCCATCAGAGTTGTTTTGAGTTGTTCCTGTTTTTCCCGCAATAGGGTATTTATGTCCGGCATAAGGCCTACTTTTTGTAATTTGACCTCTTAATCTCATACCTGTTCCAGAAGTATACATTGGCGATTTACCTCTAGATTTTCTATCATCACCCATACATTTGTTGTATTCTCCGTCAGCTACCCCTTTCATTAAATCTAGCATTACATAAGCTGTTTCTTCACTCATCGCTTCTTTTGTTTCTGGGTTCCTATCGATGATCACATTTCCATGCTTATCTTCAATTCTAGTAAACATTGTGGGTTCTATATAAACACCTTTATTGGCAAATGTTGCATTAGCACCAACCATTTCATAAACACTTAAATCAGCCACTCCTAAACAAAGTGAAGGAACAGGATCTAAGTGATTTTTAATTCCCATGGCTCTAGCTTGATCCATAACAGCTTGAGGGCCAAATTGCTTCATGATCCATGCTGTAATGGTATTCATAGAATTTGCCAAAGCATATTTTAATGAAACTGGACAGCCATTACTTGGACCTCCAGAATTGCTTGGGGTCCAATCTGTTAATAATCCAAATTCACCTTCATGGAAAGTGTATTCTACATTTGGTACTTCATGACA
>JAKVAS010000276.1 GCA_022448165.1 Crocinitomicaceae bacterium | reverse complement strand
GTCATGATTTGATTCACATCAGTAAATAAGGTTTTTACATATTGTCCAGGGTTATTGTTTGTATTATCCCAGACATAATAACTAGCTAGCCAATCTTGAGTAGAAGCATTTGTGTAAGTATAATCAAAGAATTGACCGTTCTGATTTGGGAGAGATGGATTGTTTGGATCCTCTAATAAGGTGGTTTCATAATGTAATACCCCAAACTCTTCTGAATCCGTATAACTCAATGATTGAGCTGTTTTTCTACCAACTTTCAGTAGTCTTCCAAAATCATCATACTCGTAAACTCTGTAAAAGGGTTCCGTTTCATGTTGTTCACCCTGTTGATCTAGTGTTACAGAGACAAGACCTTGTTTATTGTACATGTATTTCTTCTCACCCGCATCAACTGTTGTTTCTCTAACGAGTTGTCCTAGAATATTGTATTCATAAAGCGCTTCTTGTTTCTCTGGATTAATTACTCTATTCAAGTTGCCATAACTATCGTAAGAGAAAAGAGTTACAATTTTCTCATTTCCTCCATTGTACTTTAGCGTTGCAATTTTCTGACCTAGAGCATTGGAATAAGAAACAGATACTTTGTTATCCTGATCAATTACTTCGGTTCTCATGAATTTGTAGTTCTCCGTAGAGTTAATTCCCATTAACAACTGTAATTCTGTTTGTGTAACGTCTAACTCACAAGCCGTAAAGACATCATTTGTAATTAAATAATTGGTTTTAACAACATGATTGTCATTTATAGGAACACCAAAATTTGAAGCCCTTAAAGCACGTCCTTTTCCGTCATTTTCGTAGAAAGATTCCGCAAAAGGTTGTGAAAAGTCATTATCAGCTTTAATCAATGGATCAACATGAGCAAAATTCTTAAAAGACTTTTTTACTCGCCCCCAATTATCATATATAACAGAGCCGGAATGTATTTGGTTTAAAAGAGCTCCTTCATAATATGCCGAAACAACACTTTGATTTCTACCAATCGGATCAATGAAAGCCTGTCTTATTTCATAATTGTCAGTGACTGTTGTTTGCCCTGGATCAAAATCATTATTTAATCTAGTTTGAACATAGTTTAAGTTGGTACGTTCAAAAAAGTCGAGTGTAGCGTCGTGATTCCAGTTCGAATATTCAAATGTCGAAAGTACTCTCTCTTCTGTATTTGCAATTTCTTTAACTTCAATTAAACGATTATAGTTATCATAAGCATAGTTCATTTTCTTCCCTGAAGATTCAACAACACCAGAAATTAATCCCTTATCATTATATGTGTATTGCGTTCTGATAAAATCAGGTTTATTCGATCCCACAATGATTTCAGTTGGAAGTCCAATGTTTGAATTTACTACAGACGAATAATCATCGCTTGGACAATTTATGAAGTTGTATTGATTTCTTTGCGATTCATTAAAGAAATATTGAGTTTGCAGGCCGACTTGATTCTCTTCAAGCTCCACTTGGAAATACCTGTTCCTTTCGAGTATTTTTCTTACTCGAAGATTGTCAAATGGATAAATCATATCGAACTTAGAAGCAAAACCGTATTCATCCTGAATATTTGGTGGATTCATAATAAACTCTACTACATAATTGTTCTTACCATCCATTTTAATGTTTTCGAATTGCTGATTATTGGAGTTATCAACTGTATCCAATTGAACAACAATATCTCTTAATTGCAACGTATTTGATAAATAAGCTCCAATTTCAATTGCCTTATTTGGATCTTCGAACACTATACCATTATTACAACCTAAATTGATCGCATTTGGGTAATCGGCGAGAACATCATGCTCAATAGGACAGGCATAAAAACCTACACCTGTAATTTCCCATGCACAATAAAATGGAGGAACTATTTCTTCTAAATTAAAATTCGGTTTGTAAAAAATTGGAATACAATCCGTGCAATCTTCTAAAAATACACATGGGTCTGTTGGAGGAACAATTGGACAAGGCTCTCCGGGCATTGTAGTATTCGTAACATCTACCGTAACATCATCAAATGACCA
>JAKVAS010000275.1 GCA_022448165.1 Crocinitomicaceae bacterium | reverse complement strand
AATAAGTGATTTAAGTGGAGACGAATTTAACAAAATTTTCGCTCTCTTTCTTAAATTATAAAGCCATATCTGAGAATTTCTCAATAGATTTTTTCTATTATTGGCAACCCCTTATGAGGAGTGTTCGTTTATCAAATGTAAAATCAGTGGAAACTAAAGAAGAACTTCAGATAATAGTTGACGGTTGCATCAAAGGCAAACGTAAGTATCAGAAGAGGCTATTCGAATTGTTTTACGGAAAAATGATGGGAGTTTGCATGCGTTATGCAAAAGACCAAGATGAAGCTCAGGACATGGTTCAAAACGGATTCATCAAAATTTTCAAGAAGCTAGATGTTTACAACTTTGAAGGTTCTTTGGAAGGTTGGATTAGAAGGATAATGGTTAATACTGCTATCGATCAAATTAGGAAAAATAAACGTGGTCCTTTTTCGATAGAAGATGACCAAAGAGTTCAGAATATTGAGGAAGATATTCCATTCTCAGAAGAGGATGATTATGAGAACAAAATACAAGCTGAAGAAGCCATCAAGGCGATAAGTAATTTATCACCGGCGTACAGAACAGTTTTTAACATGTATGTAATGGAGGGTTTCACTCATAAAGAAATAGCTGAATACTTAGGAATTAGCGAAGGAACTTCTAAATCTAATTTGGCAAAGGCTAAAAAGAAATTAAAGGCGCAGTTAAGCTTAAAGTTTCAACGGCATTAATGATACTAAATGGACAAATTTGAGAACATAATCAAGCAATCAGTTGAGGGGTATGAAGCTCCTTTCAATCCGCAGGCTTGGGAGAACGTGAGCAAGGATCTTGGTGATTCCTTCGATCAAGCGATCAAAGATTCCGCAGGAAAGTATGAAGCTCCTTATAACCCTGCAGCTTGGGAAGCTGTTAGCAGCCAATTAGGGCCTGCTTATTCTGTTTGGAAATGGTTAGCTGGTGCTGCCGCGGTTGTTGCAGCTGTTGTTGGTACAGTTTATATCACCAATCAAGGCGGTGACTCTGACAATAATTTATCGAACAATGATAATTCTTCATCTGAGTTAGCTGTTAATACAGCTACTGACAACAATGTTGGTTCTGAAAATCTTCTTATTGATGATGATAACCCGATTGTAAATGCAATTGTTACTGACATTATTGAAAACGATAACATTTCGAATACAAACAACAATTCAAATGTTGTAGACAATGGTGCTAATAATAACAACATAGCTTCTCTTCCAGATGATCAGGTCATAACACCTAACGTTATTATCGAAGACTCTAGCAATCCGTTTGCCAATAGCAATAATCCCAATTTGAATAGCGGAAACCCAACAAGCGAAGCAGTATATAGTGTAGATGCAGGATTTACAACTTCTGAAACTGAAATTTGCGCAGGAAATAAGTGCATGTTCTCCCCTGAACAACCTAATTCAGAATTGATTTATTTATGGAATTTCGGAGACGGAGCAATTTCTTCTGAAATGGCAACCGAGCATAAATTCAACAGATTTGGTGAATTCACTGTTAAATTAGAAGTTAAACATCCAAAGACGAATAAAACATTAGCTTCTTCTAAAGAAACAATTACTGTAAATTCTTTACCTAAGACAGATTTCACTTGGGAACAATCAGATGAAATTATTCCAATCGTAAACTTTATTAATTTAACTGATGAAGGAAGCAAGTGGAACTGGAATATAAAAGGATTGAAGCAGTCTTCACAAGACGAATTTGAATATACTTTCCGAAAAGCTGGACAATACGTAATTGACTTAACTGCAACAAACGAATTCGGATGTTCTAAGACAAGTCAGAAAACTATTATGATTGAGCAAGATTACAACTTACTTGCTCCTACAGCATTTTCTCCTAACGGAGACTTCAAGAATGACGTATTCATTCCTAAAGCACTTCAAATAATGGACGGAGTACAATTTACAATGAACATTATGTCTAAATCTGGAGAAAGAGTTTACACAACTAGCAATGTTAATGAACCATGGGATGGAGTTAACATGAATGACAACACT
>JAKVAS010000274.1 GCA_022448165.1 Crocinitomicaceae bacterium | reverse complement strand
CGGTATACTGAAGCGAATAAAAAGGCGATTATTGATTCTCGTGTGAACAGTACGCATATTTTGGCTGTAGCAATTAAAAAGGCCGAGCACAAGCCCCAAATTTGGTTAAATTCAAGTAGTGCTACAATTTATGTTCATGCTGAGTCTACAGGCATGACAGAAGATCAGGGCGTAATTGGAGATGATTTTTCTATGAATGTTTGCAAGGCGTGGGAAAAGGAATTTTTCAAGCACGATTTACAGCATACCAGGCGTGTGGCGTTAAGAACTTCAATTGTTTTGGGAAATGATGGAGGTGCCTATCCAAAGTTAAAAGGACTTGCGCGTTTATTTATGGGAGGTTATCAAGGTAATGGCAGACAATATGTGAGTTGGATTCATATCTTAGATTTTTGTCGTGCAATTGATCATATTATCCATCATCCAGAGTTAGTTGGGCCGGTTAATATTGTTGCTCCAAATCCTGTTCCGAACAAAACATTTATGCAAGCACTAAGAGAAAGTTTAAAACGCCGAATTGGATTAAACCAGCCCAAGTGGTTATTGGAATTAGGTGCAAAATTAATTGGAACCGAAACAGAATTGCTTTTAAAAAGCCGAAGGGTGGTTCCCGAGTACCTTCTTGAGGCAGGTTTTCAATTTAAATATCAGGAAATCAACACCGTTTTTGCCCATTTGAACAGCGAGTAAACCAGGTTACGTGTCGGGAGCTTTACAATTATGAGGGCGTAATTGCGTTTATCTTTATGGTAATTTCTTGTAATTGTATTAATTTCAAATGATTTTTAGCAAATAGAAGTGAAATGAAGTTCCAATTCTTGAAAAGAAAAAAATTCTGGAAACGGTTGATGATATGGACAATTATTTTGCCCGTAGTACTTTTTACAACCGTCGTAATTATCGTTTATGCCAAGCAAGACGCTATTGTGCAGGAGGTTTTAAAAACCTTTAATGAGGATTTTGTAGGCGAACTCGAAATTCAGGACAGTCATGTCTCCCCATTCGAAAACTTTCCTTATATCAGCGTTGATCTGGATCACGTAAAACTGTATGAAACAAAAGAAGATCACCGTGAACCGGTCCTATCAGTAGATGATATTTATATCGGGTTTGATTTGTGGACGCTCTTGTCGGGTGATTACGATATTAAAGTAATTGAACTGAAAGAAGGATACATCCATGCGATTCAACATACAGATGGAGAGCTGAATATTACGCGTGCTTTGTCGCCTCAAAAAGAGATTGAGGATACGGGCGAAGAATTTCATATTCACCTTAAGTCAATTGAGTTAATTAATATCGACATCTATAAGTACAATGAAGCAAACCAGTTAATGGTTGAATCATTCGTTGAGCATGCAGATTTGGCTTTTAAAACCAATGATGAACATGTATTGGCTTCGGTTGATGCGCAAATGGAGTTGAATATTATCATTGAAGGGGATACCACTTTTTTCAAGCATAAGCATTTAAATGTTTTCAGTGAAATGGAGTACTTAAAAGAGGAGCAAGAACTAATTATTAGTCCATCTGAGCTGGAGTTAGAGCATGCTACTTTTACAGGAGATGGGATTGTGGATATTGCCAATGACTTTTACTTAAACTTGAACCTCTATGGCGAAAAGGAGAACTTTGAAATGATTATGGCTTTAGCGCCCGAAGAAGTTTATCCCGTATTGGAACGATATGATAATGCTGGAAATATTGAGTTTTTAGTTCGTATTGTAGGTAAATCAACATTTGAAGAGGTGCCTATGGTTTATGCCGAATTTAGTTGTGAAGATGCCCACTTTACCAATAACGTTTCGCACAAAAGTGTTGATGAATTGAATTTTTCAGGAAGGTTTACGAATAATGGTTTACCTGGGATTGAGAACATGGAGTTTTACATGAATGATTTTACTGCTCGACCAGAGGCTGGAACCTTTAAGGCTGATCTTTCAGTTGTTAATTTTGATTCGCCTGAAATTGATATGACGCTCGACTCTGATTTTGATCTTGATTTTCTAGCGAGTTTTACAGGACT
>JAKVAS010000273.1 GCA_022448165.1 Crocinitomicaceae bacterium | reverse complement strand
CAAGGTATTGATGACAAATATCCCAAAGACGTTGTGGGTGAAATGGACGATCGTCTTTGATTACTTTCGATTCTATGTCATAAGGGGTATCTTCATGTTTCTCGCCTTCCAATGTAGGCTTGAGTTCTTCAATCAACTGAGCCACTTGGGAGTAATCGTATTCTTGTAGTTCAAATAAGGATTCAATGGTGAGTTTGCCAAATACTACGGAGTGAGTTGAAGCTAGGGGGTTAATCTGTTGAACATAGGTCGCAATATCAGGAAGTCTTTCGTCCTCAATTCGATCTGCTTTGGTTAGTATTAAATGACTGCAGAACATGATCTGCTCTACCAATAAGTTTGTGGTATCTCGCTTTCCTGTCGATAGATTTTGCTGAAATTTAGGAATGAGACTTTTTCCATAGTTGAAGTCGTGTGCCAACATCAAACTGTCAACAAGAACAAAAACTCCAGTCAAATTCAATTCTTCTCGATTTTGAAAGTATTGGATAAGTGGCATCGGATGACAACTTCCTGAAGTCTCGATAATAATTAGTTCTGGGCTTTGATTTTCCAGTAACCTTTGAATTGCCTGATTAAGTTTTTCAATTCCTATTTTACTGCTTAGTACACAAGAGGAAATCGATTCCAAGATGCTGTTATCTTTCTCTACGATATCCGTGTTTCCAATCAATTCCCCATCAACATCGAGCTCACTCATATCGTTGACAATTGCACAAACTGATATATTTTTCTTTTTGGATTGTGATAAGAGACTTCTAAAAAGTGTTGTTTTTCCAGATCCAAGAAATCCATTAAGAATTACTACAGGGACTTTTCTATTCTTATTCATTGGTATTTACTGAGATTTTTAATGACATACAACGGTCAGGGCTACGCAACAGTGCGGTTTTTGACCAAAAAATTTGTTTAAAGTAATAAATAGTTGTTTTAGTAGGATTGATATTTCGAAGAAATTAATCCTCATTGGGTGTAGGCTATGTGCCTGTTGCACATCTATTGATAAAACTACCGAATAAAAATCAAACCACGGATATTACTTTTGTATCTTAAGGTATGCAAGGAAAGAAAGAGTATCAAGAGCAGTTATTCCTGAGTTTTCAGCTAAGCGACCATGTTCCTAAAACGAACTTCTATAGACGATTATCTGAAGTTTTGGATTTGCATTTTCTCTATAAATTGACGGAACCATATTATGGTAAGTATGTTCAAAAATCAATTGATCCTTTGGTGTTTTACAAACTGTGTTTAGTAGGGTATTTAGAAAATTTCATCAGTGATCGCAAGTTAATTGATCACTCTTCGATGCGAATGGACATACTATTTTTTCTAGGGTATGATTTGGATGAACCATTCACTGCACTATAGTTTGGTCTTCAAAAAAATATCGGTCATGTAAATCCTGAAGATGCTCCTAGACGCAAATCCAAGGAAGATAAATCTGATACAGATCAACGAACGCTTAAGTAACTAATTCAGAATTAAATGCGATTGAGAATCGAAATCAAAATTGGTGAGATAAATCAGGAGATCGTCCAGGTCGGAATAACAAACAGGCGAAATATACGAGTAACAAAACACATTACAGTCCCACAGACCCCGATGCTGGAATAAGTGTAAAGCCTGGTAAGTCAAGAAAACTTAATTATCTCAGCCAAATGAGTGTTGATACTACCAAACATGTAATAACTTATATTGGAGCAGATTATGCAGATCAAAAAGACAGTCAACACTTGCAGAAAACTACCCTTCGATTAAAGAAACAGTTAAGTCAACAAGGATTAATCATACACAATGTTTTGGCAGATGCAGGCTACAGTAGAGGAGAAAATTATGCGTTTTTTGAAGAGCAAGCACTCACTAGTTACATACCTCCACATGGACAATACAAAGGCGGACCGAAAGGTTTTACTTATCACTACGAAGAAAATTACTGGGAATGCGCAAAGTCAATACAATCGGAATCAAGAAACCCCACCTATTGATCTAGGTGAGGTTTATATGTGTGGAGAAACACTCCTGCTCTACTT
>JAKVAS010000272.1 GCA_022448165.1 Crocinitomicaceae bacterium | reverse complement strand
CAAAATAGTATGTTCCTCTGCGTGTTAGGGCATCATAGCAGGTCCCTCTGTGTGTTAGGGTATCATAGCAGGTTCCTCTGTGAGTTGGGGTATCATAGTAGGTTCCTCTATGTGTTAGGGCGTCATAGCAGGCTCCTATATAAAGCACATCTGTGTTATGGCGTTTTAGCAGTTTTTGTTTCGTGTGTTAGGGTATCTTAGAAAGTTCTTTTCATTAAGTTATTATGTGTTAGGGAATCGTTGCAGGTTCCTCTGTGCGTTAGGTCATCATAACAGGTTCTTCTGTGCGTCAGGCCATCATAGTAGGTTCCTCTGTGTGTAAGGATATCATAGCAGGTTCCTCCTTCAAAACAGAACTGGCCAAGAAAACACATAATCATCTATAATAGATAGGTTTCCTTCTCTATTCAATCATAGGGCATTCATGTCCAGTCCCAGTAGGGGTAGAAAAAGGATGAGAAACATAGAGCAGTGGAAATACATCACCAAAAGAAGAAGAAATGTAGGACATGAATACACAACATATACTAAGATACAACGAAGGGCTAGTGAAATGGACAAAGGATGTGGAAAATGGTGTCGAAAGAAATGCCACAATGCCTACACAGACGAAAAGGGACAGTGTATGTTTCGTGATTACTGGAATACTGCAAAATGACATTTCATTGTGCGTCAGTTGACAAATGAAAGTGATAAAACAAAGAGTCTCAGACAAGTGGAAAACGTAGCCTGAGATGAACCTTTAAGTTAAACCCATAGAATTAGAATACTTAACTAGGTAATTGTAAATACAAGCGACGAAGAAAGTATAGATCAAAAGGATTTATACGATCAACAACTTTGAGAAAAGGAAGCAGCACGTCAGTAGAGAGATACTACCATAGAGAAAGCCATGACGGATGAATCATTTAGTTTTGACCTAGAGCAAATATGTTGACTCCACAAAGTAATGAAAATAGTCTTTAATTGTTATAAGAGAAACCTTATCACATTCAACTTTACTATAATGGACTATGGCCCTGAAGTAGGGCTCAGTTACATGTGGAATGAGACCATCACCAACAAAGGATCTTCTGAAATGCGCTCTTGCCTTTCGAAATAGTTATCCACACAGGCCGATGCTGGGAAAAGGTATATTTCCTTATTTCCCCGACAGCTCCGGTGGCCAAAACATAAACCGTCAACATTATTTCTATGTTTTGGTTTGCTGTCCACAAGCTAAAATTTGAATCAACTGAGCATATCTTTTTCGTATCTCGGCATTGTTGAACTCATACTCACATGTGGCACGTATAGAACCAAACGTAGGAAGCAACAAATGCCGTGAAAATAATATAAATAAGAGGCATTTTTGTGGTTTTTCTATTATTTTTGTGTTTCCCTGCCTTTTCATAAAACTGCAAAACTTAAAACACAGTATTTTTTTTGTATTCAACATTTTATTGTTTATTATTATAGTAACAAATTGAAAAAAGTGCAAACACAACGGCAAAAGTTTTTGCAAATCCGCTAAAACATAGCACATCACAAAAGTACCGCCTAGAGTACGACAAAGTAGCTTTCTTAAGTACACACTCCCGGCAATCAAGATCTGATTCTTTAGTTACAGTGTGGATTAGTGTGAAACGAACAGCAATTATAAGAAAATCATCATTCAATATTGTCGTATCTCAAGTTACGGCTCGTCGTAGAGCAACTTTATTGGTAAATTGGACCGTATCTTTACTTACGGCAGTATTGCACGACGATTTCAATTTCATATTGCCGTAACTTGAATTATCTCGTAAACTACTATGCATAATTACAATCACTTTTCGCTATCTGATTTGTCAATAGTTTTTATGCTTCTTGTAAAAAAATTAGGCCTGAAATGCGTTCATGGAAGAAAATAATCAGTTTTTTGTCTCTCCTGAAAAGTAGCCAAAATGGAGTTACGGCAACATTATTTAGGACCCCCGATATAAAAAAGATAAACTGCAAAATCAAGTACGGAAGGCTTTGTAGTTAGATTTCATTAATTCAATTGTGTGAACTATATATTTTGCGAACT
>JAKVAS010000271.1 GCA_022448165.1 Crocinitomicaceae bacterium | reverse complement strand
CTTATTGCTCAATTTAGATAAGGGAAAAGAGTTTTTCATTCAGTTATTCGGGTAGTCTATGGTTTACGTTAATAACAATGGCGAAGTAATTAGTGGGGATTCGTACTCCATTAACTCTGGAAATCGAGGGTATCTATATGGAGATGGTGTTTTCGAAACAATACGTTTAGTTAATGGAAGTCCAATAAACCTTGAGAATCACATAAAACGAATGCTAGAAGGGGCATCTCGAATTAAAATGAGACCGCCTAGCTTCTTTGACGTATCTTTTTTTGAAGAAAAGATCATTCAATTAGCAGAAAAGTCCAACATTCGTGATGGAGGGAAGTGCCGATTGTCACTAGATAGAGCTGCAGGAGGGACTTATCTTCCTGAAACAAATGAAGTTGAATATTTTATTGAAGTCTATTCTTTACCTAACAATGCCTTTGTTTTAAATCCAAAAGGACTAGAGATTGATATTTATTTAGAGCATAAAAAGCAAAAAACGTCACTTTCCAATTTTAAAACAAAGAATGGTCTTGTTTATGTGCTGGCAGCAATAAGTGCACGTGAAAAAGGACTAGATGATTACCTAATCACCAATACAACAGGTGGGATTTTAGAAGGAACTTCTTCTAACTTATTTGTTGTTAGTAATGGCGTTTTATATACACCTGGGTTGGATGAAGGGTGTTTGGCTGGAACCATGCGTATGCAGGTAATAAACTTAGCAATCAAGCATGGAATTAAGGTGTATGAATGTAATATACTTCCCCAAAACTTGTTAGTTGCAGACGAGATATTTCTAACGAATGCTGTTAGTGGAATAACTTGGGTAAGTGGTTATCGAACAAAAAGATATTTTAATAATAATGTTCGTAAGCTTGTGGATATGTTAAACGAATCTTGGGGGATTTCTTAAGTTGTATCAACTTAATTCTCCACATGATCTAAAACAGTAAAACAAACTGTTCTTCGACTTCCATTTTCCTCCACAATCATTAGTGAATGCTTGCCAGGTTCTGGAATTAAAGGAAGCTGATGGATTTGACGGGTTGTACCTAAGTATTCTCCATCAAGATGCCAATATAAGATTCCTTCAGTCTGTTGATGTATGGCCTCTAGAATTATTTTTCTTCTACTTCCTTTAAGGTCGATGGGTAGAAATATAGTTTGATTCCTTTTGGGATAACTAATGTAAAATGAGTTGTTCTCATGAACGTCTACACAATTGGGGTCGAATGGCGGTGGAGGTTGATAATTTGGATGCGATTTCTGATAGAATTTTGCTATAAACGTAGGCAGTAAAAATCGTGACTCATGCCTCATTTTTAAAGGATTCATACACATAGAATTAACTTGCATGTCTCCTTTCTCATTAAGATGTATGACCTTGTGATAATTGCATTTTTCTGCTAATATGCAGTTTTCAGGTAAATAAGTTTTCTTTTTGGATATGCAATATTCGGTTGCTCTTTGGCCACTTTCAGCGCAAATTGGAATGTTTACCATCTCTAAAGTTGGGCGTTTAAACCATTTAGAATCTGATGGTAGTTGTTTAAATATATCAAATAGGAGTGGAGCAGCAGCCTGAAATCCTGTTAACCCAGGTCTACCTTCGCCATCAGCATTTCCGATCCAAATTGAGACTACGTATTTCGGTGTAATCCCTACAGACCAAGCATCTCTAAAGCCAAAACTAGTTCCTGTTTTCCAGGCAATTTTTTGAGAAGATGAGTAAACTTTCCAGTGATTTTCCTCATCTGGACGTTTTACTTCGGTCATTGCCTCAAAAGTTTCATAAATGGACGCTTTGGATAATTTCCATTTAACTTTTTTATGACTTGACTTTTTACAGTATTCTACGTCCGTAATTTCTTCATTAGATAACTTCTGCGCTAATTGTACATACGTTTGATTAAGTTCTTGAAGATTTACTTCAGCTCCACCTAAAATAAGGCTTAGCCCATAATGGCTGGGATGTTGTTTGAGTGTTGAAAAGCCATAATCCGTAAGGTCACTATGAAACTTAGCCAATCCGTAGCGATTTAGTAAATGCACCATAGGAATATTTAGACTTCTAGAAAGTACTTCATC
>JAKVAS010000270.1 GCA_022448165.1 Crocinitomicaceae bacterium | reverse complement strand
CAACCGCTGTTTTTACAGTTTTAGATACAGCCAAATAAGAACACATGCCTAAGAAATAGGCGAAAATCATGTTCTCAGAAAAGACTGCTTTTAGAAATATATTAATGTGATCTACCATGTTTTATTTCTTAATGTTCTTCAATTAATTTTGTGTTTCTTGCTCTCTGAATCCAAATGATAATTCCAACTGCAAATAAAGCGAATGGAGCAAGAATGATGAAATTGTTATCCATGTATCCGTACTCGTAGAGGCCGTTGCCTTTAATTCTATCACCGAACAAAGTCATTCCAAAGAATTTACCTGATCCCAGAACTTCTCTGAACACAGATACTAGGACTAGAATGACTCCATACCCAACTGTATTTCCGATAGCATCTAATAGAGATGGCCACGGCTTGTTTGCCATAGCGAATGCTTCAAAACGTCCCATAATGATACAGTTAGTAATAATCAGACCTACGAATACAGATAGTTTTTCTGCAACATCTGGCATAAAGGCTTTTAACACCTCGTTTACAATAATTACCAATGATGCCACAACGACTAGTTGAACGATAATTCTAATTCTAGAAGGAATTAAATTTCTCAATAATGAAATAATAACGTTACCTGCTCCCAGAACGAAGAGTACAGAGCCTGTCATTACCAATGCTTGCTCAATTGAAACTGTAATCGCTAATGCAGAACAAATCCCTAGTACTTGAATAGTGACTGGGTTGTTGTCATCAAGCGGCTCAGTCATCAACCTTTTGTTCTTCTTTGAGAACAAAGGCTCTTTTGGTGCCTTTACTTTTTCGCTCATATTAGTCCTTATTAAAATATTTTACGTAAACCTCAAGGGTTCTATTAACCATTTCTTCAACACCTTTTGAAGTAATTGTTCCACCGGTGATTCCATCAACTTTTCCGTTTCCAATTTCTTTACCAGTACCGTCTTTGACAGATTTGATTCCACCTGAGATTTTCTCACCCACATATTGTGAGTAATAAAATTCTTGCTTAATCTCTGCACCTAAACCAGGAGTTTCTCCTTTATGATCAAAGTTTGCTCCATAAATAGTTTCCTTGTCATCATTAACAGAAATGTAACCCCAAATAGGGCCCCATAATCCAGAGCCAACAACAGGAATGATGAATTTTTTTGATCCATTGACGTCAGCCACATAAAGTGGGTAATCTCTATCACACCAAGATAAGTTTTTGTCTCTGTATTGTTTTTTGATATCAACGTCAAAAGCTTCTTTATTTCTTTCTTCTCCATCAGATCCAATTACTATGCATTCATCAACAAGGATATATTGGTCATAAAGTTTTTCAGCATTCTTACGAGAAATAGCTAAAGTGTCAGAACCATTGATTTCTTGAACCTTGATGGCAGCTAATATGTCCATCTTCTTCTTGATTTCAACATTCTTGTCCTGGAAAGGCTTTAAGCCAATTGAAATAGCTGCTAATCCTGTCCCTACTACCACTACTAAAGCGATAGCGAATATAAACGTGTATCCGTTACTGTCTTTGTTAATTGCCATAATTACGCAGCTTTAGGTTTTAATCTTTTATTTCTTCTCTTAATGTTGGCTCCCACGACATAGTGGTCAATTAATGGCGCCATTACATTCATGAATAAAATGGCCATCATTACACCTTCTGGATATGCTCCGTTGTATACTCTTACACAAATTGCTAAGGCACCACCGAGGAATCCATAAATCAATTTTCCGGTATTGGTTTGGGAGGCAGTTACCGGATCTGTAATCATAAATACAGCTCCAAATGCAAATCCACCAATAACTAAGTGGTTCAATGCTTCCATTTGATAATATGGATTATCAAATCCAAGGTTAGCTAACAATCCAACTGCAAAACCACCTACAACGAAAGACAACATGATTCTCCATGAAGCGATTCCTGTATAAAGTAGTAATGCCGCTCCAATTAATATCGCTGCTACTGAAGTTTCACCAACTGATCCTGGTATAAATCCTAGAAAGGAATTAGACAAACTATATAGACCATCAGATGAAAACTCATGATACTTATTAATTACACTAGGATCGGAAACATTTACATCGACCAAGCTAGCCAATTGACCCAAG
>JAKVAS010000027.1 GCA_022448165.1 Crocinitomicaceae bacterium | reverse complement strand
CCCTGCACAAGACTACGATTTCCTTTACGATTCGGGGGTATTTGGTGTATTTGGACCTGGAACAAAAATCTCTAGTGCCGCGCAAAACATCCTAGAATTATTGATCCGAAGTTATGAATAAGCAGGAAACGTTAAATTTTTCATAATTTTACAAACGACAGATCTTTCGGCATACTATTTGACTTGCTAAAGACAAAACAAACAAAACATGAAACAGATACTTACGATTTTCAGTTTTTTCATTTTTACTGCATTATCATTTGGACAAGCTCCTGAATATGATGACCTGAAAGTTCTTTATGCAGATGGGAACTATCCTAAATTGGTGAAATCTGCCGAAAGATACACGTTGAAGGATGCTACGAAAAAGGACATTCTTCCTTACATCTGGCTATCTAAAGGATTATATAAAATCTCTCTTTCCGGAACGGATGATGATAACTTCAAAAATGCTTATAAAGATGCTATTAAACATCTAGGAAAAGGTATGAAGTATGATCTGAAATATAACGCAGGCGCAACAATTGCAGAAGAATCTGAATTCATCAGTCTTTTTCAAGCAAGTCTTTTTGAAGTAATCAACAACGAATTATCTTCAGGGAGTTTCAAACGTGGAAAAGGATGGGCAATTAAGTATATTAAAGTCACCCAAAATTCAATTGGTGCAAAATATGTTCTTGGAGCTTGTGCATACTACGATGGAGATAAACCTGGTGCGAGAACAAAATGGCAAGAAGGAGATAAGCTTCTTAGCGAAATTGAATCGTTAGATGGATGGAGTGAAGCGGATCGAAACATGCTAAAGTACGGCATTTTATATTCAGCTGCGGCCTTAAAGAAAAGTCGTCAGGGTGATAAAGCCAAGGCACTTGTAGGAAAAGTTGCTCAATGGTTTGAATCTGATGAAGATTGGCAAGAGCTCTACGACTCCATAGTAAACGGAGTTTGATTAAACACAAAATTAAGAGCCGTTCATAATGAACGGTTTTTTTTTATCTGAACTTTTTTAGATCATAATTGTACAGCCTTACGAACAATATAACATCAACACCATGAAACAGTTATCAATCATCCTATTTCTTTTCGCTTTTTCAACAATAAACGCCCAAGACTCAACGAATTTGGTTAAATCTCCCTTTGTAGATTTCGACCAATTTGAAGCATTGGTGAAAGAGGTTAAAACCCATAGAGAATCACGCCTAATAACAATCGAAATGTTGAACGAGATGAGTCAACAAGACGATGTAATTATACTTGACACCCGTTCAAAAAAAATGTATGACGCAAGACATATAAAGGGCGCTGTTCATTTAAATTTCTCCGATTTTACTCAGGCTAGTTTAGATGCTCTTTTAGGAGCTAAAGATGTACGCGTAATTATTTATTGCAACAATAATTTTTTAGATGATCAAATCTACTTCCCTACAAAATCAAGATCACCTGCACCTGAAATAATCAACACTGAAATGTCAACTGAAGAAAAACCATTAACCCTAGCATTAAATATTCCGACATATATTAATCTATATGGATATGGCTACAAAAACGTTTATGAGCTCGGTGAATTAATATCCGTAAATGATCCACGTGTAAAATTAGAACGTACAAAAGTAATTCTTAAATAAAAAATTGGGGTAAGATTTGTATTTTTAGTTCATGAGTGATTTCAATAATGACCGAAGGAAACTAATTAAAAACATAGTGATTGCTGGGTTTGGAATACATCTTGTTGGTTGCTCTTCTAAACCATCAACAACATCAGAACAAACAGAAAAACCTCAGGTTTTACCAACTGATCCTATACCTGAAATTGTTGATAAAATTGAAGCCGAAGTTATTGAAAACAATGTTACTTATTTCACCAAATTAGATGAAAGCTTTGAGAAACTAGCAACATACTTCAACTTACATACTACAAAATCACCTAAAATAATTGCACTCGTTAATAATTCTAAAGGTGTTTCTGAGGCAATTAGATATGCTAAAATTAATAAGCTCCCTGTTGCGGTCAAAAGTGGTGGACATAGTTTTGAGCAATTCTCGTCTAATATTGACGGATTAGTTATTAATCTTAGCTTATTAAATACGTTTGAGTGGAAGGAAAACCATCAATTAAAGGCTGGTCCAGCTTGCCTACTAAAAGAAGTCTACGAAGAAACTTTACCAAAAGGAAGAATTCTTCCTGCTGGATCATGCGCAACAGTTGGCCTTGGGGGATTAGTCCTTGGAGGGGGATATGGTTTATTTTCACGAAAATACGGTCTTACCTGTGACCACCTAATTTCTGCAACTTTTGTAGATGGAAATGGTGAAATTCATGAAGTCGATAAACACCATGAGTTACTTTGGGCTCTTCGTGGTGGTGGAAACGGAAACTTTGGAGTTGTCACCTCCATGACATTCGAGACTCAACCTATTCCAACTAAATTTGAAACAAGAAAATTCAAAGCATATAAGCTAGATCCGATTAGAGCTAAACAAATTTTTGAACAATGGTTTACGCTAGCAAAAAACTTACCAGAAAGTTACTTTTCAGCCTTTGTTTTAAATGGAAACGCATTAACAATTCTTGTCACTTTCTACGAAGGATATTCTCCAGAACTGGAAATACTCGAGCAAGCTTTAACACCAATTACAGATAAGCAAACGAAATCAACCACCACCGATATCGCGAAACAATTAACATATTACTATGGTATTCAAAATCCATTGTATTTTAAAAATGCTTCTGCTGGATACTATAATGAAATGACTGATATTGAAGGATGTATCGATGCAGTTCTTGAGCGAGTTGTAAACACTAAAGGACTGATTTACCAAGTCAATACATTAGGAAAAAATATAAACTCTCCTCTATTCGAAAAACGATCAGCCTATCCACATCGATCTTATGAATACCTAAGTGAGCTCCAATCCTATTGGAATGAAGGTCAAGATGCAAAACGAGATCGTCTATTGAGTGCTTTTGAGGACATCCAGCAATTATTTTATGATAATGGAAATCACGCTCAATACAGAAATTATCCTAGTCTTGGCTTTCCAGATTGGGCAAACTCGTATTATGGAGAAAATTTAACGAGACTAAAAAAGATCAAACTAAAATATGATCCAAAGAATACTGTTAGACATGACCAAAGTATTCCGACTTCTTAACATTTTCGTTTGAATAAGTTGCCTCAACTTATCTTACTTGAAGATTCATTACTTGTATCTTTGATTTCATGAAGAAGTTTCTTCCCTATTTGAAAAACAAATTTATCCTAAGTAGTACGGTTTTCGTGTTGTTTACACTATTCTTGGATGAGAATGATATTTTTACTCTTATCTCTCAAAATAGAAAGTTAAATAAATTAGAACTTTTGAAAGAAGAAACATCAAAGCAATTATCTGAAACACAATCTACCTTAGAGAAATTACGATACTCTTCCGAAATAGAACGATATGCGCGAGAAGAGAAATTCTTCAAAAAGGATAACGAAGATGTATTTGTAATCTTTGAAGAGTAAGTACGCCACAGAACTCTTATTGATCGCAACAAGTTGAACTTTAAAAAAAAGCGATTACTTAGTACAGAGTGTCCAAGGGTCTACATAAATTTTTGCCTATTTTCATAATAATTTAAAACCTGAACTCGAAAAGGAGAACTTAATCCTAAATAGCCTAGAACCTCAATCAACAAAGTCAAAATCGTGTATGATCAATAATGAATTACCAATTTTCACAACTAATCATAAAAATCATTAGGAGACCCTTTAAAAATCAATCAATATTGCCGTATTAACCTTAATTTTGGTGTCTGAATAATTCAACCTAAACACTTTTGTAAACCTAACAACTTGAAACTATTCAAACTACGAACCAAAAATCTAGAACATCTTGGGAAATCACGATTGTATTTTGGGTTATTCTTTCTTGGAATAACCAGCTCTATTCATAGTCAGTATGATATATCAGTAGGTATTAATTATATTTCTGCTTTTGGAAAACGAAGTATCGATCTTCAAAACACAACCTACTTTTTAAATAACACGCAAGGATATGAAGTTACGTTAAATAATTCCTATCACTTCACCAATAGAAAAGTTGAAACAATTTTTAAAGTTGGTTTTCGACAATTATATTTCTCTGGTTATTCGACAAACTTAACCTATAACGGTCAATTAAATAAGCTTGTAGGTGCAGCTGGACTGAACTATTTAGTTACAGAAGAAATAAACTTATCTAGTTATTTAGAAATCGAGAATAATTTAGATCTAGATGAATTTAATGCTGGAAATGGTGATTTATTTAGACTCTCTCTTAGCCTAGAAGGTAAATATAAAATATCGGAAAAGCTTGGCCTAACCTGCCTATTTAGTTGTGCTATGACTCCAATATCAGAAGTATATATTTTAATTAACCCTCAGTATCAAGTTAGACTTGGGCTAACCTATCAAATAACAAAATGAAGTTAATATACCTAACAATTCTTATACTCGTTTTATTTGGCTGTAAGAAGATCAACGTAGAAGAAACGCTTCCTGACATAACGAATATATCACCTACAAATATGCAATCAAATCTAGATAGAATTGACATTCTTGCTGATTCAGAGGATTTAACTCATATGTACACTAACTATCTAAGTGATATTCAAATTCCTGCAGAAATAAAGTACTATGGTTCAAATGGAATTTTAATCTTTAGTCAAGAAGCTTTCATCGAAATTCGGGGCGCTGGATCCGCAGCCAACCCAATGAAATCAATCGGGATTGTATTTTCAGAAAAAATAAACAATTCTTCCTATCAAATTATTGAGACATCACAAGCTCTTCCTGGTGACGACTTAAGTCAACTACAATCTATTCGATTAAGAAATTCAGGAAATGATGACGGAATCACACACCTAAAAGATTTAGCACTTACTGAACTCGCTATCCGAAATTCAATTGATCTAGAATTAAAGTATGGGAAAGCTATACAGGTATACCTAAACACTAAGTACTTCGGATTGTTAAATATGCGAACTGAAAATGACGTCATGGCACTTTCCGATTTATTAAACGTGAATATCGATGACATCACAATGATGAAAATGGATTTTCCTGAAACAGACCTAGATTATAGAGAAGGAAATAAAGAAGTTGCTCAAAGTTTAATCGATGCAATTGAAAATGAAGATGGCTATGAATTAAATCAACTTATTGATATAGACAACTTTATT
The DNA here is from genome assembly GCA_022448165.1 of Crocinitomicaceae bacterium. GTDB lineage: Bacteria > Bacteroidota > Bacteroidia > Flavobacteriales_D > Crocinitomicaceae > UBA4466. Next base: position 25,505 of record JAKVAS010000027.1, on the reverse strand, counting down.
GATTATATCCTTTTTGAAGATTATGTGGGAAATACTGATTGGCCTCATAACAATGCCAAGTTATACAGTATAAATGGTGGTAAATTCAGATTTCTGCTCTTTGATCTTGATTGGGGTTTAGATAGAAACAGAACACAACGTTTACCCAAAATGGAATACCTAGAAGATGATATTTCCTTAATGTATCAAGTTTTAAGAGAGTATGACCATGGGTTTATTGAAGCTCTAGAAAACAGACAAAAGGAATTATATGAACTGCTTTCAAGTACAAAATTTGAAGCTATAATATATGATCTATCCAATCAAATTGACTCTGAAATTGGCTACCTAATCCAACGTTGGGGACCACCGCATAGCACCCTTGAATGGAGGTTGAATTTAAGTCAATTACAACAAGATTTTGAAGTTAATGAGTTCTATAGTCGGAAAATATATGGACTTTTTTAAATATAGTGCTTTATGCATTTTCATCAATCTAAGCTGTACTTCTGTCTTTTTTGCTCAAGAGAACAAAAAAACTGTTTATTCCAATGATCTCTGGACAGGAATCTCCCTAAAATATAAATTAACAAAAAAAATCTCGTTTCACTTAAATCAGCAAGTACGCATTACAGAAGGTTTAAGTACAATTCGAAGTAACTTTTTTGAATTCGATGTTAAATACAAGTTCAATGATTACATTTCCTCCAAAGTAAAATATAGATATACGATTCGCGGAGGAGAAAGAAATGCGAATAGATATGCACTAGGATTGAATTTCAAAAAAAAAGTAAACCCTACAAATCTTGAATTAAATTATAGAATATGCTTTCAGCATTCTATGGTTGTATTTACCGGTGAACCTTCTACCTTCCTTAGAAACAAAATCCAAGCTCGATATAAGTTTTCAAAAAAACTAAAACCGTTTATTGCTTATGAAAGTTTTTACAAGTTTAACGACGATTATGAATTCAGAAGAAATAGATACACCGCAGGTATTGCTATTGGATTCAATAAAAAACTAGATCTCATGCTTTCTTACAAATTGGACGAGAAAATAAATACAAAAGATCCTCAGAAAAGAAACATCCTTGCAATACTTTTACGATACGAAATTTAAGATTTACTCCGATTGAAAACTTTGGCCAAACTTTGGCCAATACTGGAAAAACAACCTTCAACATTATTACAATTTTAATTGATCATATTTTACCACCTTGACTCCCGTAAAATAGAACAATGCTATCTGTACATATGAATAATTACTTCTAGCCATCTTCATGGCTCCTTCTTGACACAACCCTACCCCATGTCCAAAGCCCCTTCCATTTAACACAACATTATCTCCTTGTGGGTGAACACTAAAAAAAGTAGACTTCAACTTAAATTTTCTTCGTAAGTCTCTTAGAGGAATACCAAGAGATGGATGAATATAAAATGCCTTTCGTTGTTCCTGTTCGAATGTATACATCATTGAATGTGCTACACTATCCTGAATTGGGTAACCGTACTCATTCACAAGGAAACTCCTCCATGAACTTTTAGGAATCGTTTTTGTCCATTTTGCCTGCTTGGTATGAATACAAAACGTATCAAGAAAGGATTGAACATAAGGCACCGAATTATTCCATACATGAGAAGCATCACAAACCTGCCCTCCACAATTCGCTGAAAAATAAGTAGAAACAATCTTATTGTTCTCATCCACTAAAACCTCACCCTTTGTTGCATTTACAGCAGTACGGATCTCTGGTGTAAAACGGAGCATGCTATGATACGCTTGACAATGAACACCATCACATAATTGAAACCCTTCTTTCTTATGTCTTTTAAGATTCTTAAGAGCATACGTACGGCTCATTAATGCTTGCACTTTGTAATATTCAGCCGCTCTTCCTCCCCCACCTTCCGACTCAATGACACCGGATAGATAATTCGGAAGCTGAACCTTATTAACAATTGTCATTCTACCACTAACAACCTTTACTTCGAAATTATCTTCATACTTTCGTTGTCGTACAATTGGAGATTTAGAAGTAACAATAATTGCCCCTCCTTGATCTCTAGTTGTTAATCGTATTTTCTTAAAACTCCCTTTACTAACTGTATTACAACTGAGCAATAATCTTCCGTTATTTAACTGAACTTCTATGTAACTAAAGTCTTCGAGAGTACCAATATAACTTGTATCTGCGTAAATTGAATAATGCTTCTTAAAATGACTAAATGTTACACGATTCACATTATAATCGCGCAAAACACCAATACTAACCTCTTGGGCATTCACACATCCGAAGGCTATAAAAATCAATATGAGGAGTAACTGTCTCAAAGGCATAAAATTACATTTCCTCGTAATATGGAAAGTTATTGCTTATGAATACTTGTTAACAAGGATTGTGCAACTTTTCGACTTGCTCCCCCCCCTCCTAGAATTTCCGCAAGCTCATTATAGTTATTTCTCATAGATTCAGCGTATTCTTGATTTTGAATAATCAATTCAATTTCGGTCCTAATCTTCTCTGGAGTACATTCGTTTTGAATCAATTCTTTCACGACTAATTTATCCATGATCAAATTCACTAGAGAGATATATTTTACCTTTATTAAACGCTTTGCAATGGAATATGAAATCTGCGAACTTTTATAGCAAACAACTTCTGGCACTTTAAACAACGCTGTTTCCAAAGTAGCAGTTCCAGATGTAACAACTGCCAGAGAAGAAATACTTAACAAATTATATGTGTCATTAAATATAATCTTTGTGTTATCTCCCAAAAACTCCTTGTAAAAGATTGGCTCTAAACTTGGTGCACCGGCCACAACAACTTGATAATCCTCCATCCCTTTTAAAGCATCCAACATCACAGGAAGTTTCTTAGAAACTTCTTGCTTTCTACTTCCCGGGAGAACCGCAATAATTGGTAGATCAGAAAGTTTTCTTTCTTTCTTCCAAGAATCCATTATCGTTGCCCTTTCTGCATGACGAGAAATCTCATCCAACAATGGATGTCCTAAATATTCAACCGAATAATCAAACCTTTCGTAAAACTCTTTCTCAAATGGAAGAATAACAAACATTTTATCTACCACTTTTTTAATCTTATGTACACGTTTTTGCTTCCATGCCCATACCTGCGGTGATATATAATAAATTACTTGAATTCCTTGTTCTTTCGCCCATTCTGCAATACGCAAATTAAATCCAGGATAATCAACTAAAATAATTGCATCAGGTTTATAAGAAAGAATGTCTTGTTTACAAAAAGTAATATTCTTGAAAATTGTTCGAATATTTGTTATTACCTCCCAAAACCCCATAAAAGCGAGATCTTTGATGTGTTTCACTCCTCCTTTGTACACTTCTTCCATTCGATCACCTCCCCAAAACCGAAAATCGAGTTTGTCATCAATATCAAGCATTTCACGCATTAAATTACTTGCATGTAAATCCCCTGATGCTTCTCCTGCAATTACGTATAGCCTTTTAGAATGCTTCATGAATCAGAAGAACTTGATGTAAATAATATACGGTGCATAAGCAATAGTTCCCAAAATAATTCCCATTGCTAATTTATATCGTTCTTTATTAAGAAAGATATAAAAGGTTACCAAATTAGCTATCAGTGAAATCGTTAACATTTTAATTTGAAAGGGTCTAATCACTTCAAATTGTCTCCACAAACGCTCAAACGTATAATTTTGTGCAAATGATTGAATAAGTAATACCAATGGAACTACCAGTAAGGGGACAAGAATCCCAAGGATTAATCCAAACGTATGCCCTTTCGACCAATTTCTAATATTCATATATTCCAATTTTCAAGTTCATTCATCACTTGATATGCCGTCATATCGAATTTAATCGGTACGATTGTCGCATATCCTTTATCTATCCAGTGTAAATCTGTATCTTTTCCTATATCTTCATCTAAGAAATCTCCAGTAAGCCAATAATAGGGCTTCCCAAATTGATCATTCCTTTTATCAAATCGATCTTCCCAGAATGAATGAGCTCCTTTACAAACACGAATTCCCTTATAATCTTCCTCCTTTATTTCAGGAACATTAACATTCAAACACACACCCTTTGGCATTCCATCTTTTAACGCTTTTTGGATTAATTTTTCAGCAACGATCATTGCAACGGAAAAATCTGCATCTAAATCAAAGTCACAGAGTGAAAAACCAATTGAAGGAATTCCCTCCATCGCACCTTCAACTGCAGCAGACATTGTTCCTGAATAAAGTACGTTAGTAGCAGTATTTGCCCCATGATTTACTCCTGAAATGATCAAGTCAGGTTTTCGATTCAATACTTCATATATTCCCAATTTCACGCAATCAACGGGAGTTCCAGTACAAGAATATGCTTTAGTTCCAGGGAAAATTGAAGATTTATCTAATCGTAAAGGATGATTAATTGTTATAGCATGTCCCATTCCTGATTGAGGAGAGTCTGGAGCAACTACAACAACCTCTCCAAATGCCTTCGCAACCTCATACAATGAATGAATTCCCTTCGAGAAAATCCCATCATCATTTGTAATTAAAATTAACGGCTTTTGATCTATCATCTTAATAGGTAAATTAAAGGAATCACGAAAGTAACTAAACTTCTCCTATTCTTTGAACTTTCTTAGTGTCATTAGCTGTGAATTTGCTACTTTTACAGCGTAGATAAATAGGGCTACGAAATAGATGAAAAGATCAATAACAGCTATCGAACTCATTAGAGTCATCAAGGACATCACTGAGGAGAACATCCTACAGATGAATCGTTTGGTAAGTAAAATGAGTGAATCCCAGTTAAACTGGAATCCAAATCCGGGGGTATGGAGCATTACTCAAGTATTAGCTCATCTAAACGCTTACGCCAATTATTATCATCCAACATTGATAAAAAAAATGGAGGGGACTCGTTTTACCAATGTGAAGGAAGAGTTTATTAGCTCACCTTTAGGAAAGTCAGCTTGGAAATCTATGAAGTTGGGGAATGCTAAAAATGTTAAGCGAAAGTTTAAAGCTCCTAAAGGCTACAATCCATATACGGACTCTACACTAGTTACAGGAAATGAAGTAGCAACGTTTCTTGAAAGACAGCAAGAATTACTAAACATTGCGGATTCGGCGTCTCAGGTAAACTTGAAACGTATTAAAATCCCGATTTCTATATCAAAGATTGTTCGTCTTCGTCTAGGAGATGCCCTATTGTTTATTACGTATCATAATGAACGTCATATGCAGCAAATCATCAACTTAAAGAAACACCCTAACTTCCCTAGAAAATAATGAGCAAGGCATACTGTAATGTAAGTATTTCACCTGTTCGATTGAAATCAGAAGATCAATCTGAGATTGTGACGCAGTTGCTTTTTGGGGAAATGGTTGAAGTGCAGGAAATAACGATTCCTTGGGCTAAAATCACAGTACTATCAGATGGCTATGAGGGATATATAGATCATAAGCAAGTAACAACACTTTCTCAAAAAGAGTTCAAACGTTGGTCTGAAGGACTTTCTTACTTAAAAGATAGACAACGCTTATTATCTACACCTTGGGGAAATCAATGGATTTGTCGTGGCGCAAATATTCCTGAAGGGGTAAATAAATTTGTTATTGGAAACGAAACGTTTCAATTTAAAGATGAAAAAGAAAATGAATTATCTTCTGTAATCGAGTATGCAGAAGACTACATAAACACTCCTTATTTGTGGGGAGGAAAATCGCCTTTTGGTATTGACTGTTCAGCAATTGTTCAGGTTATTTACCGATTTTTTGGATATAATTTACCGAGAGATGCTTCTGAACAAGTTAACCACGGAACTGAAGTTGATTTTAACGATGTTACTCCAGGAGATTTGGCTTTTTTTGAAAATTCAAAAAAGAAAATTACACATGTTGGAATTTTAGATGGTCTAGGAAATATTATTCACGCAAGTGGTTGCGTTCGAAAAGACCTGTTTACGTCTGAAGGAATTATTCATTCAGAAACAGGCAGCCTAACCCATAACTTATTCGTTATTAAAAGGATGTGATTAAATGATGACATCCTCAATTATATACTACCATAATAAACAAAAATGAAAATACTTATTACAGGAGGCGCAGGATTTATTGGGAGTAACTTGGCAAAAAAATTAGTAGAGGACGGACATGATGTTGTAGTTCTTGATTCGCTGTTACGAGGAAATAAGTTAGATAAAGAGACTTTTTCAAAAATCAAATTCATAAAGGGTGATGTTCGAGTTTTAGACACAGTTGTAAGTGCATCTTCAGGATGCGATCTAATCTTTCACTTCGCGGCTGTTTTAGGCGTGGATATCGTTGCAGACAATCCAGTTGAAACAATGGACGTTGAAGTTATTGGGACACGCAACGTTGTTCATGCTGCTGAGGTTAATAACATTAAAAAAATAATGTACGCTTCTACAAGTGGAATTTATGGACATTCTGCGATTGAAAATGCATTAACTGAAGAAGTACTTGTAGATCCTCGTACTTCATATGCAATGGCGAAAAGATATAATGAAATATACCTTGCTTCTCATCATGAAGAGAAAGGATTGAACGTTGTTTCTCTTCGATTCTTCAATGTTTACGGTTCAAATCAGGACAACAGAATGGTTATTCCGTTATTTTTTGAACAAGCAATTGCAGGAGATAACATCACTGTTTTTGGTTCTGGAAAACAAACAAGAGACTTCACATTCATTGAAGACACTGTAGATGCGTGTGTTAACCTAATGGGATTGACAGGATGCCATATCATAAATATCGCCAATGAAGCTGAATGGTGTATCACTGACTTAGCTGAATCGATTAAAGAAATTACCAAATCTTCGTCTGAAATTATATACATTGAGGCCCCAAGAAAACGATACGACTATGAAGTTGAACGTCGTGTGGGGAGTTCGAAAAAATTAAAAGAATTAACAGGTTACAAACCGGAAACGGAATTAAAAGATGGTTTGCAACAAATTTACAATCAAAACTACTAGATCAGATGACTAGAGATTCCAAAATTTTCCAACTAATTGAAGCTGAAAAACAGCGTCAACTTCATGGAATTGAATTAATTGCTTCAGAAAACTTTGTAAGTGATGAAGTAATGACCGCAATGGGAAGTGTACTTACCAATAAGTATGCTGAAGGCTTACCAAATAAACGCTATTATGGTGGGTGCGAAATTGTCGATCAAGTTGAAACACTTGCAATTGACCGCTTGAAAGAGTTATTTGGTGCAGAATGGGCAAACGTTCAGCCACATTCTGGAGCTCAAGCAAATGCTGCGGTATTTTTAGCCTGTTTAAAGCCGGGTGATAAAATTTTAGGGTTTGATCTATCTCACGGTGGTCACCTAACCCATGGTTCACCTGTTAACTTTTCAGGAAAAATGTTTGATCCATATTTTTATGGCGTAAACAAAGAAACTGGTTTAGTTGATTACGATCAAATGGAAGAAGTTGCCTTACGTGAAAAGCCAAAGATGATCATCTGTGGAGCTTCGGCATACAGTAGAGATTGGGATTATCCACGTATCCGTAAGATTGCTGATGAAATTGGCGCATTAATTCTTGCTGATATTTCTCACCCTGCCGGGTTAATTGCTACAGGTTTACTTAGCGATCCATTACAACATTGCCATATCGTAACAACAACCACGCACAAAACACTTCGCGGACCAAGAGGAGGTGTAATTATGCTTGGTAAAAATTTCGATAATCCGTTTGGATTAAAATGGAAAAATGGAAACTACAAATCAATGGCAGCATTGTTAGATGCAGCTGTTTTCCCAGGAACCCAAGGTGGTCCTTTAGAGCATGTGATTGCAGCAAAAGCAGTAGCTTTTGGAGAAGCACTAACAGACAACTATAAAACATACATGAAACAAGTTCAAAAGAATGCCGCAATTATGGCTGATGAATTTGTTAATCGTGGTTACTCTGTAATTTCAGGAGGAACTGACAATCACTCTATGTTAATTGATCTTCGTTCGAAAGGGGTTACAGGAAAAGATGCTGAAAACACTCTCGTACTTGCTGATATTACTGTTAACAAAAACATGGTCCCTTTCGATACTGAAAGTCCATTTGTAACTTCAGGTATGCGTGTAGGAACATCAGCTATTACTTCTCGTGGAGTTGCTGAAAACGACATTCCTTCTATCGTAGGATTGATTGATAAAGTTTTAAGTGATGTAAACAATGAAGCACTAATCAAAACAGTTCGTGGAGATGTAAATGACTTAATGGGTAACAGACCATTATTTAAGTGGTAAATACCAACATAGAACATACTGAGCGTTCCTCGATCTTAACGATTGTTGGAACGCTTTTTTGTTTTATCACATTGATATTAATATACCCAATATATTCTAGCTATTTTGGATCTATTCAAACAAATGGCCATACACCTGATCTTAGATTTTTATATACTACTCCAATCGGGATTTTACTTGGATTAAACTCCATATTTATCACTCCATTATGTGCACTTCTAAAACTACCCATATGGACTAAGGTTCTATCCTTTTGGGAACTTTCTTTGTTCCAGAAAAGGCTTAAAAAATATTAGGGATTTCGCTGGGAGCAATTGGAATAGTTATTGGAATAGTAATCAATGTTAATGGATAAACTAATTCCCATAAACATCTAAAATGAGTCTCTTTTAAACTCAGGTAATTTATATTTTTCCAGTTTTATTAATTCACTATACGGTCTTTCATTTATCCCGATCAAATGATAGCGAACATCTGAGTCAACTCCCACCTCAACAATGATAATATTATCTGATTTACCATTCCCCATGCCGTTTGCTATGAAAGTAACATTACCCTGCTTAGAATACATGTAAGGAGTAATTTTTGCCGTTGCCCCTAGATCTCCAGCAAATAAGACAACATTATTTGACAAAGAATCTAAAATCGGGTGAATTTCTTCCCAATAATTAGTTGATCCAGGGTAATGAGGTCGAAAATTAATCTCGACTCCGGCAAATTGATTTTGAGGTGACCACCAAATTAGTTCATGACAAAAAATGAAAATATTCTTAACAGAGTCAGATTCCAGCTCAATTGTATTCATCAAAAATTCCTTTTGATCTTTATCAATATTCCAATTATCTGGCGACAAAATGATAAACAGATCATTTTCTTTTTTAAACGAATAATACTTTTCATGTGTTTCGAAAAAAAACGCTCCCTTATCATGATTTCCAGGAGCAATGTGTACAGGCATATTAAACTGTTTTATATCTGCATATGCAGAATCCCAATATGCTACAGTAGGCTTGGGAACAACATCCCCCGTAAAAACTCCCAAACTCATCTGTGGATAATTATTTAGGAATGAAATAGCCTTTTTTAACGGTGGGTGTAGTCCATACTGGAAACTCATAGGATTACCATAAGCATGCCCTGCGACAAAAAAAGCATATGAACTATCCTTTCTCTCAGCTATATCCGAAATCCCCTTCTTACCTGTACAAGAGGCTAATATAAGCATTGATACAACTATCAGTATATATCTCCGTCTTTTCATTGCTACCTTACGGATATTCAACATTCAACTTCTCTGTTCCTTCATAAGACTTTCCATTAATCGTTACTACAGAACCAAGTTCAAACCATTCTGTTGTTAATCGATTTTCCAGTTTAACTTGATCAACGTCTATCAATGAACCCTTGTTATATTCCGGTTTCTTAACGAAAGCAATAAAATCGATGTCGATATTCCTCAAATCAATCTTTTGACCAACGACCTTAGACTCATCCTTTGAAGCAACACCAATACCTGCTCCATTCATTCTTACATTTTCAAACTGTATTGAAGACCTTTCTCCTGCTGAAATTCCTTTATCTCCAGAGTTACTAATAGTAATATCATTTAGCTTAATAACACTTCCCGAAAAATCAATACAATCATTACCTGTATTATTAAATACAGAAGAACTAAGTGATCCCGAACAAAAATCAGCATCAAATCCATCACTGAGTGTTTCTTCAATCGTTAATTTTTCAATAACGAAATTACTGCGAACAATATTTAAAGCATCCTCACACAAGTTCTTAGACACTTTCAAATTGGAGATTTTGACATCCTCCACTTCGTAAATAGTTACCGCACCTGTTAAGGTCCAACCTTTATAATTAAGTGTATTAAATCCTATTATTTCAACATTGCTTATTTCAACACTTTCCGCATTCATCACAGTTATTCCCATAGAAGAGGAATCAGAAGAAAACAATTTAATTCCTTCGGAAACTTCTCCAATCATTTGCAATGAATTATTGATTATCAGTCCTCCCCCATTAACAAAGTCAATCTTTGAATTTGGATCAAATCGAACCTTGTATTTAGATGGAACATAAATCAATTCATTAATTTTTGTCGCTTTTCTTCCAAAAATGACCGTATTCTCTTCAATTGAATAAAAAGGGGATCTCTTTTGAAATTTATTCTTCAACTCTATTCTAGGATGACTATTTCCAGGCCTTTCCCAATTGATCACTTTTTTAGAAATCAATGAATCAGTATCATTTTCAACTTTAAAAAACACCTTTTTGGGATGATGCACAAAAGTCATTTTCTTTGAATCAACCCCAGTTGATCTTCTTAATCCATTTAATACCGCAGTTTCTTCTAATGAGGTTATTTCCCCAGTATTTCCAGCAAACGAAAAACCACAAATTTCAACAGGGTTCACATGATAATTTTCAATTTCAACTGTAAACGTACTATCCGCATTTTTTGTTAGATAAGCATTAATTGATATTTCTTTCAAAAAGAAATCATCTTTTCGCTCTTCATATTTAATTTCCTCCGAATTATGAGACTTCCCAGCAAATTTGCTATTAAAGTCATCCCAATCCCCCTCAATTTGAACCAATTCCTCTCTAATTAAAGCCGCCTTTTTATAGTAAAAATCAATGTCCATTGAGTAATTCCTAAAATCACTCTCAATCAACTTCTCTTGCTTAACTAAATCGGCCTCCAACTCTTTAAGGACCAACTTCAAATATGCTTCGGAAGAAAACAATCTTAAATTCTCAATATAGTACTGTCGAAACTCTTCATTTAGAAAAACATAATGATCTAGTACCCCTTCCGGCTTGTTCTTAACCTCAGATGCCAAAAACTGATTCATTGCCAAGGTCTGATTCATTGGCAATGAACCAGGAAGTAAATCAAAAGCAATCTGTTCTAAATTCCCTGAAACCGGATCATAATAAAACCGTCTATTATGCCAAGCCAAACCATGATGCACATTTAATAAATCAAACAATGCATATTGCCTTGCCAACTTCTTCAAATTAAACAAATTTTCAGGTTGATCATATCCATTCTTGAACAAGTTGAGGAGTACCGCACCATTCGAAAACTGAGAAGAAAGTATCGGAGACTTTGTTGTTCGTTTCTTCTTAAAACAGGACACCATAGAAGATTCAAAATATGGAAGTTCTAATTTTTCTTCCATTTGAGATTCAGCAAAGGCTTTTGCCCAAGCTCCCGATTCATCAAACTTAAGAATTGGACCTTCTCTTCGATTTCTAGACTCTAGAAGTTGTTTATCAAAATGCTCTTCCATCGCATAAACACCAAGATCTAAGCCATTCATCTTAAGAGGTATAAACTCATATTTTGTCGTTAAAATATCCTCCCGTTCGCATAGTTTATGCGCAAACCATTCGTTTAAGTAATTCCTTGTACTGGGATGTTGAACACTAAAACTTCTGATTCCCTTATATGCGTATCCTTTAGCCAACTTAATTCGATAAGAAATCTTTCCACCCGTTAAATGATCAGCCCAATCACCTTTTAGCCTAATTTTCATCGGTAAAGAATCCCCATTCAAAAGAATAAAACCTTTTACATACTTCTTATATTTTGACTCAATAATATGTTCTTGGATCGCACTATTTACATAACCTTGAAGCTCCTTGTAATTGGAGTCAGGAATTACTATTTCTAATGTTGAAACATCAGGAATATCTAACATCGGACGTTCTTTAAATCGTTTAATCTCGATATTATCAAAATAAGCCTCTGCCCCACCAGAAAATACATATACATTCAACTTTTCCAGATCTACGGTTGCAGTAAAACTTAAAAACAACTTCTTCCAACCATCTTTTTCCTCAATAATAGAAGTACTAGAACTTTTGGCTTTAAAAGAATACCCATTTTCAGAAGCTGCAATTACATTTCCAATATCATTTTTTGATTTTTTCCAAACTGTAATCTCAAAATACTCTCCAGCTTGAACCTCTGTAAAAACAGTTCCAAAACCATATTTATTAATCGTATCTAGTTTTATAGAATATTTTCCTTCAAAGACCTCTTCTTGCGAACGTGCATTTTTTCCTTTAAAATTGAGACCATTACTTTCAAAAAACTCAAGTCCATCTCTAACGACCAAGTTTTCTGCACCACACTTATAAATTAGTACATTAGGATTTGCTACATCTTCTTTCGATGTTCCACAGGCTGATAGTAAAAGTAAAATTAAACCTATGTTTAGTAGTTTACAAAGAGTCAATACGTGTAATTTGGAATGCATTCTTTAGATAAGTGTTAAGTCTGATACTATAACGTAATAAGTGATTAAAAGGGTTAAGTAGCACTCTGCTTTCGTATCACCTTCCAAAATAATCTCGGCATAAATCTTTTTAATTTAACTGCTTTAATCTCTTTCTTTCCAATTAAAATTTCCTTTTTCTTTGCTGAGGTAGCTAACAATAGCTTAGTTACACAAGCTTCAACTGACATTCCAGTAGCCTGATTATGATCCATTACACCGTGATTTCCACCAGTTGCATTTAATGCATTCATAGAAATATCAGTATTTATTTTCCCAGGGCAAGCAATTGTAACGAAAACATTATTCTTTTCCTCTTCCAGCAATAAACTCTCATAGAAGCCATGCAATGCATGCTTTGAAGCACTATAGGCACTTCTCAGAAAAAAACCAAACTTTCCGGCAATACTGGAAATAACGATAAAATGCCCTGATTTCTGTCTTCGAAATACAGGCAACACAGCCTTGGCAAGAGCAATATTTCCAAAATAATTAATCTCCATAATACGACGATCAATTTCCATAGGGGTCTCATGTACTTCCGAACGTTGCGAAAGCCCACCATTATTGAACAAAAAATCAATATTCCCAAACTCGGTTATAACAATAGAAACTAATTCATTAAAATTTCCAGAATGCTCCAAATCAAGTGGTAACACCAAATGCTGATCCGAATTTGGTAGCGAAAGTTTTAGCTTTTGAAGCTTTTCTTTATTTCTTGCAGAAAGAATCAATTTCGCCCCCTTTTCCGCAGTTTGCTTGGCAATCTCCATACCGATACCAGCTGAAGCCCCCGTTACCCAAACAATCTTATCTTGAAATATGTTCATCCGACAAAACTAAGGAAACAAATGAATTGAAATAAAAAATCCCGTTTCTAAGATAAGAAGCGGGATAATGAAATTAAGCATATTAATCTATAAGTCGTCTGGAAGCGTAACTTGCTTAAATGACTTCTTCTTTGGCTTCAACGCATCGATAAAAACCACTTTAAACTTTTCTCCATCAGTATTGTAAATCATTTCTGATATTCCATTTACGATAGTTGGTGGTTGCTTTTTAGAATTATAAATCTTCTTTTCCATCAACTTGTAAGTATTATCGTCATACTGCATAAAAACAGAAACGATCAATCCATTTTCAACACGTGCCTTTCCTGATATACAGTAAGATGATCCGTCTTCGAAAAAAGATAAAATCACATTTCGGTGCATATCATCTGAAACCGAATAAGCTCCTCGGCTATCAAAGGCTTTTTGTAGTCTTACGAAGCAATCTTGTGCATTCGCACCTGCTGTCATGAAAATTAAACAAATTAGTAGTAAACTTTTCTTCATAGTTTTGTTTGTTTTAGAGCCGAGACTCGGGTTTCCAAATATAGCAAGTTTGATTCAATTTTTATCTCCTGCTGTTTATTATTCTTTATTTTTGGGGTAAAATCCATTTCTGATGAATGAAAAACAAATAGCAGACCAATTTTCCGAAGCAAGCAAAATTTTGCAACTATTTAACAATTCGGAAAACCATGCAATTATAGCGAAAGCTGGACAGGCTATGGTCGACAGCATTAAAAATGGAGGGAAAATCATTAGCTGCGGAAATGGAGGTTCGATGTGCGATGCAATGCATTTTGCTGAAGAATTAACCGGACGTTTTCGAGATGACAGACCATCAATCCCGGCACTTTCAATTTCCGACCCTAGTCATATATCCTGTGTCGGAAATGACTACGGGTTTGACTTTATATTTTCCAGATACATTGAAGGAGTTGGTAATGAAGGAGATATACTGTTAGGAATCTCAACAAGTGGAAACTCTAAAAATGTTATCAACGCTATTGAGGTGGCAAAGAAAAAAGGGATGAAAGTTATTGGTCTTACAGGTAAAACCGGAGGAAAAATGGCCGATGCCTGTGATATAGAAATTCGCGCTCCTCACTCTGAATATGCTGACAGAGCGCAAGAAATTCACATCAAAGTAATTCACTCTTTGATTAATTACATTGAAAATAATTTATAGTAAACAGCATAAGGTAGACGAAATCACTATCTTTGCACCGAAATTTTAATACTGAATATGGGAACGATTGCACAATTATTTGAATCAGGAGAAAAAAGCGCGAATAAAGGACATTTCAACAACCTTGTAATGTTAGCTCGTGTTGATGGTAAAGTAGATGAAACAGAAATCAAATTGCTTGCAAGAATGGCAAAAAAGCTTTCTCTTACTGATGAACAAGTAAAAGAAATCATTGAAAACTCTGATTCATATCCAATGTATCCACCAGTATCAAAAGAAGATCGTTACGAAAGATTCGTACAATTGATTCAAATGATTATGGTTGATGGTGTTATTGATGAAAATGAAAAAACATTGGTAAACAAATATGGAACTGCATTAAGTATTTCTGACGAAGAAATAGAGTCGAGCTTCAAAGCAATTGTTGAACAGTTAAATGCTGGAAAATCAAAAGATGAAGTATTAGAGGTAATTCTCTAATCAGACAAAGAAGATATAAAAGCGATGCATTGATATGTATCGCTTTTTTTTGTACTTCAATTTTAATAATCCCATTTCCTACGAAAGCTATCATAGAAATTAATTCCAAACTTAAACTGCACCGAAGCTTTCTCTACATTATTATTTACAGCTACTGCATACGCCCCCAGTTTGAATAATTGTTTTTTGATTCTAAATACACGTTCTATTCCTGCGTATAATTCCATTTGATTAAAATTTGCCTCTGGAATAACCAACAAAGAACCTCCAGCTGTCTCCTCCAATTTAAGTTTATTAATCCCCCAAATTTTATTCAGGAAAACACCTTTAAAATGATGAATATAATTCGCCTGTAGAAATAGTGTAGATGTACTCAATGACGTATCCAATCTCTGCAACGAGGATGTTGGATTAGAAAAGAAGAAACGATCGGATGTTCTGAAATACCTATGCTCAATTAATCGTAGATCTTTTTTCTGTAAAAACGAGCCTGCGGTCATTTTAAAATCTGACGTTCCCCATTGTTTCAAATCCATTTCATCATCAACACCAAACTCCAAGTAATCGAAATCTGACTGCCCTCCAAAAACTCCGGCAATACCTTTCCTATATAACAAGGACAACTTTGGCCACTTTGTTCCTGTAACAATTTTCTTATTTCCTTTTAAAATATATTTTTGGCGGAATCGATAGGACACTTCCACTTCAGGCATAAAAGTCGCATAATCGACAAATGGTTTAGGCTCTGAAAACGTTCCAAAAAGATCTACCCAATCCGGATATGTAATATTATCAATTGAAATTCGATTTGAATAATTCACGCTTGTTCGCAAATAAAAACCATTAAACGCTTCAAAAGTATGCGTCAATTTAACCTTCTTGTTCCTAACTCGGTTAGCTGGAGAAAGTGTTCCTTGAATACTCTCATAACTATTCACTAAATCATAATCGTCCCCCACCTCAAGATTAATTCGTGAAAATCGTTTGGGATTATACAGATACCCAACGTCTATCCCTCCTTTCAAATCTTTATTTCTAAACCCATAATCGATTCTAGGCGAAATATCAATAGCATGGGAATTAACAAACTCTTTACTATAGGTCCCTCTCAATCTATGACGATAACCACCTACTCCAAATGGCACAACCTGATCAATTAATCCATTCACCCAAATTTCTTGCTTCTTAAACGTATTTCGAAATCCTACGCCATTAAATAGAAAGTCCCAAACTGTTAACGAATTATAGGTGCTATCCTGCTTTTTTAAATACTCCTCACTAGACAGAACCTGATTGATACTGTCTTGCTCAAAAATGAACCTTTTCTCTTCTTCCTCTAGGTGAAAAGGACGAACTTGACTCCAATACAACGAATCTTTATCAAATGCTTCAGGCAAATACACTTGTGTTTCTAACCAAAACCTCTTGGAACTGTCATCATACTCGAAGCGATAATCACTTTGAGAAAAACGAATATTTCCATGAATAAAGTTCTTTCCTTCCTTTATTAAATATGTAAACTCTCTTTTTTCAGGAAGCGGGACTCCGTTAATGTTAGCATAATTACAAATCAAATGCATCTCCTTGAAATAGTTCATTGCTCCCTTGTTTACAGCGAACTCATATGAAGCAGGTTGAAAAGATTCCATTCGTATATAAAGCGTTCCTCTAAAGAGTGCTTCTTCCTTAAATTTGGGTTCTACTCTAACTTCACCGATTCTTTCTCCATCTTCATAAAATGATCCCTCTAAATAAAAATTATAATACATAAATGCATTAAATGCCAACGGTGAAATAAGCGGTCGTTGTGAAATCGAAGGAATCGTAATCGTATTTTTAAAAATATTAATATCCGCATCTTCGGATCCATTGATAAAAATATACGGATTCGTTTCAATTGGAGCACCATTTTCACCAAGCTCGTCTTCAGAAAAGGACACTTCCACAGACACGTGATTGTTTACTTTCTCTGTATAATCTGAAAAACTAATAATTTCATCTTTGTACCTACCTTTAGCCTGATAATACGAATGTGCTCTCCATTCTACAATATTCATTTTAGCAATTGTCACGATACTCGAGTCAGTAATAGAATCTTTTGAGGTGCTTCGTTTATCTAAGTTAGAAAAACAATACGTTTCGCAAGCATACCTGCTAGAAGCGTCCAAAAATGTCTTTCGTTTATCAATTACTTTTTTCATCAAAGCCTTCCCTCTACCCTTTTTGTTTACAGCGGTTACCGATACCTCTTTAATTTCTTGTACTGGATTTTTCAGTATTACGGAATAAAAGTTCTCACCCTCAAGAACACTAATACTATCCTCAATCTCGATATATCCTTGCGCGGAAAACCTTATTAAATATACACCAGGAACCTCTAATTCAAGTTGATATTCTCCCTTCCCATTAGAAATGGTACCGTAACTAGTACTCTTTACCCAAATTTTAGCAAAAGGAATTCTCTCATTATTTTCATCGGTTAATACTCCCTTTAAGATTTGGGCATGCATTGAACCTGTGCACAGTAAAAGCAATAACATCAACAGACCTGACTTCATCATAGTATTTCAATTTCTCGTATGACCCATTCTTTTCCCATAAGTTACAATTGATTTATCAAAAATACACAAGCGGCTTACTACAATTATGAATGGATCATAAAACGAATTTCAGTCATAAAAAAACACCATCTAACAGATGGTGTTTCCATTTATTCTAATAACTATGAATAAAAGAATAAACGCAACCAAAAACCTTATTGTTTTATCAATCTTTCCACTCCGTTTTTATAGTGTATAAGATAGATCCCCGATGGAAAATTAGACAGGTCAAGTTCATCAATTCCTGAATTCACCAAAAGCAACTCTTGTCCTTCGATATTGGTTATGCGAGCCTTCGAAGTTAGTATTGATTTAAAATGAACTATTCCATTGGTTGGATTTGGAAACACTCCAATTTCTTGATTCTTATCAAGAACTGATAAGCTGTTCTCAATGATATAACTATCGATGTAGTTCGGTAATCCTAATTGACAATTACTATTGAGTGGAATCTGATCAACAACGAAATCACATAAAGTCCCAGGGTCTTCTGGATAATTAATTACACCTAATGAACTTGTTCCATATGTAGCTACATAAATTTTCAAATCGGGTCCTAATTGCATTGGCCCTGCAAACAAACCTCCGCCCGCTATTTCTATTTCACTTCCTGCAATATTAGAAGACTGCAGGTCGTATTGATAAACATTACCAACGCCTAATTCCCCGGTAATATAAAGATATCTTCCAGAAGAAGAAAAGCACCTTCCCCATGCAGCTCTTCCAATATTGGCAAAATAGGAAACGATACCCGATGATTTATCAAACTCAAATAATTCATGCCCATAGGCAATCTTATCACCTTCAGCTGTAATTTTCATTTGTCCATGGTTATCCGTACCAGTGCCCACATCATAGATTGTAGGACCAGAGATCCCCGTTGATGTAACCAAAAAAACATAAAAACTACTATTGTTCCTTCCATGCGCAATTAACCAATAATCAGTTCCATTATAATGTCGAGTAGCTGTTAAGCATTCTGCTAATGGATTCGCAGCTCCTCCAAAAACAGGGTCACCAACAAGTGCAAGGTCTCCTAAACCGTTGTCAAGTGTCATATCAACAATTGATTGCCGCAACCCTTGATTATTACCACATCCCATCGTAAACAAGTAATATTCATGCTCTACCTTAGGAATTACTAATGCGGATTGCGGAGAACTTGAACATCCCGCAGTTGCATCAATGTTACCATTTGGCATAATTTCATGATTCTTATTCCAAACCGCTCCAGGTCCGGTAAAAATGCTTCCGTCGCCACCGCCATTTGTATAGAACAGTAAATTACCTTGATCATCTGAATAAGAAGCTGCCCCTTCCTCACTTATCATTCCAGACCCTGTAGTTGCAACAGGAGATCCTGTGGTAAATTCCATTGAAGCGAACCAACCAAAATGCCAATTATTCCAGGCTTTACCATGTTGAGAATATGTTCCGAAAGACACCCCAAGAACAAAAAGGGCAATATTGTAAATCTTTTTCATTGTAATAGTGTTAAGTTAGGTGTTAATATTAGATCATTTTATTCAGCGCGTCCACTTCAAAAATCATACATTAACTATTCATTGATTAAAAATATTCAAAATTGCTAAACACTCAATAAATACAATACTTCCATTGATTAATGACACTCTATTATTGAGTAATCTGAATGTCATGATTAATAAATGTTTACTCTTTTAACAAACGTTGTTGAAAACTCCTTAAATTAGCTTTGTAAGAACTTCGTGTTCTTATTCAATTATTCACTAAATTTGCTTTTTACTGAATTCGAATGATCCAAGAAGAATTACAGCGTACAGTTAAGGACATTTTCTCAGCTTATCTTGAGAAGAATGGTCACAGAAAAACACCCGAACGTTTCGCAATACTTGCAGAGATATACAACTACGAAGGGCATTTTGATATCGAATCTCTTTATGTTGAAATGAAAAACCAAAACTATCGTGTTTCACGAGCAACACTTTATAATACAATTGAGTTACTACTCGCTTGTAACCTTGTTCGTAAGCATCAGTTTGGAAAAAACCTTGCTCAGTTTGAAAAAGCTCATGGCTCGAAGCAACATGATCATGTAATTCTGACTGACACTGGTGAGTTATTAGAATTTTGTGATCCTAGGATTCAAAATATAAAATCGACCATAGAAGATATTTTTGGTATTGATATACAGCACCATTCACTCTATTTTTATGGAACGAAAAAACAATCTAATAAGAAATCTGCTAACGAAAAATAAACGATTTGAATTTAGGCTACAACATATCTATTGATGATCCTGTTATTGTTTACTCTTTGGAGGGGAAAATAACAAATGACATGGATTTTGAAGAACTCGAAAAAGAAGTTTTCGATCACCTTAGTCAAAATTATTACAGAATCGTTTTTGATTTAGAAAAATTAACGCACACAAACTCTTCAGGTATTAGTTTCTTCATGAGAACCTTGACAAAATCAAGGATCATGTCTGGAGATTTAGTACTTGTGAATTTAACAGGTAATGTCAAAAAGATCTTTGAAATTGCTAAACTAGACGAAGTATATACAATCTGCAAGGATCAACTTGCAGGAATCAATTATTTTAAAACAAACCAATGAAAGTAGACGTTTTACTCGGTTTACAGTGGGGTGACGAAGGAAAAGGAAAGATCGTCGATGTATTAACCCCAAAATACGACATTATTGCTCGTTTTCAAGGCGGTCCAAATGCAGGACATACTCTTGAATTTGAAGGGATTAAACATGTCTTACATACTATTCCATCAGGAATCTTCCGTGATGGTGTCATGAATGTGATTGGTAATGGTGTAGTAATTGATCCCGTTATCTTTAAAGGAGAACTTGAGAAATTATCACCGTTCAATTTAGATATTAAGTCGCGACTTGTTATTTCTAAAAAAGCGCATCTTATTCTTCCTACGCACAAATTGTTGGATCAAGCCTCTGAAGAAGCTAAAGGAAAAAATAAAATTGGTTCCACTCTAAAAGGAATTGGACCAACATACATGGATAAAACTGGGCGCAATGGATTGCGTATTGGAGATATCCATTCTCCAAACTTCCAAGAAAAATACGATCAACTTGTTGAAAAACATAAAGTAATGTTGGATCGTTTTGAAGGATTCAGTTATGATATTTCTACTCTTGAAGAACCTTGGTTACAAGCTGTTTCAGAGTTAAAAGAACTTACCGCAATTGATAGTGAGCAATACTTGAACGATGCGATGAAGGCTGGAAAAAAGATCCTAGCCGAAGGAGCACAAGGAACAATGCTTGATATTGATTTTGGAACCTATCCATTTGTCACTTCTTCAAATACAGTAACAGCAGGTACTTGCACTGGATTAGGAATTGCACCGACAAAAATAGGTGACGTTATTGGAATTTTCAAAGCATACTGTACACGTGTAGGAAGTGGACCATTCCCAACAGAATTGCATGAAGAAGTTGGTGAAAGAATCCGTAAAGAAGGTAGTGAATTTGGAGCTACTACAGGTCGTCCACGTCGTTGTGGGTGGGTTGATTTACCACAATTGAAGTATGCAATTATGATTAATGGTGTTTCTGAATTATCTATGATGAAATCAGATGTACTTGATAATTTTGACACAATAAATGTATGTACACACTATTTAATTGATGGTAAGCGATACGATTACTTCCCTTATGACGTTAATGATGTTGAAATCGTTCCTGTTTACGAGGAAATCAAAGGATGGAACTATGATACAACCAAATTGACGTCATACAATGATGCCCCTGCGGAGTTAAAAGCATATGTTGAATATTTGGAACAAAAATTGGAAGTTCCAATCACAACTGTTTCTGTAGGACCAGATCGTACGCAAACGTTGAACAATAAAGTACTTGCTTGATATACAAATCAAACATATTGAAAAGTGCGCTGCTTGTTAGCGCATTTTTTTTGCTCTCTCCCATCGTTTTAGGGCAAGGCAAAGTCTTGGAATTAATTCCGGGCACAGATCGTCTTGAATATGATGAAAAAACAGGAGTTCACAAACTCATTGGGAATGTAAATTTCATCTATCAGGGCAACACAATGTATTGTGACTCCGCCTACTATTTCGAAAAGAAAAATGCTGTAAAGGCGTATGGTAAAGTTCATGTGAACAAGCGAGACACGCTTAATATGTTCTGTGATTCTTTATACTACGATGGTAAAACGAAAATGGCAAAACTTTGGGGAAATGTTCGAGTTCGTGACAATGAATTCAAACTTACCACTGATTCTTTAGATTACGACGCTGAAAAAGGACAAGCATTCTATACAAGCGGAGGCCGTGTTGAAGGAATTATTTCCAGAGAAGTATTGACAAGTAAAGTGGGTTACTTTCATCCAGAAAGTAAAAACTTCTTCTTTAGCAAAGAGGTTAACTACAAAGGAAAAGATCTAACGATGACTACTGATACCCTCCGCTATCTTTATCATCAAAAGAAAGCCTTTTTCTATGGGCCAACAGACATACATCTAGACAGCACTGACATGTATTGTGAATCAGGCTGGTACAACACTGAAACTCAAGAAGGATCTCTTCAACAAAATGCTTGGATTTCGCGCCCTAAAACTTACATTTCTGGTGATACCCTACTTTATCAGCCGACCATTGGAACATCAATTGGAATCGGCAATGTTTATTATCGTGACTCAACACAGAACATGTACTTTAATGGTGAATATGCCGAATTTTCAGACAGCTCAAATTACTCCTTCATAACAGGGAATGCGATTGCATCGAAAGAATTTGATACTGACACCATGCACCTACATGCTGATACATTATATTCCTTCAAAAAAGATTCTATTGAATACATTCGTGCTTATCACCAAGCTGCCGTATTCTCTAACCAATTCCAATGCAAAGCAGACAGTATATCCTATAGCCCTCAAGACGATCTAATGGAACTATATACGCATCCAATGGTATGGTCAAATGGTGCTGAATTAAAAGGGGATTTCATGGACATCCACTTGAAAGATTCTGTAATTGAAAGAGTCAACATTCACGATCACTCGACCGTCTTAATGGAAGTGGCACAAGACTCCTTCTACAATCAAATTGGAGGAAAAGACATTATTGCAGTATTTAAAGACAATAAACTCCATAAAACTTTTGTTAAAGGGAATGCCATCACAGTTTTCTTTCCTGAAGACGACTCTGAAATAAGTGAAGATTCAATTCCCATAAAGAAACGAATGGGAATGAATCGTTTATATGCAAGTGACCTCCGTATTGATTTAGATAGTAATGAAGTAATTGGAATTACTTATTTAGAGACTCCCGATGGAGCATTCTATCCAATGGATCAACTCAATAAAGATGATCAATATATCCCAGGTTTTGATTGGAAAATGGCATTGCGTCCTAAAAGTCGTGAAGAGTTAATCGAAAAGTAAATATTTATTACTCACTCCAATTTATACAACGCCTTTTTATAGGTTGTAAATCACAATAGATTTTCGTTGTTGCATCTTCAATATCCGCTAAGCGTTAAAAGAACTATATCGTCAATTATTGATAGCTATAAAAACGTACGAGCCACTCTTCTTTGTTGTAATCTGCATATGGATGGAGTAAACGAAAATAGCAACTGACAATTATAACTGTAAAAAAGCACCCACAATGTGGATGCTTTTAATAATTGTAGCTAGTAGGCCAAGACAAAATGGTAGTAAACAAATCATCTTTGGATATCAAAGAATGTGATTATACTTTTCTTATTATCCCATCGATAAAATTATTTAAAACAAAGGTTCTAGGTTTGTCTTTAGCTCGTAGTAGGCGAGAAATATCTTTATCAACAATATTAATCGACACTGCAAACTTAACTCTTGAAACCCAATGAAACCTCATCAAACAGGGCGATTGTGACAAACAACATCATAATAGGGATAAACAACAATTCGATTTTGTTTGTTATTCCACTTTTTTCAGTGAAACATTAAAAAATCATACTAAAGAAACAATCTGAATAAGAAAATACTTTACGGTGTTTCCATTATTTAAGTACATTAATAAAATGAAAACTCTATCACTTCAAGAAAAATAAATAGATCATTCTTGTTCAGTTTAAAAAAAGCAACTATAAACAAACAATTAAAAAATCAAAACTGAATATTATCCACGTCCTCCCAAAAACTTCTTCCGACAGGGACCTCATATCCTCGGATCAAAAGTACGCTTCTACTCTTCTCTTCTAATTTATCCAACCGAATTATAAACGAACGGTGAACACGAAGAAACTCAATAGGATCAGGTACAACATTAAGAAAATCACCGATTTTCATTCGGGTAACATATTTCTTTTGATCGGTTTGAATTTCCAAGTAATTGCCAGAAGATTTAATAAAAATGATCTGTGCTGTATTAATCCTTACTTCCTGACCAGCTTGCCTCACTATAATATACTTTTCATTCTTCCGAATTCTTTTCAAAACTTGACGAACTATCTCACGAATAATATCACGATTATAGCTTAATATTCTATATCGAAAGAACAAGTAAATCAATAATGCTATCAAGAAAACCACCAATATTAAAAACCACCAAGTCTTCCAAAAAGCTTTATGGATTACAAATGAAAATGACTTTTCATTTATTTCCCAAGCTTGATTATTACCTCTAGTTTGTACTATAAATTCATATTTTCCAGGAGGTAAAAATGGATATTGCGCAACAAGTGACCTTGTATAAGTCCATTTTTTATCTACTCCATTTAGCCTAAATCGATATACTAAATCATCTCGAAGAGCCAAAGAAACCGCAGAAAAGTTAAACTTAAATTCATTCTCATTATATCCAAATTGTGTTTTAGAGAATCCCGAATTCTCACCGTTTACCCAACACTTATTTAACTTCAAATAGTATGAATACTCACCCTCCTCTATCGGATACAAATGATTTAAAGACATATAATTAACCCCTTTAGAAGTCCCAATCCACAAGGTATCATTACGGACTGCTACATCCCACACCAAATTACTGAGTAACCCATCACTCTTATCAATGATTTTTACACTATATCGCCCATTCCGTCCAAGCTCAAATCTACTTACTCCTTTATTCGTAGTTATCCACAAAACGGAGTCTCCCTCGCTAAATAGGCCCGATACGAAGTTACTCGAAATCCCCTTTTCCTTGTTTATTGATCTTACGATGGTATTTGTCCTATCTAATAAAGCAATTCCTTTTCCTGAAGTTCCAAGAACCAAATAATCATCCAAAACCTGAAGCTTATTTATCCTAACATCAGAAAATGAGCCTATATCAAGCTTCTGAAACTTATCATTTTCAAGACAAAACAAACCAGACAAAGATGAAGCATAAATCTTACCATTATATTCCACTAAACCAGTAAACTGTCCTAAATACTCCTTAACAGACTTAACTTTACCATTTACTAGCTTTAGAACTTTCGTTGGGCCAATGCCTGTAACGAACATACTATCACCAGACCATAATATTGCGCGGGAAAAAAAACGATGCTTCTGCCCTCTAAAAGAGACGTTAAAATCAGTGTAATCACTCACTTCCCCTGTCAAGTGATCGTAGGCAACAAATGCTGGAGCACCAGTCAATGAATGGTAATGAGAACGATAATTTTCCACGCCATCTAATGACGTAATATTACCATTAAAATAGGATATATATAATTTCCCATTCACATCATTATACATTTGATTTACGCGTAAAT
Source organism: Crocinitomicaceae bacterium (assembly GCA_022448165.1). GTDB lineage: Bacteria > Bacteroidota > Bacteroidia > Flavobacteriales_D > Crocinitomicaceae > UBA4466. The sequence goes on along the minus strand of JAKVAS010000027.1, from coordinate 135 downwards.
CATTCTCTTCTACCGGAGGTAAAATCTCAACGTACTTTTTAGAATAGAAAAAAATCCCGTTACTAATTGTGGACACCCATGTATTCCCCTCCTTATCCAAATATACTTGTGTTACCGATTTATTAGGAAGTAAAT
>JAKVAS010000269.1 GCA_022448165.1 Crocinitomicaceae bacterium | reverse complement strand
GAAATTTACAAAACGAAGTAAATCAGTATGCAAATGGTGGGTTCTATGAGGTAATGCTTACAGTTGAAGACACAGCAGGTTGTACTAACTCTAAATCTCAGAATTTACAAATTGCATTATTACCTGTTTTACCAACAGCTTTTACTCCTAACGGTGATGGAGAAAATGACGAATTCATTATTAGAGGCGGACCATTTGAAGCAGCTGATTTCAAGGTATACAATAACTGGGGACAGTTAGTTTTTAGTACAACAGATGCAAACATTGGTTGGGATGGGACCTACAAAGGAGAAGATGTACCAGTAGGTGTTTACACTTGGACCTTTGAAGTTATCATTGTTGGAAACCGATCAATAATAAAAGAAGGAGATGTTACCCTAATGAGATAATCAATGAAGTTTAAACTAACATTCATATCGTGTATTTGCTTATTTAGCTTGGGATTCAACTCAAAAGCGCAAGATTTCCATTTATCTATGTATGATGCGGCACCTCTATTCCTCAACCCTGCTTTAACTGGTGTTGTTGAAGGTAGCTGGAGAATTCATGGACAATATAGAACACAATGGAAAGCCGTTAACTTTAAACCCTATCAAACAGCACTAATTAGTTTTGATGCCCCTTATAAAAAATGGGGCTTCGGTGGACAAGTTGTTAACTACAGAGCTGGAATTGGAAATTATAACGTATTGCAAGGGATTGGATCAGCCGCATACACTCTTTCACTTGATAAAAAGGAAGCAAATATCATTTCTTTTGGTATTCAAGGTGGGCTTACACAGAAATATGTAGAACACCAACTACACACATTTGACAATCAATACTCTTCTTCAAACGGTGGTTCTTTTGACAACTCTTTGGATAATGGCGAGTCATTTGGAGGGCAATCATTTGTAATTCCAGAGTTAAATGCTGGTATTCTTTATTACCATGCAAAACAACAAAGTAGAATCAACCCATTTATTGGTGTATCGATTTTCAACCTATTAAGACCTAACGAATCATGGTATGGAGTAACAAATAAATTACCTATTCGCTATTATGCACACCTAGGAACAAGAATCAACATTACCGAATCATTGTACTTGATCCCAAAAGCACTATACATGAGGCAAGAAAATTTTTCAGAATTCACCTTAGCTACTGACCTTGGGATCTATTTAAAGAAAAATGAACTCTATATTTTGGGTGGTTTAATTTACAGAGCAGCTGATGCCGCAGTATTAAGTATCGGATTAAAGAAAGATGGCTATGTAACAAAACTAGCCTATGATTTCAACTTATCAACTTTAACAGCTGCATCTACAGGCCGAGGTGGATTCGAATTATCTTTCACCTATATGCACCAGAAAAAAGACAAACAAACAGTGAAAATTTGCCCTAGATTATGATGATGAGATTCCCTAAAGTTCTTACCATATTTCTATTATTATTCGTTTCTTTTAACGCTACATCACAAGCTAAGAAAGTCTGGTTATACAAGGCTGATTACTATTACGAGAAAAATAACTTCGCTTCTGCATTAAGATTATATAAAATGGTATTGAATGACTCCCTTGGCCTTTCTACCAGAGTAATTCCTTATGAAGTATCTCTTTCTAATCAAAAATTAAAAACTCCTACTGAGAATGGAGATTCGGTACGTACAGTCTCAACAGAAGACTACACTCACCATCAAATCGCCATGTGTTATCGAAAATCATATGATTACAAAAGAGCTATAGAATATTTCAAAAAATCGGCAAAACGAGGAGGGTATCCTGATGATTTTTATTATGTGGCGAATTCAATAATGAATCTAGGGAATTATGAAGAAGCCATGGAAGCATATCAAGTTTTTATAGGTATGGATGGAACTTCTGACAAGCTTATCGAAAGAAGCCTTGATGATATGTCTGCTTGTAATTATGCCATTAAACTTGAAGCTGATGAGGATATTTTTGTAAATATTGGAGACACTGCAATTTTCAATAAAGGTACAAGTTCATTTGGGGTAAGTTATTGGGGGAAATCATATAACAAAGTAGTTTTCTCATCAGCTCGTAAGGGAAATATCATCATTGATCCGGAAAAACAAGATCCAGAATACCTTTTAGATTTA
>JAKVAS010000268.1 GCA_022448165.1 Crocinitomicaceae bacterium | reverse complement strand
GTTAATGATAACTGCAATACCAGAACAGGATTCTGTATGGTCTGACACATCAATTGTATATAATTATCGTTTTAGTGAAGCTGTGACTAAATATTACGATTCACTTGAAGTTGTATCAACCTATCAAATTTTGGGAAGGCAAATCGTGAATTCGGTTATTGGTAAAATCGAAACTTGGCAAATAAAGTCTTCATCAAGATCTTTAGCTGGTAGTTCGCAACTTAATTTAAATTTTTCGTCTGAATACGGATTTGTAACAATTGATTTCCAACTACTCAATGGAGCAAGACTTAAACTGGAATTAATTGGTGTAGAAGAAAACGTAAGGTAACACAGTAAGTAAAAATCACACCGTCCCTTGGCCAGCGCAAAATTCTCCCAGTTCTTGTACCAAATCCTGGGGGCCACGCAGGAACGCCAGCACACTCTGCGCCGGCATTAAAAATGCCTATCTTTACTCAAACGTTTACATCAATTCTCAGCAAATCACCCTCGAATAATAAGTTAAGTTGTTTTATACTCTTTAATATTTCATGTTCTACACTCAACGGAATAGATTTGCTGAAAAAGGACATGAAATCACTGAGATATTTATCTATTTCCTTATTGCTAATCAGTTGTTCATCTGAACCTGCATCTGAAATTTATGACGGACTAGAAATCGTCTCAGAAACAGAACCGACATCATACTCCATTTACCTCGAATCCAGAACAAAAGAACCGGAATACCATTTCATTTGGTCGGACAGTATCACTAACATCAATGATTCAACGCTTAAACCAGTGGAAGAACTTCTCTAGTGGTATGATGATGTTTGGCCGGACTTCGGACTACTTGATTGGAATGATGACGGTAAAAAAGATCTGTTCTTTGAATACTACGGTTCAGCCGGTACAGGAACCAAATTCAGAGTTGATGTTTATGAATTTGATTCTAAAACTCAAAAATACCAAACGGAAGAAACCATGAGGTTAGCAAATCCAGCGTTCTATTTTGATAAAGGTATTATTACATCTCATTACTGGGGTCACGGTGGTGGTTACGGAGCAAAGTATCATGTGCATGAAGGACAATTAGACACTTTGGAGTGGATTGATATTGATATTTTCGACTACTACGGAGGCATAGATTCAGTTGTTTACCAAATCGTAAAATATCCAATGATGGACACTGTAAGAACAATTGACACTATGGTCTATCTGCCACCTGAGTACCAATACGAAAGGCTAATAAAAAACTGATGTTAACATAATAGCTAAAGCTAACGTCCGACTCTTTGGCCACGCTCTTTACGCCCATTACTTGTCCATAGTCCGGGCGGCCATCTCGGTCGGACAGCCAAAGTCCGGGATTTTTTGCCCGCACACTTCGTACGCAATAAATTGCTAGCTTTAGCCAAACGTTGGCAGTAATTAAGAATGATAAAATCGGAACTAATATCGGATATACTTAAGTTGACCGTTGAGGGAGAAAAGTTTGAAGACCTACTCTTTCAGCAAATTGACCATTTGATAATTAAGGAAGAAGAACACACTGGAGTTGGACTTTACGTGCACTTCAGATATGATAAGGAAATAGAAAAATATAGATTATCTGATTCTCAACTAGCCGAACTGTTTGGGAATTTCAACCATCAAATTGAAAATTTTGAACTAATTAATTCTAGTTTGGAAATACTGGCTGATACAACGGTACATTTAACGGATGGATTAATAGACTGCGTAGAAATATGGAACAAGTTAGGTGACTACCCAAAAGAGGAGTTAATTACCTACGAATTGAAGAGGTATGAATAAATTAAAACTACTGCCAACAATGGCTATAAAGCATAGGCCTAACCAACCAAACCGTTCCTACGCTTCATAGCCGGAACGTTAGCAACCATTTATTTTGCGGTCAATTTCTTTAAGTTCATCTAACTTGCCTGTCCCTAATGCTTGTTTATAAGCAAAATTGTACAACTCAACTAAGTGGTCTTTATTTATTTCTATTATTAAAGGTTCTGCTTTGACACAAGTAGCTTCTTCCAAACGGTTGCTAACACCGTATATACTTAATTGCTTTTCTACTTCCTTTTTAATAAGTTTCTTATATTTCTTAATCTTCATTGTAATCTATT
>JAKVAS010000267.1 GCA_022448165.1 Crocinitomicaceae bacterium | reverse complement strand
GAAGTCATCAGTAAAAGAAAAATTGACGAACGTTATTACATTGATTTAGATGACCCAACCTATTTTTATATTGAAAAATCAACTATTCCTATCAATTATAAAAAAGACGGTTATTTTAGAGCTATTGATTACAGTTTACACAATAAAGGGCATGGTCTTTATCAAGCTAATCAGCAACCTTTCCCAACCAGTATTGACATCAACAATTCCAATACAACACTCGAAATTAATGGGCGTGAGATGAAATTCAATCAATACACCTTAAAACAAATCAATATGGACAATAGCATCATCTATCATGATGCCAATTGGTCAAATATTTCTATCACTAATTTCAGTGCGATTATTGAAAACATTTTTCCTGAAATTGATCTCGAAATAAGCTTTTTTGAAGGAGCTATTAAATCTGATTTTATTATAAAACAAAACCTCAATGTAAAAGAACTCATCTTTTTAGATCAACTTAATTTATCGACAGAAATGGGGATAATCATAGATGATCAAAATCCTTTGAATCAAAATTATCTCCAAATATATGATACTGAAACTTCTGAAAATATAGCTATTGGACATCCTGCTCTTACACATGATTCTTCTCCAGAAAAAACCACATGGATTAGTCCTTATTTTTTAAATGGAAACACCCTTGGAATTGTCTGTGATTCTTTAAATCTAAATGACCCCAATCATCAGTACCCCATCACTGTTGATCCTTTATTTACAGCCATAGGTCCCTCGGCAGGAACCGGCAGTGGATCTCTATTAGCCCCTTCAACATGCACGAATGATATCACAATAAGTTATCCTGGTGGATCAACCCCTTGGGACGTATCATTATCATGGAATATTCTCGCAAATTTTTGCGCTGAGCCCGTTATATCTTTGGGAGTTATTGAACCTTGTTTCATGTCTGAAGGACAAATTTGGTTTACGAGCTCTTGTGGAGGAGTAACACCTGCTGGAGCTCCTGCATTTGTATGGAAATGTAGCCCTCCAGGACCATTATGTGATGCTTCGGGAAACTGGGGACCAACATTAGGCTTTGGACTAGTCGCTAGCACTCAAAGTTTAGCACAATGTTATACGCCGTCCTGCTCAAATCAAAACATGACCTTCACGTCAAACTTAAATCGACTTGACTGCATCAGCGGTTTTGGTTTTGATGATTGTGTTTTCGGAAATAGTTATTGTGTTACACTCACAGCTTGGTCAGTTACCGTACAAGGCCGTTCTGTTGAAACTTTAGGAAATACAGCTACAGGTAATGGTAACCAAGCAATATACGACAATGATTGTCTTGGCACACAAACACTAAATCCCACACCTTTATACGGTGTAGGAGGCTATGTATACAATTGGAACAATAGTCTCACGACTCCAACAATAACAGTTCCTGGAGCAATATCAACTTATACATGTGTGGTTACTGATGCTTGCGGAACTTCAGTAACAGCTACTTTTGATATTGGCTGTCCTCTTTCAATAGACTTAAGTTCTTTTAGCGCCACCAAAGTACTGGACAAAGTACGTTTAGATTGGCAAACCTTGTCTGAATTAAATACAGATTATTTTATCATTGAACGATCAAATAATCAAGCTGATTGGAGAGAAATTGGAAAACTATCTGCTAAAGGAGATACTGAAAATAAAACTGACTATCAATTTTATGATGAATATCCCTTAGTTGGACCAAATTATTACAGATTAAAATTATACAATAAGGATGGTAATTTTGAATTTACTGAAACAATAGAAATAGAATTTGAAAATGAATTCGTTATCTATCCAAACCCTGCTATCGATAATTTTTCAGTATTTACGAGAGGTACAATAACAACAAATTCTGAAATTATTCTCCTTGATATTTTCGGTAAAGAAATACGAAGAAAAACAAT
>JAKVAS010000266.1 GCA_022448165.1 Crocinitomicaceae bacterium | reverse complement strand
TTGTCTATATAGCTTGAGATGTTAAAATCTTCAATTGATTTAACACCAGGCACATCCATTATTATGCGGACTAAATCAGATGTGTAAACAACACTTCTGCGTTTTAAATCATCCAAATCTTTGTCTTCAATAAAGCCGTTTGTTAATAATGGTCCATTAAAGATTTCATTGAATGTATATTTTTTTTCGAGCATTTCGCTCAAAGCATTAAACTTCACTAATGGACATAAAAACTGATCAATACGGAAGTAAATCTCAGAAAGTAACTCAACAATGTTAAAATCTGGAGTAACATCAAGCTTTCCAAACAAGGCTATTTCCTGTACTCTCGATGCCGAGAATTTTGAATAATCTTCACATACATTTCTGAAATTCCCTAAATACTTCCAAATGCTGATGTTGTCAATGCTATTTTTATTGAAGTAGAGTAGATCAAAAACTCGATTTATTTTGGCAAGGTAATTTGAGTAGATGGAAGTATTCTTTTCTCCAATGGCAGTGTAGATTGTATTTTCTAATTTGATCTGTCTGTCGTAGAGTTCTTTGAATTTATTCTTTAATGCAATTATCACCATGATTTCCTCGCTGTCAAGAATCGTTGTATTCTCTTTAAAAGTGATTCTTGTTAGTAGCTTTACGATCTTAGTATTGCCATTGTTTTTGGGATAAGTGAATTTTGATTGAATGTCATATATGTTCTCTGTTGAGTCAATACTTACATTGTTAACCTCTTGAAATGCACTTTGAGCATTTACTTGTTTGGGAGTTGGAAGGTCATAGTCTCTTTTTACTCCATTAGAAAGTTCATTCCAGTCAAGAAAATTAACATCAAATTCAAGTGTTTTTCCATTAATTTCAATAGAGTGAATTGACTTTGTTTTTACTTTGATAAAAGCGGTTATTTTATGTCCTCCTAAGTCTATTTCTGCATAATAATCGTAGAAGTAGTCATCATAATTTAGCTTATCAACTGCTATGAAATAGTCATCGAGTTGTAATTTCCCTCTTTTGCGGTATGAAAGTGTTACGCTTGACAAATTAACGTTGCGCAATGACCATTTAATATCATCCCAATAAGGCAGAAGTACGCTGATAATATAATCCTGTCCATCTACTTCGAGTTCTGTTTCAAAATAGTTTTGATTGAGGTTTTTTAAATAGGCTTCGTTTGCTTCTTGTTCTTCAAATTCGATTTGCAGACTGTATAATCCGTTGAGGATGATTTCATCAATATTCTCGAACTTTTTCTTTATTGTTGTGTCTTGAAATACAGGATAGTCATTAATGCTTTGATATATATTTTGCTTTGGGACCCTTTCATTTGAAAGGTTATCTATTGCTGCAGCTTGTTGATTAACTGGATTTTTTTTTGAAACGGATTTATCTTCTAAACCGAGTTCAAGAGATGCTTCTTCTTTTTCTACTTCTGCTAATGAAACTGTTTGTGCGAGTCCTGATTTATATTCAAAACTGGTATCGAAACTTAGAAAGGTATCCTGTCCCTTTCTTGATACTGCATAAAAAGGAATTTCTGTGTTCTCAGCAATGATTGGAAATGCATTTCGAATTAGCAATTTCTTCGGGTTTTCAGGATGCGGCATATCAATTAGGACTTTTCTCAGATCCTTTATACTTACCGGGTTATTCGGTAATACAGCATCTGCCAATGGCAAATCAATATCAAGTGCTTTTTCTCCTTTATACCCTGTTAGAATATCTTTTACATCGAAAGATGTACGGTAACTTAAATCAGCAATACAAAAGGCCAGCACTTCTAGTTGCGTAATTCCAGGATCTGATGCATTGTGGTCTGTCCATAGGTTTCCTGCTAGATGGGTGATGTGTTTGCGAGCCTCACGCATCAGACTTTCAAAGTCGATGGTTTGGTGCCAGGTGCGTATAGTATTTTCGTTACTCATGGAGTGATTTCTCGATGTATTAATGTTTAGTTTTCGCTAAGCTCTTCTGTTGTTGGAATTGTTTTGTCAACATTTAATGATTGAGCACTTCCGTTTTCTTGTTGGATTTGCGCGTTACCTTGTTGTTGAATCGTTGTGATTAGTTCATGTACCTGAATGTAAGGTTGTTGCGCTAATGCATTCAATACTTGATTGACTTGTTCTGTTGTGAGTTGTAGTTTCATA
>JAKVAS010000265.1 GCA_022448165.1 Crocinitomicaceae bacterium | reverse complement strand
CAGGGGGGCTGTTTTGAAACATCTGAAGTTACTAGTCATGATAGACCTACATATGAAAAACATGGTGTGATTCATTATTGTGTTCCCAACATTGCATCAAGAGTTTCTAGAACGGCTTCTTTTGCTCTTTCCAATATATTTTCTCCAATTCTACTTGATATGGGAGATAAAGGTGGTTGTAAGGAGTTAATTATACACAATACTGGTTTTCGAAGTGGTGTATATATATACAAAGGGGTATTGACTAGTGAAGTTTTAGGAAAAGTATTTGATCTTAACTATAAAGATATTGAGCTTTTGTTGATGGGGATGAAATAGTTGTATTCTTATTTATTCATCAATTGATGAATGGGGAATTTTGAGTTGAATAATTCAAAGATTATATAGAAAAATATGATAACACCGTTAAACTTCCCGAAAGCTGATGTAAAACTTCGTAGAAAAGATGATGTTGTCTATATATGGTGTGTCTTAAGAAAGAAATATCTTGTATTGACTCCCGAAGAATGGGTTCGACAGCATACGATTCATTATCTAATTCAGAAAAAGAACATTTCTGAAGGTTTAATTTCATCGGAGCATTCTCTAAGTTATAATGGTTTATCTAAACGCGCAGATATTGTCGTTTTTGATCGATTCAAAGAGCCTGTTTTACTGGTTGAATGTAAGGCTCCAGAGGTCGAAATTACGGAAAACACCTTTCAACAAATAGCTCAATATAATTCTCAATTAGGAGTGAACTATTTAATGCTAACAAATGGAATGATGCATGTTTATTGTCATATTCATAGAGAGAAGGGACGATTTGAATACATAGAAGAACTACCTAATAATTTAATTGTGAAGTAGGTATAAATTCCTTTTGGAAACTGCTCTAGAGTTATTTTTTATGAATAATTAAGTGATTAGATAGTTTGAATTAAAGTAAAGAGTCCAATGATTAGGAAAGATCAAAAGTACCTTTACACTTCCAGCATAAATTCAGATGTCTTATGGAAAGTGATTTCGGGATAATCTCTTTCTGCCATTGTTAATAGGAATGGAGTTTCTGCTAAGAAAACCAAATTATCATCTTTATCTTTAGCAATTGCGGATGTTTTCGCTCGTTTAAACATTTCGAGTTGTTCCGCATTATTTGTAGTAATCCAACAAGCTTTAGTGAAGTTTTTAGGTGCAAATCTACATTTCGCACCATACTCATGCTCTAAACGATAGTTGATTACTTCGAATTGCAGTTGCCCAACGGTGCCGACAATTTTACGATTACCTGGTTGTTGAATGAATAATTGTGCTACACCTTCATCCATTAATTGACGAATTCCCTTATCCAGTTGCTTTGACTTCATAGGATCTAAATTCTCTAATTCCATGAAAATCTCAGGGGAGAAATTGGGGATTCCTTTAAAAGTGAATTTCTCACCTTCATTTAATGTATCGCCAATTTTGAAATTTCCAGAATCATAAAGTCCAATTACGTCTCCTGGGTATGCCTCATCAATGATGCTCTTGTCCTGAGCCATAAAAGAAGTTGGATTGGCAAATTTTAGCTTTTTTTCTAACCGGACATGTCTATAGAAAGTATTTCGTTGGAATTTCCCCGAAACAATTCTCAAGAATGCAATACGATCGCGGTGCTTAGGATCAAGGTTTGCATGTATTTTAAACACGAACCCAGAGAATTTGGTGTCACTTGGATTCACAGTTTTTAAATCTGTTTCACGGCCTCTAGGTGGCGGAGAAATTCTACAAAAGGCATCCAAAAGTTCTTTAACTCCAAAATTGTTCATTGCAGAGCCAAAGAATACAGGAGCTAATTCTCCCGAAAGATATTTTTCTCTATCAAAAGGATCGTAAACCCCTTGAATAATTTCGACTTCTTCTCTTAGTTCATCCGCTGCTTCTGTTCCTACTAATTCATCCAATTGCGGGTCAGCTAAATCTGAAATTGGAACAATTTCTTCAGAAATTCCTGTTTTATTTCCTTGAAATAAATTAATGTTTTCATCATAGAGGTTGTATACCCCTTTGAAACGATCTCCCATTCCAATTGGCCAAGCTAATGGTCGAACATTAATATTGAGTTTCTCTTCCAACTCATCTAAGAGGTCAAAAGATTCTTTACCATCTCGATCTAGCTTATTAACAAATATAATTACGGGGGTGTTACGCATTCGACA
>JAKVAS010000264.1 GCA_022448165.1 Crocinitomicaceae bacterium | reverse complement strand
TCTTAAATTAACCTTCATAAAATGGGCATAACGACTTGTATTGGTTTGACTCCAATCTCTTATTTCTATCCCTGCTGCTAAACTCTCTGACTCCAAAACAGGAGTAAATCTTTTACCTCCATTAAATGTAAATTTTCCATCAAGAGTTATTGAACTCTTAAACTTTTTACTTTCTTTAAACCTGTATTCATATCCAATTAATGAATTAAATGTAAAATTACCATTGAAAGAAGAATTGAACTCATCACCATTTGAATCAGTATATTTGGACTCATAAATTGAAGATGTCAGTAGAAAATAAAACCCTTTCTCTAAATACTTTTCAATTGTAAGTTCGCCTCCATAATTTGTCGCTGTACCCGAATTGCTCAAGTTTGTTGGCCATGATGTACTAAAGTCTGCACCGAAATTAACCATTGAAAAAGTAGAAGAATCAATATCAACAGGGACATCAAATAAACTTTGATAATAAACCTCAACTTTTACATGAATACCATATTTAAACCTATGTTGATATCCTAGAACAAAATGATGACTTTTTGTGAATTTCAGATCATGATTTGGTCTAACAACATTACCATTAATATCTACCTCTGAAAAATAAACTTCTATTGGTTGGATTTGACTATGTAATCCATAACCTAAAGTAATTTTATCCTTTTTACTTAATTCCCAAGATAGTCCAGCTCTAGGCTCCAAAGAAGTTTCATTATTTAAGGTCAAAGATTGTGAATGTACTCCAACATTAAACGTCAATTTTTCTGTAGGTCTATAACGATATTGAGCATAAGGTTGGAGTAAAAGTGTATTTCCATTAAAGGATCTTAAATCCTGAAATTGCCCTAATTGACTCATGTATATTGAATCGTTTAGATTCAATATAAAATAATCAGAACGTACACCAACCTTAAACATATTTTTAGCATTTATCTTATAGTTATAGTGAACATCTGAAACTATTTTTCCGATATACGAATTACTCACAAATGTTTTAAATGGGTTTTCAAAATTATAATCAACAGTATCGTTATCGACAATACTTACCGTACCCTGACCTGCAACTGAAAGGTTGATATATGATTTTTTACCTATCCTCTGCTTATGTGTTATTCCGACTACTCCTACTTTCGAATTGAAGAAAGTATTACTATAATCTAGAGCAAACAAATCAGAACTATCCGCTTCGGAAGCCAATATATTAATAGAACTTAACCCTCCAATCCCGAAAACTGTAGTTAAACCTCTTTTTGAAGGGAAATTGAGTTTAAAGGATGCGTCTTGATAATTTGGTAAGGCCGTTGATCCAAAATTAATGCCCATCAACTTAAACAAAGCCAATGTTGAGTAACGATAATTGACCAAGTAAGAAGAGCCTTTTTTTCTACTAATTGGTCCTTCAGCCATGAACTCAGCACCATTAAACCCAAACTGCCCCATAAATTCGTGCTTTTCATTATTACCTACTCTCATTTTTAGGTCAAAAACTCCCGCAATTGCATTTCCATATTCAGAAGGAAATGCTCCCGTCATAAAATCAGAATTAGCCAACACATTATTATTCAATATTGAAACAGGCCCCCCTGTAGTACCAAACCTTGCAAAGTGATTTGGATTAGGAATATCAATACCTTCCATTCTGAACAAAACTCCAGTTGGGGAATTACCTCTTATTACAATATCATTTCTGGAATCATCAGCTCCCTGAACTCCAGCAAAGTTTTGGGCCATTCTTGCAACATCATTAAAGCTTCCTGCAAATCGATTTGATTGCTCTGCGGAAAATTGCCTCACCGAGACTGTTGCCATTTTATTAATGTGTTCACCCTTTTCTTTATTTGCTTTTATCTCAACAACGTTCATCACATTAACAGCTTCTGTCATCTCAAGGTTCAATACAATTTCTTTTGAAGCTACATCAATATTTGATAACAGAACTGGCTCATAACCTACATAGCTAATTGCAATTTGTTGCCTGCCAACTGGCACATTCTCTAATCTAAATTTTCCATTAACATCTGATACAGCTCCAATTAAAGGGTCGGTTCCAACCACTATTACCTTAGCTCCAATCAATGGTTCAAAAGTTTGTTTATCCTTTAAATTACCACGTACAGTTTGGGTAAGTCCCTGGCTAAATAGAGAAGACGAGAATATTAAAGCGAGAAAAAAAAGTATTAATTT
>JAKVAS010000263.1 GCA_022448165.1 Crocinitomicaceae bacterium | reverse complement strand
GTCTTACCCATTAATTTTACGTTGGTGAGCTACAATGATATGATCCGCGTGTTAAGTGAAGCGATTATGTTCGTTACATGAAACTTTGGTGGAGTTGATGGTGAATTACTATTTACTGTCAAAAGTAACTGCTGTCCACTTAATGTATAAGCTTCTATGGAATTAACATCTTCCTTCACAATATTGAATTGAACAAATTCATCCGCTGGCACAGGGTAAGGCAGGCTTCCTGATTCTACTTGAGAAAACTCTTCAATACCAAGACTTGATAGAGGCGTATTAACTACGACATAACCACTATCACCTACAGCAAATGTTACATCTGCACCATAAGATTCCATTCCATTAATCGTATGAGTAACGTTATAGATATTCCATCCGAAACCAGTGATCGTTTTAGCGGAAATGATTCCCCCTGTCCAGCTTGAAGGTTTTCCCCCAGCATATATACTACCGTTATTACTTGTAGCTACCGCATTATATTCTGGGTAAGCAAAAGATGCAGAACTAACATCTTCGAACCAAGTCAGCCCTCCGTCTACAGATATTAAAAGTCCAAAACCGCCACTGCTTTGATTATAGCCTGCATAGCATAATTGGTTATCAATCATTACCACAGAAGTAAGATAACCAGAAGGAAGCCCAGAAAAAATTGTATCCCATGTTGCACCTCCATCTTCGGTTCTCAGAAAGTACTGACTATGCAATGCTGCCAGGCCGATTGTATTATCATAAAAATCAATTTCTTCAATATATTCTCCTGTGTCCCAAGAAGGATAATTGACAGTAGAAACTGTCCAAGACCCAGCATTAAATTGATCAATTAAAGGGCCTTGAAAGCATCCAACTCCACCAATAAAAACATTATCGTTTCCTGCTACAAATATTGAATTTGGAAAGCATTGGTTAGACATTGGGTGTCCCGTAGATGTCCATGTAAGGCCGCCATCAGTTGTTTTAAATGCAGAGTCTGCGTGAATTGTGATATAACCTTCAAGTTCATCGACAAAATCAACATCAATAAAATTGTATGGGCCCGGACCGAGATCAATTCCAGTATAAATGACCTCATCCCAAGACTGCCCACCATTGATCGATTTTAAAAGTGTCCCTGAATCTCCAACGATATAACCTACATCTTGAGAAGGGAAGTCAATGGCATTCAAATTTTGAGTCGTCGGAGTTGAAATTTCGTACCAATCTTGAGAAGATACAATTCCAGAAAGTAAAAGGGTAATTATAATTACTATTAATTTCATAAGCTTTATTTTATAGATTCAATACAAAATTATATCAACCTATAAGCCTTGTAAATGTATAATTATACCTTAATCTTGTACATCTGGAATTTCAGACGGTTTTTTTCCTGTTTGGGTCTTAAAGAACTTACTAAAATGTGCAGGGTCATCAAACTTCAATTGGTAAGCTACCTCTTTAATTGGATACCCCAAACGTAAAAGTCTTCTTGACTCTAGAATCAATTGTCTATAAATTAATTGACTTGCTGTTTCTCCTGTAGCTGTTTTAACAATAGAATTCAATCTTTTAGACGACACGCCTAACGCATCGGCATATTCCATTACTTTTTTCATCTCACGGAAATTTTCAATCAATAGTGTTCGAAACTTACCATATTCACTCAAACTTGAGTTAACATTCGGAGGAGATAATTTCATCAATCTCAGACCAATTGCCCTCAGTGCATTTCGTATAAACTCATTTCGGTTTTCCTCCCCCTCTTCCAGTTCCCAACAATTTTGTAAAATAGAATCAATCAATATTCCTTCCTTTTCAGGCAAAGAATAGCTAAAAGAATGCTGATCAATCCCATAACACGCGTGATTATAAAAGAACTGAACCAACTTAGGGAGATCTCCAATCGATTTAGCATTAAATAGCATTACAAAACCTCTTGAATCTGTATCCCTTTTTACCTGATGAATTTGTCCTGGCGCAACAATATGCACCATGTTTGACTTAATTTCGAATTCCTGAAAATCAATAATATGAGTCCCTCCACCACACCGAAAAAAGAATAATTCAAAGTAATTGTGTCTATGGAATTTACTAAAATCGTAAACACTCAATTGCCCTAATTGATGAAATTGAATTTTATCTCTATTAACATTATCAGATTCGTGTAAAGGTATCATAACACTAATGTACAGAACTTTGACAAATCATCTATCTAAAGAATAACC
>JAKVAS010000262.1 GCA_022448165.1 Crocinitomicaceae bacterium | reverse complement strand
GCACTCAAACCGCTATTGCTTATACACCGTGTTGGCGGTAGTTATTTCATTTCAATATACTCAAGGAAAGGGCATTTCGGTTGGTTATGTTCACGCTTGCCAAGGTATTTTGTCGCTCATTTCTACTTATTTTCGAGTTGTATCTGCCAATTATCCAAAAGCTCCTTACAAATTTTATTGAACTTGCTTTTCATAAATGGGTGAATTAACAGATTATAGATTTTCCGCTTGTAAGCAAATTCGAACTCCATAATGATTTTGGTGCTATCCTTCGATATTTCTTCAACTTTCCAAGTCCCTTTTAAATACTTTAAGGGATATGGATAATCTTCTGCTTCCGTATTTACCCTAAAAGAATATTGCTCTTCTTCAGTCCATTGTGTGCATACTTCTGTCCAACTATCACTTTTATGGGAACAGCTCCTTACCATTCCTTCGCCTTCACCTGAAATTATCTCGACATCATCAATGTTTGGTGCTACTTTGTGATAATTTGATACATCTGATATTGCTTTCCAAGTTTCTACTTTAGTGGCATTGACTACCCTTTCAAAATTTAAACGTTTCATTCCTTTGTCATCCACATTGTCGGTTTGGGCAAGTCCGACAGATTGACCTATTCCAAAAAAAAGAACCACAAATGCTACGCCTGCAATAATTTGATTTCCTAAAGCTGAAATGCCAAAAGGCTTGATTGTGAGTATTAATACACTTGCCACAACCCAAATCAAGTCCTGCACGATAATGTAAAATACAGCTTCTGGATTAGGGTTCTTTAATTCTTTAAAGATTGAATAGGAAAAGTAGAACAGACATAGGCCAATGATTAGAAACGCTATTGACTTTTCTAATCCAAACCAATTAGCAACTTTGTTTTTGAAGATTATTATTAGAATTGCACTTGATAGTGAAAAAATTCCATTGCCCAATAAGGCCAGTTGTAATGTACTCATATTCGTAAGAATTTATATCTGCTACAAATCTCTCACAACTGAACGTACTTTCTCTTGACAAATGTTAAGAAGTATGTCGAACAAGATTTTTTCTTAATCTGCTTAAAGATTCGGGTGTTATGCCAAGCATTGAAGCGATATATTGAAGTGGCACGTTGTTAAAAAGAGTTGGTTCTTCACTTAATAAGTGTTCAAAACGCTGTTTGGCGGTAGTATGCAATTGAGCAAACATACTTTTTTCCAATAAGGCAAATGAATGTGCCAATAGCAAGTTGTCAAATTCAAGCCATTTTGGTTCTTGTTTGCACAGTTCGAAATGTCTGTGCCTACTAATTGTCAAAACAGTACATTCTGATATGGCTTGTATGTTCCAATAATTCTCTGATTGGAAGATAAAGCTCGATAGAGAAGTTATGAATTTGCCCTTGCTCCCAATCCAGAAAGTAATTTCCTTTCCGTCCGCAATGTCAAACATCCTTAAGTACCCTGTTTGGATAAATGCCATTTCTCGGCATATGGTACCAGACTTTAAAAGAAATTCACCCTTTTCAATGTTTTTAGGTGTAAAACTTGACACTATCCGCTCTAAAGATTCTCTGCCAATGCTGATTTGATTTGATATGCAATTTCCTAATTCTTCCATTGTTCGTCAAATTACCGCCAACGGTTTCGGATATGTTCAGTTATCGAGGGGCGTTGGATTGAAAGTTCACTTTCAAGACAGTAAGCCACGAATAACTGACATGAAAAAATGCCCTCAATTAGAGAGGTGCGTAGCCCCTCGAAAATTGAATATATCCAATGATGGGCTTTGTTTTTTAAAATGGTAGTCATTTAGCAAGTTTACTATGGAGTCGAAATATACAAAGAGCCATTGAATAGGAGCAGAGGCGTGATTCGAATTTACAGTTTCTTAATTTGATTAAGCAAACCATAGTTGAAATAGATATTGAACAAGCATGAAACTGAAAATTCTTCAATACCACTAGCAATTAGTTTATTCAGAGTCATTGGATTGTTGCTGCAAGCAATAGCGAGTTTATGCAAACCCACCTACTTTCAATGCGGAGCATTGATGGGGCATTTTTTCATGTTATCCGAAACCGATGGGCTTGATTCAATACCGAGAATCGCACAGCGATGTAGGGATTTAATGAAGCCCATCGTTTACGCTAAAAAGCGTTGCCATCCTGCAGGGAGGGCTATGATTTTTAGCGATTGTTGGCAAACGTTTATTTTTGATTTTCTCTTTCCTTTATTA
>JAKVAS010000261.1 GCA_022448165.1 Crocinitomicaceae bacterium | reverse complement strand
CCTTTAAAACTGATTCCAATATGTGATTCAAAATTACGGTCTTCAAATTCAATGATACAAGTCTTAAATTTCTCAGGGACTGAATCACATTCCTGAAATCTCCATTGTTCATCCGAAGAGATATGTGCACCAAGTAATTTCCCTTTCCTATCAAGGATAACAGTGGAAGTACTATCGGTAAAAAGATCTTTTGGAAGTGCATTTACATACCAAATGGAAAAGCACATTATTAAAATGATGCTAATTCGACGCTCAATGCGCTTTAATTTTCTTTTTACTTGAAAGGGGATTAAAATCATAGTTTCTCAAATCGTTATTATGAAGATAAAAGACTTAACTCTATGGATTTGACACGTTTTATTATTCGTTTGATCATTAATGAAAAGCGTTTCCTATCTTTGATTATCTATGATCGTTCAACTGAAAACTGCTCTTGTTTACATTTTATTCTCATTCTTTTGGGTGTTTATAGGGTATTCGCAGCAACATAATTTCAGATCTTTTAATGTAGAAGATGGTCTTACTCAATCGCAGGTATACGCAATGTACCAAGATGCTACTGGGTGTATATGGTTGGGGACTAGAGGTGGAGGCATCAGTATATTCAATGGTGTTGACTTTGTAACCTATTCAGAGAAGGATGGTCTTACAAGTAATTACATAAATGATATTGCTAAAGGACCAAATGATGAAATTCTGATAGGAACCAGTTACGGACTTAGTGTTTACGATGGCTTATCATTTACTTCGGTAGTATTCCCCGAGGAATACACTCCAGTAGTTAGAGGTATTTTGGTTCAAGAAGGAAATGTTTTGTTAGCGACCAATGTGGGTGTTTTTCAATACAATTTCTCTCAAAGAAGGAAAGTAACTCGTTTATTTGATGAGGAATTTGATGCAACCTCTTTAGCCTTAACGAAAAGTGGACTTTTATGGATTGGCACGAATAAAGGATTGTATTCTTGGAATAAGAATGTGTTAAAGAAATACAGTGATGAGTCCAAATACATGCGTAATTCTATTACCTGTCTAGAACTGGATAATTTGGGGGCTTTATGGATTGGTACCTATGGGGATGGGATGTATTGTCATAAAAATAGTGATTTTTTCAGAGTTGACTACCAATTAGAATTGTATAGAAAAACGGTGTTGGATATTTATGCTGATTCATTGAACGACCTTTGGATCGGAACACTTAATGATGGTGTTGTTCATTATCAGTCTGGTAATAAGGTTTTTAGTGGTATTGGGGAAAGTGAAGGGTTAAGTAATAATCACGTTCGATCTATCTTACAAGATAACAATCAGGATATTTGGTTTGGAACTTCAGGCGGAGGAGTGAATCACTATTTAGGAAAACAATTTACAATATATGACCAATCTACAGGGTTAGGAGGTAATTTCATCTATAGTGTAGCAAGGGATTCTAAAGGAAATTTATGGGTGGGGAACTCACGAAATGGTGTGAGTTGCATGTATCCTGATGGAATTGTCGGATATAATGGTTCTAATGGTTTCCTAGATGTCAAAGTAAAAGCAATTGCAACGGGTAAAGATCGTGTATGGCTGGGCACTGAAAGAGCAGGTTTGTTTATTTATATAAATGATGAATTTGAAGAGATTCATGAAGTTAACCGAGCATTTATTAAGCAAATTAAAATTGATAAATCTGGTTCCGCGTGGCTTGCTACTGCAGGATCGGGGTTAATCAAGGTAACCCCAAAGAAAAAAGGAAATTACTTAATTGAAAAATGGACAATGTCTGATGGATTATTATCGAATCGATTGACGGCATTAGAATTTGATAAATGGGGGAGGCTTTGGTATGCTACAGAAGGTCATGGCATTGGTTGTTTCACAAAGGATAATACATTAATTCAAAGCTTTAATGAAAATAATGGATTGGCATCTAATTTTATTCGATCACTCTGTTTGGATTCTGACGGAAGGCTTTGGGTTGGTACTGCTGGAGAAGGAGTTTCTGCCATTACAATTTATGAGAAAAAGAAAAAAATTATACACGTCTCCCAGTCAAACGGATTGATATCAAATAATATATATATACTCGGTCGAGATGAGTCTGGAAATATTATAGCTGGATCGGAAAAAGGGTTGGATTACCTGTTTCTTGGAGAGAATGGAAATTTGAGTCGTATAAAACACTATGGAAAATCTGAAGGTTTTACTGGAGTGGAAACATGTCAAAATGCCATTTGGAATGATCATGATGGA
>JAKVAS010000260.1 GCA_022448165.1 Crocinitomicaceae bacterium | reverse complement strand
GAACAAGCTATACAAACATTTAGGATCATCACCTTTAATGTAACATTAAGGAAATGCCCAGCCGTCAACACCTTATTCAAAAATATTTCAGGAGACACAATAACCTCCATGAACTTTTCTCGAAACACAACAACAAATCCTATAATCAATACAATTAAGATAGTTGTTACTATAGACTTTTTAGACATAGCACCAAATTAAGATTATCTATTGAATTTTCATTGTAAGATAACTTCTTAAATACTCTTGAAAACAGAACTTGATAATATTCTTATTGAATACTTATTTTCTTTCTGACTGTTCTTATACCTGATTTAGCTTGAACAATATATGTTCCAGGAGAAACACCGTTCAATTCAATCAATCCTACAGGATTAATTATCTCTAATACTATTTTTCCAGTTAGCGAGAATATTGAAACCTGATCAATTGGTAAATCAGTAATAATTTCGAATCGCTCCTGAATCGGATTTGGAGAAACAACAAGTTCAATTGAAGAAACTTCTTGAACCAATGCAGTGGAGCAATCAAACCCTTCAGCAATTAAACTCTGATCAATTTTATTATATCGATCATTGAAAAATGTCTTTAATCCTTCAAATTGATTATTTGATATAGTAAACATCCCTAATTCAGTTGTTGCATCCCAATCGTTGTTCGAATATTGTTTACGCGTATCATTGTAGACAGAAGCTGCAATTAACTCCTTAATATGATCAATTCTAGCATTTATAGCTGATGGTGTGCAATGAATATTTACAAATTCGCACATTGCATCAAGATACTCATAGCGTAATTCAGCAACATTATTAATATTCTCAGCAATACAGCCATTCAATACTGTTGATGGGAAAAGTGGATAATTATTAGCATATTCTGCTCCGTTACCATTATCCCAGAGGTTTATTGAAGCATTAAAATCCCAAGGAATTACTTGCCATTTACTTAATGTTTCGTCATAAACATAAATTTGATTCCCTTTAAAACCTATGTATGAATCAAAATTCATAAGATAAACATTGAGGGCTTGATAACGAGTAAAATGCGGAGTGTTTAAATAATTATTTACTGTAGTATAAAAACTGGATGATGGTGTATTATTCGCCACATCAATCAAGGTTGAAAATAATGGCCAAGCTGTAGTAGGCTCTCCATTATCAAGTTGATAAGTAGGCCATCCTGAAACATCTGAATTGTAATCATCTGGATTATTGCTAATAAAGCACATATCTCCAAAATCGAGGGATTCAACAGCATCTAAATCCCGATTACCAAAACGCTGCTTATACAATTCATCCTTCCCTTCTATTAAAGTGTAGAGTCCATAATAAATATTGTTTATGTAAACCTCGGCGAATGCCGTCCGCATCGAAAACAACCCAATTTTATCAGCAAGTTCGTAGGTTATCTTTTCCCGCATCAATGTTGGGTCTTCAAAACTATTATGAAGAGTGAACTCTTTTATTCCATCATACTCTTGTCCAGTCACGTACTTATTTGTCTTAACCTTTAATGGGGGTTTATCAGGATAAAATGAAACATTCCCTTTGTCCTTTATTCCAATATCCTGAATAACTGAACCGTCAATTTCCATTTGAACCATCTGATATGTTTTGGTCCCATTTTCTAACATACCAATATCGGCATTGCTAAACCTAATTTGATGTACTATATTATCATTAAATAGATTATCACCATCTGATTGCCCAAAGGAAGTCAGTGAAATAATCGAGCACAAGAATAAATTGATTGAATTTTTCATAAACGTTTTTTACTTAACCTCTATAACTATAGAGCCCGGTTGCCTAAAAAACGCTGCAGTAGTAATAAAAAAGTTTAAATGAAATTTCGATTTACTTTAAAAAAAGTATTGAAAAAGCGACCACAGTTAACACCGCCAAAACGTTCAAAAAAAGGCCATTACGAGCCATTTGCTTAACCGTTACTTGTCCCGAAGAAAATACAATAGCATTAGGCGGAGTGCCAACAGGAAGCATAAATGCACAACTAGCTGAAAGAGCAACAGGTAAACATAATTGCAATACAGGGAAATTCGCATTTGTTGCAAATTGTGCAATAACAGGAATAAATACTGTTACTAACGCAGTGTTTGACATGATTTCAGTTCCAAAAATAGAAATCGCAACAATAACAAAGAGTATTGCAACAATACTCCAGGTTTCTAAGCTCTTAAACAATAGAACGACTTCATCAATTGCCCCATTCACTTTTAACATTTCTGCCA
>JAKVAS010000026.1 GCA_022448165.1 Crocinitomicaceae bacterium | reverse complement strand
GGCGTTTATCAAAGGCAATCATGGGAGATGAACGTATACTCTTATATGGAGATTATGATGTAGACGGAACTACCGCAGTAGCATTAATGCTGTCTTTTTTGAAGCAACATGCAAAATTTATTGAGTTTTATATTCCTGATAGATATTCTGAAGGGTATGGTGTAAGTGAACAAGGGATTGATTATGCAATTAAATCGAAAACTTCCTTAATTATTACACTTGATTGTGGGGTGAAGGCGAATGATAAAATTGCTAAAGCAAGAATGAATGGAATAGATGTGATTGTATGCGATCATCATAAGCCTGGAGAAGAACTTCCAAATGCCATTGTGTTAGACCCAAAAAGAGAAGATTGTCAGTATCCATTCAAAGAACTTTCAGGATGTGGAGTTGGCTTTAAATTGCTTCAAGGGCTTTGTGAAAAAGAAGAATGGGAAACAGAATCGTTGTTTTCTAGGTTAGATTTATTAGCTATAAGTATTGGTGCAGATTTAGTGGAGTTGACTGGTGAGAATCGAATTTTGTGTGCTCATGGAATGAAACGGTTGAATACTGCGCCAAGAGCGGCATTTAAAGAAATGCTTTTCCTTGCAAAACGCGAATTCCCGATTAGCTTAACAGATGTAGTATTTACTATTGCGCCTCGGATCAACGCTGCGGGTAGATTACGTTCAGGAAGATATGCTGTGGAGTTGATGGTTTCTAACGATTTTAAGGAAATCAAAAATTTGGCAAAGGAAATTAACGAAGATAATTTGGAGAGAAGAAGTTTGGACAAAGAGATCACGAAAGAGGCGATAGAAATGTTGGAAAAAGAACCTGAATCTCGTGTTTCAAATGTTGTTTTTTCATCTGATTGGCATAAAGGTGTTGTTGGAATTGTGGCTTCTCGAATTATTGAAAAGTATTATAGGCCAACTATAGTTTTAACAGAATCCAATGGGTTGGTTACGGGATCTGCCCGCTCGGTTAAGCACTTTGATGTACATGATGCAATCGAGAGGTGTTCGGATTTGTTAGAACAGTTTGGAGGGCACAAATACGCGGCTGGGTTAACGATGAGAAAAGAAAATGTGATCTCATTTAAGGAGCGATTTGAAAAGATTGTCAAGGATTCAATTAATCCGGAATGGCTTATAGAAGAACAAATTGTTGATACTACGTTGAATTTTGATCAAATTTTTTCCCCTGAGGAAAACCGAATGAGAATTCCGAAGTTAAAACGTATTTTGCGTCAGTTTGAACCGCATGGACCTGGAAATATGAAGCCTGTTTTTTTATCTAAGAATGTGTTTTCAACAGATGTTCGAGTTTTGAAAGAGGAGCATCTCAAATTATCAATGACCCAACCACCATATGATTTAAATATTGATGGAATTGGTTTTGGTTTGGGTGATAAGGAGGAGTACGTTGCTTCAGGTATACCTTTTGATGTTGTTTATACATTGGAAATAAATCGTTGGAGAGATCGTGAAACCCTCCAACTAAACATGAAAGATATTCGAAGTGTTTGAAAATTCGTCTGTGAAATTAGTGTCTTTTTCAGGAAAGGTTAAGTTTCCATGATTAACAATATGATTAACAACATCATTGATTTGTTCCTTGGTTACATTGGGCATACAGATTATGTGACTCATCGATTCTTCTGTTGCAAGTTGCCAACGCTGTTGAATGGTTTTCGGTTGAGGAGGAAGCACAACGGTTATTGCATAAGGATTCTTCCATGCTTCGACACCGTTGTTTTTTAATACCGATAATGTGTATTCGGCTAAATTTAAACAATGCTGCACTCGTCTTTTTAACCCATGTTCCCCAAATTGTTGAAGTGCATTCCATAAAATAATCGGACTATGACCGTTCCGCGACCCAGTGATTGTTGTGTCAAGACTTCCTGTATATGATATGGATAAGGCGATTCGGTCTCTATTGGCTTTTTTTACGATCACAACTCCTGATGGAATTGGACTTCCGATAAATTTATGTCCGCTAAGTGTTATACTGTCTACGTTAGCGCTGAAGTCAAATTTTTTCGCATTTGGAGTGTGTGCATTTACAATCCCCCCTAGAGCACCATCACAATGTATGTATGATCGCTGAACTGCGAGATTTTTTAAAACCGCTTTTATTTTTGATACATCATCTACAGCTTCAGTCATTGTAGTTCCTATATTGGCTACAATAATTACGGGAACATTACGGTGTTGCGATATTGTTTGATGGAGATCTTGATAGTCCATCTCTCCATTCGGTTGTGATTTAATCGTTATGTTTGGAATGTTCAGTACATGGAGATTTTTACGCACACTGTAATGTGTGGAATCTGAATAATAAACAATTCCTTCTGGGTATTTTTCTCTAGCGAGGTATAGACTGTATAGGTTTCCTTCGGAACCCCCGTTGGTTACATATCCCCACCAATTGTCTTCTGGCGCATTGAAAAGTGATGCAAAATAGGATACAACTTCTCGTTCAAGTTCGTTCGAGTTTACCCCGTATGTGGAATCTACAAAAGGATCGCCAAGATTATTAATCGGATATTGAAAAAATGGAAGGACTTCGTCAATGTCAAAATCTTTGGAAACTGGGTATCCAAGAAAATTTTGTGTACTAATATGAAGTTTCGATAATAACTTTTTCAATTTACTCATTGATCATTGATTTATGACAAAAGTAGTTATATTCTGTTTTTGATTTAAAATCCAGAATATTTCTCTTTAAATTAAATATAATTGGGTTTTTTTTCTAATATGTTGGGTTTTTTGTGATAGTTTTAGATAAATATTCTAAGAATGAAGTTGGATAAGATTGATTTTGAAATAATTGCTTTGCTAGAAGAGAATGCAAAACTTGGAAATAAAGAGCTCGCGGGCAAAATAGGGTTGACAGTTACTCCAACGTATGAACGAATTAAACGTCTGGAACGTATTGGTGTAATTTCTGGATACACGGCAATAATAGATAAAAAGAAAATAGGTCTTGGTTTAAAGGTTTATTGCCATGTTTCCCTTAAGGCCCATAGTAGTGATTTGATTCTAGAATTTGAATCAGAAGTAGTGAAATTAACGGAAATTAGTCAATCATATCACATTACGGGAGATAGTGATTATATGTTAGTAGTTGAAGTTAAGGATATGGAGGACTATCATAAGTTTTTAAAACTCAAATTAGCTTCATTAAACAATATCTCCAATGTTCAGAGCACATTCGTTATGAGTACACTCAAATAAAAAAAAGGGACTCCGAAGAGTCCCTTTGTATATTCAAAAAATTGAATTACCTATACTTTTGAAAGATCTGGCATGTTTCTATTGAATGCTGGAATTCCTGTAATATCCATTCCTGTGATCAATAGATGGATATCGTGTGTTCCTTCATACGTAATAACAGATTCTAAGTTTGCCATGTGACGCATGATGGAATATTCACTTGTAATTCCCATTGCACCATGAATTTGACGCGCTTCACGAGCTATATTTAACGCAATTTCCACGTTATTTCTTTTCGCCATTGAAATCTGAGCTGAAGTAGCTTTTCCTTCATTTCTCAATTGTCCAAGACGAAGTGTTAATAACTGGGCTTTCGTAATTTCTGTGATCATCTCAGCTAATTTCTTTTGAATTAACTGGAATCCTCCAATTGGAACATTAAATTGTGTTCTTTCTTTAGAGTAACGCAATGCTTGATCGTAACAATCCATTGCAGAACCTAATGCTCCCCATGCAATTCCAAAGCGTGCCGAGTCTAAACAACTCAATGGAGCACCTAAACCTGATCTTCCAGGAAGAATATTGGCTTTAGGAACTTTAACATTGTCGAAAATTAATTCTCCCGTTGTAGAAGCACGAAGAGATAGTTTTCCATGCATTTCTGGTGTTGAGAAACCTTCCATTCCACGTTCAACAACTAATCCATGAATTCTCCCACTTTCATCTTTTGCCCAAACAACGGCAATATCAGCGAAAGGAGCATTGGAAATCCACATTTTTGCACCATTCAAAATTACGTGATCTCCAGCATCTTTGAAATTAGAAATCATACCAGATGGATTGGAGCCATAATCAGGCTCTGTTAAACCAAAACATCCAATCATTTCACCTGTCGCCAATTTTGGGAGGTATTTTTGTTTTTGTTCTTCGGACCCGTACTTCCAAATTGGGTACATCACAAGAGAACTCTGAACTGATGCTGTAGAACGAAGACCTGAGTCACAACGTTCAAGTTCTTGCATAATCAAACCATAAGAGATTTGGTCAAGTCCTGGCCCTCCGTATTCTTCAGGAATGTATGGTCCAAAGGCACCAATTTCTCCTAAACCTTTTAATAGATGGTTAGGAAATGTTGCATTTTCATAATGTTCATCGATTATCGGTGAAACTTCTTTTTTTACCCATGCTCTTGCAGCATCTCGAACAAGTTTGTGTTCTTCTGAAAGCATATCATCCATATTGTAGTAATCTGGATGTGCGTATAAGTCAGTTCTCATGTTGTATCTTTTTGATAGATTGCAAATTTAACGATATTTTTTCTCTGTGTTAAATTTTTTTCGGTTTGAACACATAACTTTGCAAAGCAATAATGTGCATAAAGCAAAACTATGATTTTAAATGTAAGTTCTATTTCTCTTAGTAGAATTCCTGAAATGCTTCAGGAACGCTTTATTTCAGCAGATGTCGTTGTCGGTGTTTTAATAGTTTTGTGTTTTGTTGCTGTATCCATTGCAAGTATGATGAAAGATGGTATTTACACGCATTTGTTCGTTGTGAATGCAAAGTTTCAAGGAATCAATTCATATTTAAGAGAAAACTTTCCTTTAAAAAAGTCGAGTTCTATGTTGTTGCTATTGAATTATGTGACAGCAACCACTGTGATAGTTTATTTGTTTCTAAAATCAATGAATTTATCTGTTGATGGTAGCTCCGTTAGTATTATGTTAATTCCTCTTATATGGTTAGTCTGGAATTTGTTAGGGATGATTCTTACAGGGTGGTTAACGGGAGAAGGTCGGGTTTTTAGAGAAGTCATCTCTTTACGTATTGTTGGAGCACAGTCGTTGGGGTTTATTTTGTTCTTTTGTGCATTGATTTGGTCCCTTAATGGAAAGGCGGATCAAGTGCAAATACAACTCGTCTTTTGGGTTGTAATTATTGAGTATACTTTTCGTTCAATTAAGAGTATTCTTGTGGTTTTCAATGAGAGAGTGCGGTTTTATTATATAATTTTGTATTTTTGCACCCTCGAAATCTTACCAATAATAGTAGGCTATTACTTACTTAAAGGATATTTCGTCTAGTATTTACAGAACTAAACACGAACGCGTTGGCAGTTAAAACAATCTTAGTCTCACAGCCTAAACCCGAAGGGAAGAAGTCACCGTACTTTGATTTAGCAGAGAAGTACAAGTTAAAGATCGATTTTCGCTCATTCATACACGTGGAAGGTATTGGAGCGCAGGAATTTAGGACGCAGAAAGTTGATTTGACGGAGCATACATCCGTAATCTTAACATCTAAAAATGCAGTCGATCACTATTTTCGAATAGCGGAAGAGATGCGCTTTGAAGTGCCTGATACAATGAAATATTTCTGTATTTCTGAGGCGGTAGCGTATTATTTACAAAAATATGTAGCGTATCGAAAAAGGAAAATTTTCTTTGGAAAGCAAACAATTGTTGATTTGGTAGATGTATTGAAAAAGCATAAAAAGGAGAAGTTTTTACTCCCTTGCGCCGATCGATTGAGGGATAAAATTCCATTAACTTTAAAAGAACATAAGTTCAATTATACAAAGGCGGTTTTATACAGAACTGTGGTTTCAGATCTTTCTGATTTGGAGAATGTCTATTATGATATGTTGGTCTTTTATAGCCCGGGTGGAGTAGAGTCTTTAATGAAGAATTTTCCTGAGTTTAAGCAAAAAGAAACGGTTATTGCGGCATTTGGTCCGACAACTGCAAATGCAATTGTGCAAAATAAGCTACGTCTAGACTTGCATGCTCCACAGCCGAATGCACCATCAATGACTGGAGCAATTGAGAATTTTGTCAAGACTCAAATGAAAGCTGAGAAAAAATAAGTGTTTAAATAAATATTTGAAAGGGCATTTACCGTTGGTATGTGCCCTTTTTTAATTACGTCAAGATTTTAATCAGATCAATAATTCCTTGACTTGCTCCTTTGTTTATTTTTTGAAAGTCTGGAGGAACGACTAATTGGTCTGCGTTTGGGTCTACAATGAATTTTTGGGCATTTGTAGAGGCAAAGTTGATTAGTCCAGCTGCTGGATGTACTTGTAATGAAGTTCCAACTACAATTAGAATGTCAGCGGAAGAAATTTCAATGGCAGCGGTTTCGTAGGCAGGAACATCTTCTCCAAACCAAACTACATGGGGTCGTAATCGATATCCCCTTGGACACTTGTCTGACTCGGTGAGTTGCCAACCATCAATTGGATAATATTGTGATTCTTGATCTGGTCCGCTACTTTTCGAATAGCGAATGTTGCCATGTAGGTGTATTATGTTGGTGCTGCCGGCACGTTCATGTAAATCATCTATGTTTTGTGTAATAATTGAAACATCTAAGGATTCCTCTAATTTTGAAATTGCTTCATGGGCAGAATTTGGCATTACTTCCATGATTTGTTTTCGTCGTTCATTGTAAAAGCGTGTAACGAGATCCGGGTCTTTTTTCCATGCTTCTGGTGTGGCAACATCTTCTAATTTATGTTGCTCCCATAGTCCATTGCTGTCTCGAAAAGTTTGAATACCACTTTCTGCACTTATTCCAGCTCCTGAGAATAGTACTATTTTTTTCTTTTTTGATGGTTTCATTAATTGTGAACATTTATTAACGAAAATAGAAGTTTTTTTCGGACTAAAAAGTTCTGTCACCTTTTGTTTATAGGGGGGTTATGGCTTTTAATATTGTAGGTGTTAGCATTACAATAATGGTTTGAATTATTGAGGTTGAATTGTTGGGTTGATTGTTGTCTTGTGGTTAAGGATGTTATACTTTTGGAAGCCAAACCTTTAAATTAATCAAGAAAAAAAAGACTATGAAAAAAATTTTATTAAGCTTAGCAGTCGTTGCTAATTTTTTCACTATTAGTGCTCAATTGGCTGACGGGAGTGTTGCGCCAGACTTTACAGTAAATGACATTAATGGGAATTCACATACGTTAAGCACGTATCTAGCTGCTGGAAAGACTGTGATTATGGATATTTCAGCTACTTGGTGTGGACCTTGTTGGGGATATCACAATTCTCATATTTTAAGTGATTTACACAATGCTTATGGCCCGGGTGGATCTGACGAGGTTGTTGTTCTCTTTGTTGAAGGAGATGGATCAACAACAATTGACGATCTAAATGGTACAGGAGCTGCAACTATTGGAGATTGGGTTACTGGTACTCCTTATCCAATTATTGATGATGCTTCACTTTCAACACTTTATCAAATTGGTTATTACCCAACAATTTATAGAATTTGTCCAGATGGTGCTGGTGGTGGAACTGTATATGAGCAAGGACAATCTTCATTGCAAGATTTAGTTGCAGGTATTGGTTCTTGTGGTACTGCATTAACAGGTGTTGCTGATCACGTTTCAATGAATGATGCAGGATTTGTTTCATGTAGCCCAGATGGTTCCATTGAGGTTTCTTTTAAGAACTTCGGTAACAATACTATTACGTCTGCTGATATTGCATTGAAAGAAAATGGAACGGTGGTTGTTACAGAGGCTTTCTCTGGATCGGTTGCTTCGTTGGCTGAGGGAACTCATACGTTTGCTTCTACTACTTTCAATGTAGCTTCAACGTATACTGCAGAAATTTTAGATGTTAATGGAAACGCTCCTGTAAATTCTACTTTAGCAGAAGGGGATATTTCAATTAATGTTTCTAATGCTGTTTCTGGTACTTTAGATGCAACGATTGAGATTGTTACTGACCGTTACGGTTCTGAAACTACTTGGGAGTTGATTGATGGTTCTGGTACTGTGGTTCAGTCAGGTGGTCCTTATCAAGATCTTTCAACTAATGATGTTACAGTTCAACCTGTGGTTAATGTTACGTTGAATAACAACGAATGTTATACAATGATTGTTGATGATTCGTACGGAGACGGTATGGATGCTGGATATGGTGCTGGAAGTTTCGCGATCAAAAATGAGGCTGGAGTAGCGTTTATTTCTGGAGGTGTATTTACTTATGTAGCTATTGAGGCAGCAACAGGATCTAACGATGCAGCTTCTATTGATGAGTCTACAATTGCGGATGTAAATATTTTTCCTAATCCTGCTGTAGATTTATTGAATGTTTCGTTTGAAGCTTCTGATGTTAATTATACAGTTTCTATTAAGGACCTTTCTGGTCGTGTAGTTGCTACAGAAGGAGTTGACGGTTTTTCAGGAGTTAAAAATGTTGCTTTCAATGTTGCTGACATTGCAGAAGGAAGTTACATCGTAGTAATTTCTTCAACTGCTGGTGTTTATACACAGAATGTAGTTATTAAATAATTTGAACACAATTTTGTTCGAAAGAGGCTGTCTTTATTGACAGCCTTTTTTTTGTTTTATAGATTAGTCTTTCCTTTATAAAGTTGGTTACATATTTTGAATTTTTAATTGAATAGGAGTTTTGAACGCGCTGGTTATATAGTTTACGAAGCTAGTTTGTTAAACGAGGAAGGAACGGATGTTCCTTCCTTTCTAGATTATGGGGCTGAATATATTTTTTTTGGATTGAAAGATTCAGGTAATGCATTTGTATTATTCAAAATAATTGATAATCTAAGTAATATCTTGTTGGCTTGAAGTTTACTTTGGAGAATAATTTAATCGTGAGTTCTAGTTAATAGTCCCTAGTAGTGTTTTTATTTGTTAAGATTTTTGATCTGTTGACTTTAGTTCAAAAGTCGGTACACAATTATCATTATGTAATGTTGATGTCACCATATACCTAAGTTTTACAGCTAAGCGAATGGTATGTCGGTGTTGAATATTTTGAAAGATTAAAATTCACGATTGAGATTGTCTATAGTAATTCTTGCGTCGTGATACAGAATATGATATATTTGGAAATCAAATCTTAAACAAATCTTAATTTTAATCAAATTAAAAGCTATGAAAAAATTTCTACTAGCGTCTACGCTTCTAGTTTCTTCAGTTGGGATGTCCCAAATGATTGAAGATTTCGAAGGAGTTACGGCACCGGGTCTTCCAACAGGATGGACTCAAGTAACTGCTGCAACAGATGGCGGTTATGCAACTACTTCTGATATATCTAGTCAGTACTTTGTGGTACCTGCACACACACAGTATATTGGAACCAATGATGATGTGTGTAATTGTGATAAATCAAATGAGAAATTAATTTCTGAAGCAGTTGCAATTCCTGCAACTGGAGCGGATTTAATTCAATTCGAATACTCTCTTGGGATGTACTATGGTGAGTTCGCGAACTTTGGTATTTCAACTGATGGTGGAACTACAGTTACTGACCTTGGTCTTTTAGCAACAACTCGTGTGGGAAGTACGTCTGATCACGATTGGGCAACAGCTTCTTTCTCATTAGCTGGTTATGCGGGTCAAACAGTGAACTTTGTATGGACATATGATGATAACGGTGATTGGGGATCTGGTCTTGCTCTTGATGATATCGAGATGATCGCGATCGCTGCCGTTGATATGGAGATGACTGCAGTTACAAACGTTCCAACTGTTGTTGCTGGAAATGTTACGATTGAAGGTACTGTTACGAACTTAGGTTCTGGAGTGGTTTCTTCTTACGAAGTAACTTGGGATGATGGTTCTGGAGCACAGTCTGATGTGATTACTGCCGGTACTCCATTGAACTATGGTGATTCTGAGAACTTTTCTCATGCAATTCCATTAAATGCTGTTGCTGGTAATACTTACAACCTTGCTGTTACAGTAATCGTTGCAGGAGATGCTGATAACGCAAATGATGTAATTAATACTACAATCTCAGCGGTTTCTTCTGTTCCTAACAAAGTTACTGTTGGTGAAGAGAAAACTGGAGAATGGTGTGGATGGTGTCCTCGTGGAGGAGTAGCTTTAGCTGAAATGGAGCTTTCCAATCCAGATGACTTTATTGGAATCGCAGTTCATAATGGTGACGGAATGACAGTTGCTGCTTACGACGGAAATATTGGAACATACATACCAGGTGGTTACCCAGGTGGTGGTGTTGACCGTATGGTTTCTGGAAACCCTGCTGATTTCGCAACTATGCATGCGCAACGTGTATCTATGGTTGCTCCTGCTGCTGTTGGAGTTGATTATTCTTATGATGGTACAAATGTTACGGTTACTGTACAAGCGGATTTTGTTGGTGGTCTTTCAGGAGATTACCGTTTAGCAGCTGTTCTTACTGAGGACAATGTTGCGGGTGCTGGTCAGGCTAACTACTACAATGATGGTGGTGCTGGTCCAATGGCTATGCCGAACACAGGATCTATGGCTAACTTCGATTTCGTTGGTGGTGGTTCTACAGTAACGCCTTACTACCATGATCACACTGCTCGTGCCTTAGGTGGAAATGAGATTAACGGTGTTGCAGGATCTCTTCCAGCAAGTATTAGTGCAGGAGATTACTTGACATATGAGTATACTATTCCTCAAGATGCTGCTTGGGATATGGCAAATGTTCATGCTGTAGGTATGTTGGTTAATGGTTCTACTGGTGAGATTTTGAATGCTGGTGGTGAGCCTTTAGCATCAATCAACGAAGTGGAAGTTAACAACTTCAATGTTATTGCTGCTCCAAATCCTACTTCTGGATTATCTAACTTGATCATTGATCTTGAAGTTGCTGCTGATGTTGCAATTTCTGTGAAAAATGTTCTTGGACAAGAAGTGTTTGTTTCAAATACGGATCAATTAGCTGCTGGATCTTATTCAACTGCTGTAGATCTTTCTAACCAAACAAGTGGAGTTTACTTTGCACAGGTTACAGTTAACGGACAGGTTCAAATTGTAAAAATCAATGTTGCTAAGTAATTAGTGATTTGAGATAATTTTAAGGAGGGTCCAATGCATTGCGTTGGACTCTTTTTGTATTTGTTCTCTTTAATTTAGATAATATGAAAAAAGCAGTTTTTACTTTTGTGTTACTTTTTGTTGCTGTAACATCGTTTTCTCAACAAACCGTTGGATTGTTTTCGACAACACCGAATGTATATCCTGGATATACTTTGTTTGGCCCAAAATTTTCAACAACGAGTTATCTAATTGATAATTGTGGAAATCTACAGTATACATGGAGTAGCCAGTACGCTGCTGGTGGAACAGTGCAGCTGTTAGAGGATGGGACGTTGTTGAGAATGTGTGATTTTGCTAATGGCTCACCGATTTCTGCTGGTGGAGCCGCGGGAAGAATTGAAGCAATTCAACCAGATCAACAATTGGCTTGGTCATTGAATCTTTCGAATGATTCATTGCGTAATCATCACGATTTTGAGCCTTTGCCTAATGGTAATTTATTGATTATTGTATGGGAGGTGAGAACAAAACAAGAAGCCATTGATCAAGGAAGAGATACTTCATTGGTTGGAGGTAGTGGATTGTGGCCAGAGTATTTAATGGAGTATAATCCAGTAACAGATGCGGTAGATTGGGAATGGCGTTCTTGGGATCACTTAATTCAGGATTATGATTCAACCAAGCCAAATTATGGTGTTGTAAGTGAGCACCCTGAGTTGATTGATTTGAATTATACTTCGAATGGATCTAATCCAGATTGGCAGCATTTTAATTCAATTGCTTATAATGAAACATTGGATCAGATTATGTTGTCAAGCCCTTTCTTTAATGAGATATACATAATTGATCACTCTACGACAACTGCAGAATCTGCAAGTCATACTGGTGGAAACTCTGGTAGAGGTGGGGATATTCTTTGGAGATGGGGTAACCCTCAAGCTTACGGAATCGGAGATTCAACTACTCAACAGATGTTCTTTCAACATGACCCGCATTGGATTCCGGAGGGATACCCGGATGAAAATAAAATTATTGTATTTAATAATGGTAGAGGACGAACCCCGGTGGAATATTCTACTGTGGATATTTTGGAACCTTCGATTTTAGGTGATGGAAGTTATGAAGTTGCTGGAGATGGGACTTTCTTGCCTGCGGGGGTACATTATCGTTATGCAGCACCTGTAGAAACAGATTTTTACAGTAAGATTATTTCTAGTGCGAGCCAAATGCCAAATGGGAATATTATTATTGATGAAGGTAATCAAGGTCACTTTTTCGAGATTGACTCCTCTGATAGTGTTGTCTGGGATTATGTATGTCCTGTTGTTCAGGATTCTATTCTGGAACAGGAGGAGGCTATACCAGGAACCCCGACACTTCTGTTTAATGGATGCTTTAGGGCATTAAAGTATGGGACTGACTATTCAGGTTTGTCTTCTCTGCCGTTAACTGATCAGGGACCAATTGAATTGAACCCATATGTTAGTTTATGTGATATTTCGTCTGTTTTTGAGCAAAACTTGGAGTCTATTGAAGTGTATCCAAATCCAACAACAGGAATGATTAATATTATCAATATCTCGAGTGAGTATAAATTTAACATTAGAAATACTGCTGGTGAGCTCTTGATGGAAGGGCAATTGGCAAATCATCTTGACTTAAGTAAATTTTCTAATGGATTATACTTTATTGAAATTACTGATAAGTTGACTGGACTAAATACAACTATGCGCGTTATTAAAGAGTGATAGTTGGGTTATTATGAATTGATTTAGCCGTTAATCTCGTTTATGAGGTTAGCGGTTTTTTTTGTTTACGTTAATTTTTACTGAGCTATCATATTGTGATTGTGCGAACTGTCAGGGTTAAACAAGTGTACGCATTCCTCTAATATTCAGCATCTCTAATTATATCATCCATTTTCATTTTTTGTGGGTTGATTTCCTTTTTAATTTAGAAGTCTTTGGTTTGGTGCATTTTCGTATCTTTATCGGCTTCAAAAGACCATATATGGCAAAAATTAAAAAACAAGACGCACTCGATTATCATTCTTCAGGCAAACCTGGAAAGATCGAAGTTATACCAACAAAACCATACGCATCACAGAGAGACTTGTCATTAGCATATTCTCCTGGAGTTGCAGAACCTTGTCTTCGTATTGCCGAGGACAAAGAAGATGTTTATAAATATACAAGTAAGGGAAATCTAGTTGCAGTTATTTCAAATGGAACAGCAGTCCTCGGATTGGGAGATATTGGCCCGGAAGCCTCCAAACCTGTAATGGAAGGGAAAGGTTTGTTGTTTAAAATTTTCGCTGATATCGATGTTTTCGATATTGAAGTAGATGCAAGTGACCCAGAACTTTTTATTCAAACGGTTAAAGCGATAGCTCCAACCTTTGGAGGTATTAACCTAGAGGATATTAAGGCCCCAGAAGCTTTTGAAATTGAACGTCGATTAAAAGAGGAACTCGATATTCCCATTATGCACGATGATCAGCACGGTACAGCTATTATTTCTGCTGCCGCTTTGTTGAATGCGTTAGAGATAGCTAAGAAGAAAATTGAAAAGGTAAAGATTGTTGTTTCTGGAGCAGGCGCTTCAGCACTTTCATGTGCCAAGTTGTACCATCGGTTGGGTGCCAAATTGGAGAACATCTATATGTTCGATTCCAAAGGTCTTATTTATCAAGGGAGAGATAATCTTGATTCAAACAAGGAGTACTTTGCGAAACATAAAAAAGATGTACCATTTGAGGAAGCTTTTAAAAAGGCAGATGTCTTTTTAGGATTATCACGTGCTGGTTTGGTATCTAAAGACATGATTAAAGCCATGGCCAAAGATCCAATAGTATTCGCTTTGGCTAATCCTGAACCAGAGATTCCATATAAAGAAGCAACTTCTGTAAGGAAAGATATAATAATGGCAACTGGAAGATCTGATCATCCTAATCAGGTTAATAATGTACTTGGGTTTCCTTTTATCTTCCGTGGAGCAATGGATGTTCGTGCTACAGGGATCAATGAAGAGATGAAGTTGGCTGCGGTAAAGGCTATTGCTGATCTCGCGAAAGAGAGTATTCCGGAAGAAGTGATTGAAGCGTATGGAGAGAAGAATATCTCTTTTGGCCGTGAGCAAATTATTCCAAAACCATTGGATCCAAGATTGATTTATCACGTTGCCCCTGCTGTTGCTAAAGCTGCAATGGATTCAGGAGTAGCAAAAAATCCAATTAAAGATTTTGAAAAATACGAGACGGAATTAAAAAAGCGCCTTGGATTAGAAAATAAATTGATTCGAAATATTACGGAAAAGGCGCAGAGATCTCCTAAACGTGTTGTTTTTGCAGAGGCAGACAATATCAAAATATTAAAGGCGGCTCAAACTGCAAGTGAAGAAGGGGTCGCTCACCCTATATTGCTCGGGAAAACAAATGTAATTAAAGGACTGATTGAAGAGTATAGTCTCGAGTTTCATGAAGTTGAAATTATTGACCCAAAAGCAGATTCGGAAAAAGACCGAAGAAGAGAATATGGGTTGAAGTTTTTCGAAAAACGTATGCGTAAAGGAGTTACTGAATTTGAAGCAATTCAAATTATGCGTGAGCGTAATCATTTTGGCGCTATGATGGTTGAAATGGGAGAGGCAGATGCGATGATTACAGGAATTAGCCGTAATTATCGTGATGTGGTTCGTCCAGCAATACAAACCGTTGGTTTGCAGAAAGATATGACGAAAGTGGCCGGGATGTACATTTTAGATACGAAACGTGGACCAATGTTTCTTGCGGATACAACATTAAATTTTGATCCGTCAGCGGAAGATATTGCTGAAATCACATCAAACGTAGCGAAGACTATTCGAAAATTTAAGGTAACTCCGAGAGTGGCATTGTTGAGCTATTCGAACTTTGGATCTTCTACCGGTGAAGATGCACGAAAGATGGGGAAGGCAGCTGAAATTCTACGAGAGAAGGACCCTAATCTTATTGTAGACGGTGAGGTTCAAGCAAACTTTGCGCTGAATAACGAATTGATGAATGAGAAGTTTGCATTCTCAACGTTGTCTAATAAGAGAGTGAATACTTTGATTTTTCCTAATCTTTCATCGGGTAATATTGCATACAAGCTGTTGCAAGAGATGACAGATGGAGACGCTATTGGTCCTGTTTTGGTTGGATTGAAAAAGTCAATTCATGTGTTACAAATGGGATCATCTGTTCGTGAGATTATCAATATGGTGAAAATAGCGGTTGTAGACGCGCAAAATAAATAGGCATGATTGCACAACTGAATGGGCGGTTAATTGAAAAGAATCCTACTGAATTGATCATTGATTGCGGCGGTGTAGGTTATAGTGTGAAGATTTCATTGAATACCTTCAGTAAAATTAGTTCGGATGAACAAGTGAAAGTGTATACTAAATTTGTTGTTCGAGAAGATGCGCAATTGTTGTATGGATTCGCAGAGCCTATTGAACGTGAAATGTTTAATCATCTTGTTTCTGTGTCTGGAATTGGTCCGAATACTGCGATGATCATGCTTTCTTCATTGGTTCCAGAAGAAATTGCTGGGGCAATTCAAGCTGAGGATGTGAAAACGATACAAAGTATTAAAGGTATTGGAGCGAAAACTGCGCAACGTGTAATCGTAGATCTAAAGGATAAAATGTTAAAAATGGCCTTTTCTCCTGAAAATATGATCGTTGCAAACAATACTAATAGATTTGATGCGTTAACAGCATTGGTTTCTCTAGGCTTTGATAAAAAGTCTGTCGAGAAGACATTGGATAAAATTGGATCTGGCGAAGAGTCAGTGGAGCAGTTGATTAAAGAAGCGTTGAAAATACTTTAACATTGATAAAGACGAAATTACTACATATGAAATGGACGGCTGTCATGCTACTTTTGTGTTTGTGCACTGGATATGCTTTGGGGCAATCGGTGGATACAAATGGAGTTGAACTTCCTTTTCCCGTTGAAAATAACATTGATCCTACTCAATCTGGAAGTCAGAGCTTTGATCTAGGTGATCCATCTTCAGTGGAACAGACGATTGTGTATGACCCTGAAACCGGGACATATGTGTTTAAAGAAACCATTGGAACGTCGGAATTGAATTTCCGAAACCCTTCAATGATGACTTTAGAAGAGTATATTGAATATGAAAGACAAAAAGCACTAGCAGAGAATTGGCAAGATAAAATCGATGAACAAACGGAAGAAAGTCAACCGTTTGAATTACCAATAAAAGTGGGGAGTAAGGTTTTTGAAAATTTCTTTGGTTCAGATGAAATTGTTATCCGTCCAGCGGGTAGCGTTGAAATTTCTTTCGGAGTGAATTCATCGAGATATGATAATCCAATCTTGCCCGTAAACCAACGTAGAAATACACGATTTGATTTTCAACAACAAATAAATCTTGATTTAGTTGGTCAGATTGGTACAAAGTTAAAAATCGGGACGCAGTATAATACGCAGGCGGCATTTGATTTTGATAATCAACAAAAGTTAGAATATGTTGGTGATGAAGATCAAATTATGCAGAAAATTGCATTGGGTAATGTTGCGCTGGAATTGCCTACTTCACTTATTCAAGGATCTCAAACGTTGTTTGGAGCGTATACTCAGTTGAAGTTTGGTCGTACTTCCGTTGATTTAATTGCTGCATCTTCAAAGGGCAGACGTCAAGAAATTAATATTACAGGTAAATCACAAACGCAAGAGTTTGAACTAACAGCAGATAATTACGAGCAAAATCGTCATTATTTCTTGAACATGTATCATCATGATAATTATGATGTCGGAATGTCGACTTTACCGATTGCTAATACAACAATCAATTTATCCAGAATTGAAGTATGGGTAATGAACCGAACAAATGAAACGGAAAACACAAGGAATATAATCGCATTTTCGGATTTAGGAGAAGCAAAACCAGAAAATTGTGAAGGTGATCCTGGAGCATATACGACAGGACAAGTAAACGGAGACTTGCCGGACAATAATGCAAATGGTCTATATAGTTGGGCTAGTACTAATCCCCAAGTTAGAAGTTTTAATAACGCTTCTAACACCTTGGCTTCCCAAGTTGTGGCACCAGGGCCATTTCAACAAGCGAAACATTATGAAAAAGTTGAAAATGCACGTAAGCTGAATGAAAGTGAATTTACTTATAATGCACAATTGGGGTTCATATCCCTGAATATGCCTTTGAATAATGATGAAGTATTGGCTGTCGCATATGAGTATACGCAACGAGGAGAAACTTATCAAGTAGGTGAATTTTCGACCGATGGAATTGTTGGACAAGAAGCGTTACTTCTTAAATTATTGAAGCCAACCATTACTAATCCAAAGAATAAGGTTTGGAAATTAATGATGAAAAATGTCTATTCTATTGGTGCATACCAAGTGGATCAACAGGGTTTCCGAATGGATATATTATACAATAATCCTGAGACGTCTGTATTGGTTCCGTTTTTTCCACTTGATGGCGTAGATGATCTTCAGTTGGTAACGTTATTAGAAATGGATAAATTGAACGTCAATTATCAACCATTTTCAGATGGTGTTCTTGACTTTGTGCCAATTACATTTAATGGAAGTAGAGCTGAGAATGCAGGAACAATTAATGTTCGTAATGGAAGGATTTATTTCTCTACGGTTGAACCTTTTGGTCAAACATTAGCAAATAAACTTGCAGCGGAAAATGTACCACAAGTAACAATTGATCGACTAGCATATACGGAATTATATGATTCTACAAAAACAGCGGCACAGCAAATTCCAAGTAAGAATAGATTTAGTTTCAAAGGGGAGTATCAATCTTCAATTAGTTCAGATATTCCATTGAATGCATTGAATGTTCCTGAAGGTGCCGTATCGGTTACAGCCGGAGGCATTAAGTTGCAGGAAGGTTCGGATTATACCGTAGATTACAACTTGGGACGTGTAAAGATTTTAAATGAAGCATATTTAAATGCAAACACGCCAATTAAAATCTCTATTGAAAGTAATTCGGTTTTCGGTTTTCAGGCAAAATCATTAATAGGATCTCGAGTCGCCCATCGATTTAGTGATGAGTTTAATATTGGCGCAACATGGATGAGGATGATGGAGCGTCCAGTTACTCAAAAAGTAGATTTTGGAAGCGAACCTTATAAGAACAATGTACTAGGAATAGATTTAGCA
Source organism: Crocinitomicaceae bacterium (assembly GCA_022448165.1). Lineage (GTDB taxonomy): Bacteria > Bacteroidota > Bacteroidia > Flavobacteriales_D > Crocinitomicaceae > UBA4466. The sequence continues at coordinate 12,768 of JAKVAS010000026.1, read as the reverse complement.
TATAGAACGGAAGTTCCTTTATTTACGAAGTTAGTGGATGCCCTTCCTGTTATTTCTACAAAAGAGAAGTCATCACTTTCTTTTACAGGTGAGTTTGCCCATTTAATACCTGGGACTCCTAAGGCGATTTCAAAAGAAGGAATATCATATATTGATGACTTTGAAGGTGCTCAAAGTGCGATTGATTTACGATCGTTTACTGCGTGGCGTTTGGCTTCGGTTCCAAAAGGACAACCCGATTTGTTCCCAGAGGCATCTAATTTGGACCTTTCAGCTGGATATAAGCGTGCAAAAACTGCTTGGTATGTGGTTGATCCATTGTTTTTTCAAAGCAATAGTTTAACACCAGATCATATGGTGAATAATCCTGAACAACTGGAAGACAGTAGAATTCGAATTGTTAATCAAACAGATATCTTCCCTTTCCAGCAGCAGGCTTATGGTGCATTACCGAATATTCCAGTATTGGATTTGGCATACTACCCTAAGGAGAGAGGTATGTATAATTATGATACGACGAATACGGTAAATTCAGATGGGACATTTACTGATCCAGAGAATCGTTGGGGAGGAATAATGCGAGCGCTAAGTACGAATGACTTTGAACAAACGAATATTGAATTTATTCAATTCTGGATGTTGGATCCATTCAATCAAGACGCTGAGGATGAAAATCCAAATTCACAGCATAGTGGAGGTGACTTATATTTTAACTTAGGAAATTTGTCAGAAGATATTCTTCCTGATTCAAGGAGAAGTTTTGAAAATGGACTTCCTCCATTTGGAGCTGGAGTTGATGATCCTGTTGACGAAACACCTTGGGCAAGAGTTTCAACATTGCAGCAAACGGTAAACGCTTTTGATAATGATCCTAATGCGCGTGTAAATCAAGATGTCGGAATTGACGGTTGGGGAAATGCAGATGAACGTCTGTTCTATTCTGATTATGTTAATTGGGTTCAAAACAATCCAACATTGGATGCTACTGCGAAATCTAGAATGATTGCTGACCCATCCACTGATGATTATAATTATTATCGTGATGATATTTATGATAGAGATGAGTTAACTGTTTTGGAACGATATAAGAAATATAATGGTATGGAGGGAAATTCTCCAACTGTTGAAATGTCGGATACAGCAAATGTTGATGGATATCCAACTCAAGGAACGAATCTACCGGATATTGAAGAGTTCAATAATAATAATACACTTGACGAAACAGAAAGTTATTTCCAATATCGTGTGAGTCTGCGAAAAGGAGAACTTCAGGAGGGACAAAATTTCATTACTAATGTGCAAGATTATACAAACGGTACAAAGACGGAACGTTGGTATCAATTTAAAGTTCCAATTGCGGAATTTGAAAAACGAGTAAATGGAATTCAGGACTTTAGAACAATTCGTTTTATGCGGATGTTCTTGAAAGGATTTGATGAAGAAGTTGTGGTTCGTTTTGCTCGTTTAGAACTTATTCGAGGGGAATGGAGAAGATATTTAGAAGATCTGACAGAGCCAGGAGATGGTGTAACCGTTGATCCGAACCTAACAACATTTAATATTGGTGCGGTAAATATCGAGGAAAATAGTGAGCGTAGCCCCATTCCTTATGTAGAGCCACCAGAAATTGTTCGTGAGGTAGACCCTTCACAAACATACCAACGACAGTTGAATGAACAAGCATTAACATTGGAAGTTTGTGATCTTCAAGATGGTGATGCTCGTGCGGCTTATAGAAATGTACAATTTGATGTTCGTACTTATAAGAAATTGAAAATGTTTGTTCACGCGGAGGAAGTGATGAAATCTAAGCCTTTGAATGATGATGATTTAACGTTATTTGTTCGGTTGGGGACTGATTTTACAGACAACTATTATGAATATGAACTTCCATTAAAAGTGACAGATTGGGGAGCTAGTGTTGATACTGATATTTGGCCAGAGGCTAACAATGTTGAAATTGTTTTCGATGATCTACTGGATTTGAAAAAGGCAAGAAACGCACTTATAGAATCTGGAACAGGTTCAGTATCATATATTACGGAATATGAAATTGTAGATCCTGCGAATACAACACGACGTCTTAAGGTAAAGGGGAGTCCTAACCTGCAAGGATTGAAAACAATCATGGTTGGGGTTCGAAACCCTAAAGATAATTCTGGTAATCCTTGGGCTGACGATGGATTGGCAAAATGTGCGCAAATCTGGATTAACGAACTTCGATTATCTGATTTTGTTAGTGAAGGAGGTTCAGCGGCAGTGGCTCAAATGCAAATGCAATTTGCAGATTTTGCTAGTGTAAATATGTCAGGGAATTATTCCGGGATTAATTGGGGTGCTGTAGATAGTAGAGTACAAGAAAGACAGCGTAATGAACAGATTGGATTTGATATGAATGCAAGTGTTCAACTAGGTCAATTCTTCGGAAGGCGTTCACGTGTTTCCCTACCGTTCTTTTATGGGTATTCATTGGGAATTATAAACCCTGAGTATGATCCCTTTAATCCAGATATTAAATTGAAGGATTATGATGTCGCAACAAGAAAAGAACGAGCAAGACTTGGACAAGATTTTACGGAACGTAAATCATATAATTTCACAAATGTTCGTAAAGAATTAAAAGCAGGTGCGAAAAACCATTTCTGGAGAATTTCTAATTGGTCTACGAGTTATGCATATTCCGAAAGTTTAATGCGCGATTTTAACACGAATTATGATCGTACTAAGACATGGACTTCTGGATTAAATTATAACTATTCGTTTGGATCAAAGCCAATCACTCCGTTTAGGAAATCTAAATTCTTGAAAAAATCGAAGTGGTTTGCCCTGATAAGGGATGCGAACTTTTATTTAGCTCCAAAGAATATTTCATTCTCTAACGATTTGATTCGTATGTATAATGAACGTCAGATTAGGAATAATTTGGTTCCTGATTATGAATTTAGACCAGTTTACGTTAAGCGATTTAATTGGAATAGAAAGTACGGTATTGCGTATGATCTTACTAAGAAACTGAAATTGACGTTTAATGCAACGAATCAATCGATTTTTACGGAAAGAGATGGACAGGTGGATCGACGTGGAGATGATGTCCTTTATAATGCCTTCAAAGATACTGTTGGACAACAATTGAGAACATTAGGAACGGCAATGGATTATAGTCATAACTATACGATTAAATATAGCCTTCCGTTTGAAAAAATCCCTGTAACTGATTGGGTAAGTGCTAATGTTACATGGAAGGGTTCTTATAATTGGCAACGCGGTCCATTGGCTCAACAAGAAGATTATGGAAACATTATTCAAAATAGTAGAAATGTAAATTTCGCTACTCAGCTTAATTTTACATCTCTATATAACAAAGTGCCTTTCTTTAAGAAGGTAAATAATAATGGAAGAAATCCACGTGGACGAGCGAGTGCGACTGACAAGGATGGAGCAAAGCGCGGAGGGAAAAACGAAAAACCCAAAGATGCTAAGCCAAGGTCTGAAATGACAGAGAAGGAGAAGAAGGCTGCGGATAAGGAAAAGAAAAAGAAAGAGAAGGAGAAGAAGCGCGGTGGCAAGGTACATCCAATTGCTGGTTTTGGTGCTCGATTATTAATGTCGGTGAGAAATGTTTCTGGAACTTATGCAATTACTGATGGAACATTACTTCCAGGATATAATCAGGATGTTGGAGTACTTGGATTTAATCCGCAGTTCAGTTCAGGAATGAGTGGATTTATATTCGGTCAGCAACGTTATAATGTTTGGGGACAGGAAACAGGATATAATGCCGCGACACGTATAGAGTCGGAAGGTTGGTTAGTTCAAAATGAGAATATCAATCAACAGTATACGAATACACATACGCAAAATTTGAATTTAAGAGCAAGTCTACAACCGATTAAGGACTTATCAATCGAATTAACAGCAAATCGAACGTATGGAAATAATTCAAGTGAATTTTACCGTTGGAATAGTTTGTCTGGACCAATTGATCCAATAACAGGTAATCCGACTGGCCAATACGAGAGTCAAAGTCGTATTGATATCGCAACGCTTTCATACTCGAATGTGTCGATTGGATCGGCATTTGCATTGATTGGAAAGTCATATGAATCAGCGGTGTTTGATGATTTCTTAACAAATAGGACGGAAACTTCTCAATTGCTTGGTGCGAATAATAATAACTCATCCTTGTTGTCTTCCGGTTACGCTGAAGGGTATGGAGGTTCACAACAAGAAGTACTTGTTGGATCGTTCCTTACGACCTATACAAATCGTGGAATTAATGAGAAGAATATAAATCCAGTACGTAATTTACCTTTACCAAACTGGTCAATGAACTATAATGGCCTTAAGAAGTTTCCGTTCATGAAAAAGAGGGTGAAGAATTTCGTGATTCGACATGCATATAGTTCGTCAATTACGGTTTCAGGAATGCAAACTAACTTGAACGCTGAATTTGATGCTAATGGTCATGCAATAACACCAGATTTAAATGGAAATTTCTTGGCTGCAAATCAAGTTCAAAACGTCGTTGTTTCTGAACGTTTTTCTCCTTTGATTGGATTGGATGCTACGTGGTTGGTTAATGGGCAAGGTTTGATTACGAAGTTTGAATATAAAAAGGATCGAAACTCAACACTTTCTTTGAATAACAATCAAATTACAGAGATTTTAGGAAATGAGTGGGTAGTTGGTACAGGGTACCGCTTTGCTAAAGTGAAAGTTAAGGTCGGTAAGCAGAAGCTGGAGAGCCCGGTTAATCTACGTGTTGATATTTCATTCCGTGATAACCTTACTGTTATTAGAAAGGTGGGTGATGATGAAAATGCTCCAAGTAATCAAGCTACTGCTGGTCAAAAAGTAATAGCAATTAAATCATCTGCTGATTATAGTTTAAATAAAAACTTGGTGATTCAGTTTTATTACGATCAAACGTTGAATACACCGAAGATTGCAACATCTTACCCTACAGGAAGTTTGAATACAGGAATACGTATTCGATTCAACCTCGCAGGAGTGCAGTAATGAGAGTAAGAGAGGCAAAGCCAGGGGATGAGTATGTGATCATGAAGTTAATTCACGGATTAGCTGCATATGAAAAGGCATCAGAGGAGGTAAAAAATAATCCAGAATCGCTTGCAAAGGATTTATTTGAATCAAAGCTTTGTGAAGCGATTGTCCTAGAAGAGGATGAATCAATTATCGGATTCGCGTTATATTATACTTCTTATTCCACCTGGAGGGGACCTTGTTTGTATTTGGAAGATTTGTATGTTGTTCCAGAGAAACGCGGTCAAAATGCAGGAAAATTGCTTTTTGACCAAGTAGTTGCTATTTGCAAGAAACGAAAGTTCCGTCGAATGGATTGGCAAGTGTTGGATTGGAATGAACCAGCAATAGAATTCTATAAAAAAGTAAATGCTACTCTCGATTCTGAATGGATTAATGGAAGGTTATTCTTCGATTATGATTAGATAAATATAAAATTGTTGTTCATTAGGGCAGTATAGAAATACATGGTTATTTTTATGTAATGATGAGAGGAAAGGTGTTAATTGCTGGAGGAACTGGACTGATTGGTTCCTTACTTGAAATGAGATTGAGAAATGCAGGGTATGAGGTATTTATTCTTACCCGTAATCCAAAAGCGAAAAATCACATTTTATGGGATCCTGAACGAAATGAAATTGATGTAAAACGAATTGAATCTATAGAAGTTTTAATAAATCTCTGTGGAGCTGGCATTGCGGATGGCCGTTGGACGAAAAAACGAAAGAGAATTTTAGAGTCATCACGAATTGGAACTACTAATTTTTTGTTTAAGCATAGTGATAAGATGCGAGCATTGAAGCACTATATTTCTGCTTCTGGTATTACATGTTACGGTTATGAGGAAATGGATCGACCCTATTCCGAAGAGGATGAATTTGGTACGGACTATTTATCGCAATTGGTAATGAAATGGGAAGAGTCTGCAAGGCAATTTGAATCGATCTGTAAAGTTTCTATTATGCGCATTTCGATTGTTTTAAGTGGTGATGGTGGAGCACTTCCTAAGTTGATGAAAATTGTTAAGAAGGGATTGGCCTCTCCCATTGGATCTGGAAATCAATGGATGCCTTGGATTTATATTGATGATTTGGTAAGTGTATTTTTATCTGTAATAGACCTGGAGTTAGAGGGCCCATTGAATGCAGTAACTTCGTGTACACGAAATACTGATTTTATTAAGTTGCTAGCAAAAGCTACTGGCAATAGGATATGGTTGCCCAAGGTGCCTGTTCTTACAATGAGAGTTGTATTTGGTGAAATGGCCGATATGCTAACAAAAGGTGTCCAAGTTTCAAATGACAAGATGTATCGTGCAAACATTCGTCCTGTCTACAACACTCTCGAAGGCGTATTTGAAATTTGTAAATAGTGTTTAAAGCAAATCATTCGCAAGATTAGCCAGTTCTGAACGCTCTCCCTTTTCTAATTTGACATGTGCAAATAGCTGTTGTCCTTTTAGTCGATCTACGAGATATGCAAGCCCATTACTGTTCTCATCTAAATACGGAGTGTCAATTTGATTAATGTCACCCGTGAATATTATTTTTGTATTCTCTCCAGCTCTTGTAATTATTGTTTTTATTTCATGTGGAGTTAAATTCTGAGCTTCATCAACAATGAAAATAATATTCGATAAGCTTCTTCCGCGAATAAAGGCAAGGGGAGAAATGATAATCTTTCCATTTTCTTGCATCTCTACAATTGACTTGTATTTGCGTTCGTTTTCTCCAAATTGCGATTTGATGAACTTTAAATTATCCCAAAGTGGTTCCATGTAAGGACCAATTTTATCATTGGCATCACCTGGTAGAAAGCCTATTTCTTTATTAGAAAGTGGAACGATAGGACGAGCAAGGATTATTTGATCGTATTTTTTTGCTACGCTTAAAGCTGAAGCTAATGCGAGTAGTGTTTTTCCTGTTCCGGCTACACCTTGAAGGGCAACTAACTTTACGGAGTCATTCAATAGGGCGTGTAAGGCAAATGCTTGTTCAGCATTTTTTGGTTTTATACCATATACGAACTCTTTTTCTATACGTTCGATTTGATCCAAATGTTGGTTGTATACAGCTAATGATGACGAGCTGCCATTTTTTAATATATAGTATCCATTTGATGCCTTATGTTCGGTTAATATTCCATTTTCATCTATACTACCTTTTGTGAATAGTTGACGAATGTCATCGGAATCGATGTTTTCAATAATTTGAACACCTGATTCTTTTGTCATATCAACCTTAACAATACCGGTTTTATAGTCCTCAGCAATGATTCCAAGTGCCTTAGCTTTTATGCGAAGATTGATATCTTTAGTAACCATGATAACCTCTCTTTCTGTCTCAATTTGCTTGAGATGAAGAGCTGAATTAATGATCTTATGATCATTCTTACCTTTTGCGTAAATTTCCTCTGCATCAAGGCCTTTATGAGATGTTTGTAGAATGATTTTAAAGTTTCCAAGTCCCTTTCCTAACGATATCCAATCTCGTAAGCTGTTTTTCCCTGACAACTTATCAATGAAACGAATAACTTCTCGTGCGGAGAAATTCTTTGTGTCATTGCCTAACTTGAATTTGTCGAGTTCTTCAAGAACTGTTATCGGAATAGCGACATCGTTGCCTTCAAAGGTTGTGATCGATTGATGGTCGTGAAGTAAAACGGAGGTGTCTAATACATAGACTTTTTTCTTTTTTGGCATAAGTGTTTTTTCTTTAAGTTAGGTGATTCTAGCGTTGAATCCCTGAAAAAACAGAAGTAGTTTTATACAATTGACTGTTATTATTTATTTGTTCGTATTCAAATCATGGGCAATTGTGGCATCAACTATAGCAACGAGCTCTTCGTATCTTGTTTGATTTAAGTCTTTTAAAGAGAAGTGACCGATACGCGTTCTCCCTGTCATATCTAGCAATGAGAGGATATTTGGCATTTTGTAAGCATAACAAACACCTATAAATGGTTGGCTATTTTGAACACCAACGTAGAATAAATTCTTTTTTAAAACGAAAAATGGATATCCATATTTAGTTACGATTGTTATTGCAGGGTGAGAATTCAATATTAGATCTCTTGTTAGTACAAAAGCCTCTTTGTACTTGGAGTCAACGGTTTCAAGAAAGAGATCATAATTCATGATTCGGAATATTGTCGCGAATTATTTTTCTTAAAGGTAATTGAACCCGTCCGTAGAATGTTTTGACTTTGGTCGAATCAATCGTGAAATTAATTGGAGTATAGTTTTGCATTGTCGAAAAATATTGAGTAGAATCAATTTTAGTGGTGGGCGCATATCTACTCGTGTGGAATAAGAAGGAAGTATCATTCTTTTTGAGATACATGGGAGGAGAGTATAATAGACGTACTTTTTTACCATCGTTGGTTATGATTCCTTTTTGATACAAAGAATTAAGTAGTTTTTGTTGGTTTTCATTGGTGGAAAGGTAGAGTGAAAAACCTGAAATTTTCACACGTTTATATTTTTCAACTTCAGTGATATTAAAGTTGTCATCAAGCTCTGTAGTTATATACTTCTCGGAAATAGTCTGAATTCCACCTTGCCTAAAGGCAATATCACCATCCCAAGTATCTAGAAACTCGGGTAATGGAAATGACACTTTCGCACTGATATTTTTTAATAATTGATATAATGGATCTGTTTGATTCTTACCCAAACGTTTTGTGTCGAGATGTAGATTGATAAGATGTTTTGTATATTCTTCTGCAGGTAAACTTGGACCATTGTCTTTTAGGCTAAAGGAAAGAGAATCATTTTGAGTTATGGTAGAGTGCAATATAAGGCTTGAGGAGTCATTGGATAATGCACAAAGGATTGATTCTATACCTAATTCGTTGATGCGTTCGCTTTCCATTTGTGCAACAATCGCTTTATCGGAATAGGATGAATCTCGTAGAAAGTGTTTCCATCGATTAGAGAGATTGTTGACTTTCGACGAAGTAACTTGATTAATATATGATTTTATTTTATTAGAGGAACATATCAGTAACCAATCTTTACCATATGAGAGTGCTAATTGTGCTCGAGCACTAACATAAGTACGCTGTTCGAAATATAATGTGTCGTAAATGTCCGTGAGTTTTATTAAGGTATGAATTCCTTGACCTAGTTTGAGACTGTCTCTTACTTGAATAAGCACGCCCCAATCATGTAATTGATCATTTTGTTCATTTCCAAAGAAATATACAGGAGCTTGTACGTTTAATCCATAACCCTTGCCTTGGCTTAAAACGAAATCAGGTGAAATGAATTCGCGGAAGGGGATTTTGTAAAAATAAGCTGTTGACTTTAAATTTTCGGACAAAGAAAGAAGATCTGATTGTCCGATAATTTGTGCATTCGGAAGTCTATCTATGAAGCGCGGGCGTACTTCTGTGGAGCTCCAAGGTTGAAAGTACAATAAGGCACCAAGAACCGTGGTCAATACCAAGATGAAGCCTGCTTTTCGATACATAGGTTTATTTAGTTACAACGTAAAGGCTATTGATTAGATCTAGGATATAAGTACCAAAGTTATCGGTTTCACCATCAAAAGAATAGGAGATATTCATCGTAGTTTTTTCCGTGGTAGTCTCAGAGCTTTTTATTTCCATTGTGCCGGACTTTCCTCTAATAACATTAATCATTTCATTTTCACTATCGGTGAAAATTCCCGTTGGAATTTTTTCGATAGCATGTCCGAGATCAGCATAACCATACATAATGCCACTTTTTCGAACTGTTTTTGCTACTCGTTTATTGAGGGCATTTTTTCCGAATCCATTAGGATACTCTGTGGCAAGGCGATTATCATTAGTAATAATGAAAAGTCCGTTTTGAACAATAAAGTACATAGGTGCACTATTTAATACAGCATTGTCTAATACCCAATATTTACCTTTGTTGGTGAGTTCAGGGAAGGTATTTGAAAGACGAGTCATTATGTTTTCTGGGATATCTCCGCGTTTAGTGGTAAAACCAAGTGCAAATACGGGCATATCTTCTTCGGCTTCAACTTCGCGAGTTGTATAATTGAAATCATCTTCGGAATAATCAAAGACGATCTTCTTTGTTTTAATTTTTTGGATACCATTGTAAGTTCCAAACATACTGCCTTGGTAGGTGTCAAATAAGGCATCTTTATTAATAAATTCATCTAATAATTCCCATGAAAGCAATATGCCGTTTCCTAAGCGAGGGTCTTTTTCAAGTATAGGTCGCATGATTTCAAAAGTTTTCTCATATGCCTTACGCAGATTAATGGTATATGTGAAAAATGCATCATTATCGTTGTGAATGTATTGGAAGATATTTTTGTCCAATTTTGAGTCTGTCATTTCCGTATATATTGCACCAAGCTTTTCTCCATAGTTGACGTCTAATATTAGGTCAATGGAATTATCTTGAATCATAAGATTTCCAAGGATTAAATTACCTTCATAGAGTTCTTGGAATTCACTAACAAATGTTTTTGAAAGACCAGGAAGGCTCCAAAGATCTGCTGATCGACGGTAATTTCGAGAGTTATCCAAATAGAATGCTCCTTCGGCTGAGTTGTTTAATTGTCTTCCAAAGGCGGGGTCCACTTGCATTAAAGTTTCATTATCTATGAATAATTCGTCTGTTACACGTTTTATACATTCTGATTTGCGCACGTTTTCGATAGAATCACGTAGTTCATAGTAGTTTTTTTGAATAGGGTCTTCTTCGGCAATTGGCAATGCGTCAATTGGAGTAGAGGTATGCTCTTCAATTTCCATTTCATCGAAAAAATCAATCGCTTCAACGGAATCAACTACTCCTTCTTTGATGGATTCTTCACGCATCCAGTTATAATCTTCAAAATTCCAAGGATAACTGTTTCCTCTTGCATACCATATAGAGTCGGTTTCTGCATCAATAGCTTGTTGGTCAGGAGAAACACGAAATAATATTGCAGAATTACCTTTGATTGCTAGTTGATTAAAGAAAGATTTATAAAAGTCAACGCCTTGATATTGACTTAACATTTCTTCATAATCGTCAAATACTTCAAAGAACCGATTACGATCAATTATTCCAAAAGTAAACCCAGTAATGGAAAAGTCACTGCTTTTTCCTTGGAAAATATTCAGCCGTTGGTTAAAGTCAACACCAGATTCCTTTAATGTTAATCCGCTAGTTGACCCATCAAAAAGTTCTTGCTGAAGTTCTTCCATGAATTCATATTTCACGAGTTCATCTAATGAGATCTTTTGAAGAAGGTTAACATTGTTTATACTAAACACTGAAACAGCATCTTTAGGAACTAAATCTTCGGATTTTTGAGAGTATATAATGCTAGAAAAGGCAATCAGCGCAGTAGTTAAAACGAATTTCATACGATTTGTTTATTTCCGAAAGACGGATGGTTCAAGAATCAATTCAAAATTAAGAATAATCTATTTGTGTTCTGAAGGCTTTCGCAGATATATCTTATTGTCTAACAAAGTGGTATTCTGTACGAGTGAATATGGGTCCGTACGAAGCATTATAGCTAATTTATTTTTGGAAACTTTCGCAGAATCATTATCAAAGGAGGCTATTTCTGTACTGAAACGAGAAATGCACATATAACTCCCTTGTTTGAGGGCGGCAACTTCACTGTCACTCATATCCTTGATTTTAGCAATCGCTATACGTGGAATAGATCTTGTAAATTGCTGATCTTTAAATTGTAACCAGTTTCCATCTAACTCTTCTGATTCATTTTTATTGCTTTCATTTTTTATTACTGTTTGAATGGCTGTTTGAAGAGCATCTACAGAAGAAAAATCAAGTTTAAGTTTAAAGATAAATTGATCGTAGTTTGAATCAAAGGTTAAGTTGGAAATGCCTTCTTGTTCTTGTAAAGATTGTACAACTTTTTCAATACGGTTGCTAATTTCATTAAGTGAGGGAACTTTTTTCCCATTGAGACTATCTAAAGCCAAATATGAATTAATCTTAACTTTACTTGAACTTAAATTAATCGTATACTTGAATGTGCCAGAACCGTTATCATTGATCGAAATATCATCAATGATTTCAACACATCCGGTTAAACCAAATAAACAGGCGAGAATAGCTAACACAAAACAATAGCGCATATGGTAAATTTAATCATTTCCTCATCAGCAAAAAGAATGCCTGATATTTTTAACGATTGTTAACCGAAACATACTCAACGAAAATATTACGTATAAATATTGCATTAGTTTTAAAGTTGTTGTTGAACAGAGTGGTGTATTCTTTCGAGGTACTTTTTTAGAGAGTTGGCCTTTAATAAGAATGAATAACTCACGTTGAAACTCGGTATCCTGACTTTATCAAAAGGAATGATCTATTAAATTAACTTATTCTCATTATCTTTGCGTGAAAGATTCAAAAATGTCAAACGAACAACGTATATCTACAAATAAAGCTCCTAAACCAGTCGGAATGTATCCACACGCTCGTAAAGTGGGTGATTTACTTTTCTTATCAGGTGTTGGGCCAAGAGTTGCAGGGTCGGATTCAACGGATTCTGCCGTTCCAGGATTGGAATTAGATAAGAATGGGAATTTCATCGCATTCGATTTTGAAGCTCAATGTAGAAGCGTATTTGATAATGTAAAAGTGATTCTGGAAGAATCTGGGTCAAGTTGGGATAATCTGGTTGATGTGACGGTGTTTTTGGTAAATATGAAACGTGATTTCCATACTTATAACCGAATTTATGCTGAGTACTT
>JAKVAS010000259.1 GCA_022448165.1 Crocinitomicaceae bacterium | reverse complement strand
TCGTTATTTATGTGTGATTGAAATGGGTAATAACAGTTTCACCCTAGTTTATTGTTTTATTACAATAAGGCGTTAGTATTTATTTATTTACCTGTTCGCCTAATTTATGGGTTACTGTTTGTGTATTTCAATTATTATTTTTGTTTAAGACATGGCATTATTACTTACGTAATGTCTTGTCCGTTATTTCAGAATAACACTGATCACATTTCACACATCACACTAACATTATGGCAAGCTTGACCAAATGTGACAAAGTTGGTGTGTAGACAATTGACTTAGATGTCTTCTTATTGGGGCTCGGGTCGTCTATTAAGGAAATAGACTACACGGCAGTAACTCCACCATCTGTAATAGATTAGTTATTACGTAAGCAGTGATCGAATGTTCGCCCGACTGGCCAATCGAGACGAACATCGGAAACCTGCAGTAATGACCATCCACCACCACAAGGAAATAAGATAGCAAGGGAAGAGTAAGGCAGAATATCAAAGATAGCCAAAAAAAATATAAACGATTGATTAACAGAAGAAGAGATTCACTGGTCGAAGAGGTCAAACACCAACACTATCACAAATAATCACGAATACCACAAATTAACACTTTTATGATTTTTCTTTTTACTTGGGCACTTTAATTGGGTAAATAATTAACATCATCAAAAGGAATTGAAAATAGGTAATTAATTTTGTTCTTATTCTACAGTTCGAAATGTTCTATAAGCATTTCCTATTCGTGGTCAACGTTCGTTCCAAAATTCCAAGGTAGTCTAGTCGTAAATGTGTCAATTGATGTAACACAGGTATCCAAAGTTCGATGGGGACTCGTTATCGTGTAGAAATAATCCGTAACTTGAGTCACTTTGTTTGTGCTGCGTGGTGCATGTGTTAGAGCACGATTTTTCTATTCGTTGGGTAATCCAAGGGGTGACGAATTTTACAACACAGTTTTTTGTGATGATGAGTTAATCCGGAAGGGAAATCAGAAATTCCGTGACGATTTGTAATGAGACACTGAATTTTAGTATATATATTGTGTAATCCGTTAGAACACTGTTTGCCTCGTTATTATATAATCCAAGAGGCGAAAACACAGTTTTTATTCCTGTGGTAAGGTGTAATTATCCATAATTTCTGATTATGTCCCTTTCGTAGTAAAACACGGTACTCCTGGGCAGATCGCCGTCGTTTCCCGACTAACGGGGAAGATATAGGTAAGAATCGTTCCAGAAAATGGTTCTAACGAATGGGTTGTTGATGTCTGCGTATACGTAGACAGGTGAAAGATGATGTGGTCTGGTACAATTTTGCGACCTGAAAAATAAGGAACAGGCAAAAAATAATATTGCAATAAAGAATATTTTCATTTTTTCTCTCTCATACCAACATTATATATTGTTCATAAGTATAGTGCCATGTAATATATGATCAATGTAATAATTTTTGTTTTAGATGCGATTATATACTTTTATGAAAATGAATATAATATATCAGTTTTTTCCTCTTTAAGTTTTGGTCGCATTTTTGTAGTTACCAACATAGGCATTAATGGGTAAATTCATTTCCTATATGTATTAACAGTAATTATTACATTTCATGGGAATTCAACATGTTGATGTAAGAACATAAGTATTTCTTTAGATAATGTTCAATGATTTGACTTGAATGTTAATCATTTAAAAGGATTATTTTAAGGGTTAAGTTATCTTAGTTGCGTTTTTAGATTCTCAACATTGGTTTGGTTTATTGAATGATACTTAATTTTTTATTTTGATTAGTGAATTTATATTCGAAGGAGTGTACTCACCATATAAAGAGGTTTTTTTACGTTTCCACGAAAATGATTCGACGGTAAGGAGGGAACGTCTTCCTTTCTTAGCCGTTCGAAATAGAATGAATGGTGGGCCTTGCTCAGCCAGCCACAAGCTCCGGTTTTCGGCAGGTCGACCAATCAGAATGTAGGAAAGTACATTAATCTACAGATAATGACCATTGTCCAGTTTAAGGGTTGATCAAAGAAGATGCGTATAGACTCTTGGCGCCAGTACGAAGCTCTGTCCCTAGTACCGAGGGGGTATAGGGTACAAAGATTGTATCTAAATGAAATAGTATCCGAAGATGACGACCAAGGGAAATTTGCGATTTTGGGTGTCACAGCACGGATGGGCAATGGGGCAAGTACCAACGGCCCGAGATGTTTCATTATTTCTGCTCGATTTTCGCGTTTATGGTATCAAATGAAAGCTGTGCAAGTATTGTCCCTACAGCAGAAGAAAGCATTGAAAAATAATTTGATTC
>JAKVAS010000258.1 GCA_022448165.1 Crocinitomicaceae bacterium | reverse complement strand
AAATCTATTGATAACAATAAATGAACACCATTAAACCGGATGTTTATTCAAACCGTTCTGCTCAATAGACCGTAACAAAACTGAACCTGCAGTACTATACAATAAACTTCCACTTTGAAAACTGTCATTGCTCTCTTTATTCTAATTATTTCAACTCCACTATTTGGACAAAACAATAGTCAAATCACCTACTTGGTCAACTATGGACAGGTTTGGGGTTTTCTTAAATATTTCCACCCAGAAACGAACAAACAAGATTGGGACAATGTACTATTAAATGACTATTCTCGTGTACATAAATGTGCTTCTGATCAGGAATTCAATGGAATCATTTTAAACTTGCTTGACCACTGTGGCAACTTTAAACCTGAAAAGAGAGATATTAAGGAATCATTAAAGTTCTCGGAAAGTTTTGAATGGTTGGATAGTTGCCTTATCGACTCAACAAATAGGTCTGCTATAAAAACACTAATTTCCCATAAACCAAAATTCAAGAGCAAATACATTACTCAAAGTGGGGCTGGTAATCCAAAATGTACCAATGAAACTGATTACGGGAATTACACATATAGCCCCTCAATTCAATACCTTTCAATAACGAGGTATTGGAATATAATTAATTACTTCTGCCCGAACAGAAATCTTATTCCAAACAATTGGTCTAAAGTTTATAAAACATACCTCCATGACTTTATATCGGCAGATAACTATGAGGAATATTATTATTCCATCCGCGAACTAACATCTGAAATTCGAGATGGACATGGGTTTATTAGAACAGAAAATGACCCTTTAAATAATTACAAATACGCACCATTCTACTGTTTAAGTTTTTCAGATGGTTACTTTATCAACGGAGTTTTTCAAGATAGTCTTCAATCAATTGATCTAAAAAAGATGGACAGAATTATTTCTATCAATGGATTACCAGTCGAGAAAAAAATCGAACAAATAGGGGCTTACCTTTGCACTTCTAACGATTACTACCTTTCTAAATCCACACATTATTTGCGAATCACAAAACAAGATTCGATTACTTTAACAATTGAACGAGATGGAGAGTTGGCAACTAAAACCTATTCTACAATTGACAGAGAGACTCTGAAATCAAGATTTCGAACTACCAAATCAGCTCCCCTAAAAAGTCCATATGAGTTTTTGAAAGATTCAATTTCAGGAATTGAATATTGCTACATCCATATGGGAAGATTAAAGAGGTCAGATATTAATAGAAAATTTAAACAAAAATTATTGTCAACAGACAACTTGATAATTGACAGTCGAAACTACCCGAATTGGACTTTAATAAGTTTATCTAAGATATTGGTAGAGGGGCGTGGGAAATTCGCGAAATTTATAGCAATGGATTTTGATTACCCTGGTTCATATAAATGGACTCAAAGTCAAACTATAGGAAACAAGAAGAAAGGATACGAAGGAAATATTTATGTTCTGGTCGACTATAACACTATGAGTCAAGCTGAATATACGGTAATGGCATTTCAGCAGCATCCTAGTACAATTGTAATAGGAGGTCAAACAGCTGGAGCAGATGGAAATATTTCAGAAATCCCACTCCCTTTTGGTATTAAATCAGTCTTTTCTGGTTTGGGAGTATTTTATCCTGATGGAACCCCCACGCAACAAGTAGGGATTAAACGAGATTATGAAATTATTCAAAGTAGTAGTTATCTTGAAGGACAAGATTTAATTTTAGATAAAGCACTTGAGTTAATTAGAAATAAATAAGCGTATAACAAAACCTAAACCGCATTAAAACGCGATTTAGCTAAACCGTTAAGCTCCATCGTCTGAAGTAGACACTCGAAAATAAGTTTGCTTATCTCAATGCTCTTCGTGTTGTACATTTTGACTCCAGGAAATCAGTTTTTGTGTGTGGTTTTTGGTTTATCAAATTGGTTGACCCGAACGCAGTTTTGACCAGAGTGGAAAAGCTTGACTTGAATGAAAACTCGCCCAGCTATTACCCATCTTTTGACTCCTTTCGGTTTGACTTTGACACAAGACAAATTAGACTCGAAAAACCACACAAAATTACACTCGGAGAATAAAGCTGGATAGGTTACGCAAACTTAGATGCAGCCGACCGGAGCCTAACATTCGCTAAAATCACATAAACCAGCCCACCTAACCGTTTTTACGTATTTTAGCGGGAACGTTGTATTTAATTGATCCCCGCGATCTGACCCCGATCCCCAAATTAGAAGTTATTCCCACTCCTAAAGACTTTAATACGATACATACTCTACGATTGAAGGAAGGGCTAATTTGTTTTTAACTCTAAAG
>JAKVAS010000257.1 GCA_022448165.1 Crocinitomicaceae bacterium | reverse complement strand
CATAGTTTGGTCTTGATTATTAACTTGATTCTTTCTTATCATGTGAACGATTTCAATACCTGACAATGTTCTTTTGGCCGATTCAAATTCTTTAAATCCTAAACTTTGAACTATCCGCCGATTGATGAATCTATGATCTTGTTCAACTATATTATTAAGGTATTTACACTTCCTAACTTTTATTCGGGATTTGGTAGCTAAGGCCCTTTTGTTATAAACTCTAATTGCACTTGAGTTAGAACCACTTTTGTCAATATTAATTAGTGTCGGCTTTCCATTATTTTCAATTGCTTTTATTAGAAAACTTTGAGCACTCATTCTTTGACGTTTCCTTGTTAGCAAAAAGTCTATTGTATTACCATTCTTGTCAACCGCTCTGTACAAATAACGCCATACTCCTTTAACTTTAATATAAGTCTCATCCATTCTCCAACGACTACCAACTGGCTTCTTTCGCTTTCTAAATTCCTTTTCAATAAGTGGCGCAAACTTAAATACCCAGCGTTGAATCGTAGCATGATCAACATCAACTCCTCTGATTTGCATTAGCTCTTCTACATCTCGATAACTCAAACTAAATCTTAACTTGAAATAAACTGCTTGAAGGATTATTGACTTTGGAAAACAATGATGTTTGAACATGATTCTTTTTGTTCTAAAGCTATCAAACTTTTAGTTTTCATATTCTAGATGCGACAGAACCGAAACGACAGCTACTGGCAGCTGGCAGTCAAATATGAACTATGTTTCATTAATTCCTAAGGATATATTTGCTTATGCCTTAGCATTGTTCGATTATCTTTCTGAGCATAACAGTAAGACAGATATACCTGTTTTTCTTACTGAAGATTACGAATACGCCTTTTCAAAAATTCAACACGAAGGGCATCTAATGAAAAATTCAGAATTTAAAATTTAACTAAACATAATCGATCTTATAAGGAATCAAGTCCAAAATCTATTAAGAATTAATTAGATTTTTTTTAAAACGAACAATGGGACTTATTGTCAGTCCCATTGTCATTATCCTAAATATAGGTGTTATATTCTGTAAAACTAAAATTTGACTATCTTCTCAGTTGTAGATCCATACATTACCACATATACCCCTGGCTTCCATGAACTAGTGTTTATTACAGAACTAGGTGCCGAGTTAGATAATTCAACTTCTAAAATTTGCTGCCCGTTAATATTAAATACTGACAAGACACCCTGAACATTCGAATCTTGAAAATTCACGGTAAATTCATTTTCAAAAGGATTAGGATATACAGAAAATAAGTGGTTTTCTGAAAGGTTATTAGTTTTCGTTTCATCAAAATTCCCTTGATTGCTAATTGATCTTCTTGGAGGATCTTGACAATATTTCCACCAACCTTGAGGACCTGAGTATACCAATTCATTCCTATTTTGGGTCCACACATGAAGATTAGTTTCATTAGAAGACATTTGATAGAAAGCTGCTATGTCATCAACTCTTTCGTTAGACGGAAAAAGATAGTGATTATCATTGTTAAAATCTCCGCTGACGACACGTCCCGTAATTTGATTGACATCGTAATATGAAGGAGCACTTTGCCAATAACCATTTACACCTTTATAGATAAATTCATCTCCATTCGAATTCCATCCATGTGCGACAGTATTTCCTCCTCCATAATCGTAAAATGCAACTATGTCATTCACTTTCTTGTCATGATCGAAATCACCACTTACAACACGACCAGTTATTCGTTGTGCTTGATAACCATCTGACCACCACCCAGTTCCACCCATATAGGTAAATCCAGAGCCCGTAGATAACCAAACATGAATACGAGTAGTACCTCCATAATCGTAGAATGCCGCAATATCATCGAAGTTATTATCATTATCGAAATCTCCGCTAACTACTCTTTTAGTTACTTTGTTAGCATCGTATCCTATAACACCATATCCCCACCATCCAGTTGCGCCTGAATAAATAAACTCATTACTATTAGACATCCATACATGAATTCTCGTTTGCGAATCACCATAGTCATATAAAACAGCTATATCATCATGAAAATCATCGTTGTCAAAGTCTCCACTGACAACGCGACCTTCGAAAAGATGGCTTTGATATCCTCCGTTCCACCATCCCAAATTACCTTGGTACGTAAATTCGTTTCCATCAGAAGTAAAAACATGAATTCTTGAAGTACCTCCATAATCATAAAAAACTGCAATGTCATCCTTGAATTCGTCATTATCGAAATCACCCGAAACAACCTTCCATCTCACCTTATTCGCATCGTACCAAGAAGGGCTTTGCCACCAACCGTCTGGTCCTTGATAG
>JAKVAS010000256.1 GCA_022448165.1 Crocinitomicaceae bacterium | reverse complement strand
CCAGTTTGTTGCTTGCGAACGTCATTGCAGACATGATCGTTACAACATGATTTGCGCGGAAACAACGATCCTTTGATAAAATCTGCGCCTTGGTTAATCGATCGTCAGGGAAAGGTTCACTCTGAATAGAATTTTTCATTTCCACTGATTCGTCATCAGTTACTGCATTCAAACAAACGAAGACTTGAGGTCCTGGTGGGTTTAATGCGATTCCATCGTCCGTGATCACGCATCCTACTAATAAGAATGGGATTGCAAGTAATCTTAAAACTTTCATAGGCGTTCAATTTATGATTTGCCTTGAGTAAGACAATGAACGTACCAAAAGTTCAACTATTAACGTAGTTAACTATTAATTAACAAAATGTTTTAGTGTTTAACTTAGTTAACAACCATTCTAATGATTGCTCTTTTATCTCTTCCTTCTATCTGAACGAAATAAACACCTGCGGGTTCATCAATCTCAAGGTCAAAAACCTGTTTTTCATGAAATTGTTCTGTGCTAATATCGCGACCTTGTAGATCTGTGATTGTTATTTCAATTAAACCATATGTTCTCGCCAAGTCAACGGTGAATTTTCCATCCGTTGGATTTGGATAGGCCTTCATTCCATCTCCAAAGTCATTTTTCACGATACCTGCTTTCACTGAAATATTACTCAAATTACTGTACAATCTTGTGACCGAATTTGTTGATTTGGTAAAAGATATTAAACCAGTAAAGAAGACGTCTTTCTTCAAATCACCATCTAAATCAGCAATCCACACATCGCCTCCATGATATCCCTTGAAAGGCACATTTGGTGCAATTGTATATTTACCCCAGCCATCATTGATAAATAAATTGGTTGTTGATTTATTGTCTCCGGTTAACCCTACGACCAAAAGATCAAGATCTGAATCATAATCGATATCATCAAATGCTACATCTACAGCCCAATTAATTTCAGTAGGTAAATCAAATTTCTTTTCAAAAGTTCCATTTCTATCGTTAATCCAGACTTCACGCAATGGTCTATTATTGTACATTGAAGTACCTATAGATCCAATCATTATTAAATCCGCAGCATTGTCCCCATCTACATCCTCCATGAACATCGTTCCTTGGTACATCGATGGTAGTTTTGTTGCGGTAGATAAAGTGAAATTGGCTTCACCATCGTTTAAAAATAATTGAGTGGGTGACTGCCCCCAGTTACTGCACACTAGAATATCTGGTGTTCGATTAAGATCAACATCAGCTATTCGAATTGCGCTACTCTGATGTACAGTAAAATTAGAGTTTGTTTTTTCGGTAAAGGTTCCGCTACCATCATTTAAATAAATTTTAGTACTTCCTCCAGAAATAATGAGGTCCTGAGATCCATTGCCATCTAGATCGGCAAATTGTACATCACCAAAAGATATTCCTATGAATGGAGAATTTTCTTGCTCACTGAAATTTCCTTCGCCATCATTAAAATAAAGTTTGGCTATTTTTTCCACATATGATTCTCCATTGGTTCTGTGACCATATGTGCTTCCAGAAATGAATACATCTTGATCTCCGTCGTTGTCAACATCTACAAAATCTACAGTACTGTGTTCAACACCATTAAATGGTGTTCCATTCACTTTAGTAAAATTTCCCTTCCCATCATTGGTATAGAGCGTAGCAGCTAAATCAAAATGCACCTTTCTGGACCCCGTGATTATCAAATCTAGGTCATTATCTCCATCGATATCTGCAAAGGCAGATTCTCCGTCATACACTTTTTCGAATACTTTTTGCTTCTGGTACTGCTCAGAAAATTTGAGAGTTTGAGATTGACTATGAAAGGATATAAAAAATAGAAGAAGAGGAAAAATAGTTTTCATATTTGTAGCTTTAGAAGTTCAGTATAAGGTATAACGCTATAAGTAAATGATGTTACAGCTTAAAGCTATAATGCTTTCGTTGAAATTCATATTTCTTCTAAAAAATTGAGCGCCCCTTTGATTTGTCACCAGAAGTCCACTGCCATTATTCAAATAAGCGAACTTTACCAGTTAGTCAAAACTTCTGGAGTTGACTAACACACTCCTGTCACTATTTGACCCAAGATTATTTACTTGATGATAACGGATATAATTCAATTACCAATAATAGAAATAAGAAAGTAAGTTGCCCCTTCAGAAAGCGTTCGTTTATAGATTTTCCCCTTTTCTTCAATGACACTTTTGTTTTATGTTTATTTCAAAACAAAATGTGGACATATCGAAAATCCGTTAGGATCAATCATCATTGTAAATATTGCAGTTGGGCTTCGCTACGGATCGAACCGAGGTTCTCATTCTATCCTATGTAAATTTCACTATGAAAAATTTCTGTCGGGATGAGAAAGA
>JAKVAS010000255.1 GCA_022448165.1 Crocinitomicaceae bacterium | reverse complement strand
AGATTGACCCGGCTCTAGCAACTGGTCCATTTATTACCACCTTAAATGATGTTCTTGGCCTATTCATTTATTTGACCATTGGAATGCTCATGTACAACATTTCCTCATGAAAGTTGTTTTCCTAGACATTGTCCATCCAATTTTATCCGAACGCCTAACCGCCGCAGGATACCATTGTATTGACGCAACAGACTTATCAAGAGAAGAATCTATTCCGCTACTATTAGATGCAACTGGAATTGTAATTCGTTCTCGTTTCCGAATGGATGAATCTTTTTTATCTAACGCACCAGTATTAGAATTCATAGCCAGATCAGGCGCAGGAATGGAAAATATTGATGAAGCTTATACTTCATCTAAAGACATTACTCTATTCAATGCTCCTGAAGGAAATAGAAATGCCGTAGGAGAACATGCGTTAGGAATGTTATTGTCATTATTTAATCGTATCTCTCAAGGAGATCGTGAAATTCGATCTGGGAAATGGGATAGAGAAGGTAATAGAGGTCTTGAACTTGATGGAAGAATAGTTGGCATCATCGGTTTTGGAAACAATGGTCAGGCCTTTGCTAAAAAACTCCGTGGATTTGATGTTGAAATTTTAGCATATGATAAATACAAAACTGGTTACGGTACTGAATTCATACAAGAATCAACCATGAATGAGATATTCGCTAAAGCAGATGTCTTTAGTTTCCACATTCCTCAAACAGAAGAAACTCTCTTTATGGCAGATGACGATTTTTTTGCTTCATTCACAAAGCCAATACATTTAATCAATCTTGCTAGAGGTAAAATTGTACGAACATCATCCCTTGTTAATGCAATAAAGTCAGGGAAAGTACTTGGAGCCTGTTTAGACGTACTCGAATACGAAAAAAGCAGTTTTGAATCTTTCTTTGAACAAGATATCTCAACTGACTTTAAGTTTCTCTTGAATTCCGACAAAGTTCTTCTATCTCCTCATGTTGGTGGCTGGACACACGAAAGCTATTTTAAACTAAGCGATGTACTCGCCGACAAAATATTGAAATTCAAAATTCAAGGCTCCGTTTAAGTAATTTCATGTTAGTTTTTCTATCTTGAAGAAAAAAATCATGAAAAACCTATTCCTTACTTCCATTACTGCTTTGTTAATTAGTTTGAGTTCTCACTCTCAAAAAATATATGCTGTTGATTCTGATTATAAGGCAGACATCAAAGTATTTGTTGTTGATTCTGATTACAAGGCAGATCTTATTGTTTATAAAGTTGATTCCGACTATAAAGCGAAGGGTAATAAAGGGTTATGGTACTTTGTAGACTCAGACTACAAGGCTGATAAAAAAGTATATTTTGTAGATTCAGATTACAAAGCTGATTTAAAGATATACTTTGCCGATAGCGATTACAAAGCAAAATGGAAAAACTCTTCTAAACAGCACTTGCTTTACTAAATTTCATTTTATGTATACTCCTCTTTTCTCAATATTCATGCTCTTTATCACTTTAGTTAGCTGCACAAGCCATATTGAAGACACATTGATGAATCCGCCCTCTGATGGTCTGAAAAAAGATCAGAAAGGAGATCTTTCCCAACCCGCATCTAAAACAAATGACAAAGACGACATTCCTCATCTATCCGAAAACATCCAAAATAAGGAGACACCTGTTATTCATTTTGTAACCAACAAAGAACTACTTCTTGGAAAGTGGCAGCATATTGACGACAAAACAAACTATATCGTTTTTGAAGATGAATATCGAAAAGAGATCGCTGGTTCAGCTTCAACTTGGAATCAAACTAACTATATTCTATCAGATAGATGCATTGATGAAATGGATACAAACAATATCCTTTCACAAGAAGATGGCAGGTTCATATCTTGTCGAGATTCTTACATGTGCTGGTATATTGTTGACATTAGTTTTGAACAATTAGAACTATCGTACATGGGGAGAGGTAATTCGCTCAAATATAATCGCGTCAGCAATTAGAAAATACGTAGTAAATTACCGTAAAACAACTCCTTTCCGGTTGTCGTTTTCATCCAGAGCTCCACACATTCTCTTCTACGTTTACTAAAATACTTGCTAGCAGAAGTGTTTATAGCCGCAACATTAGTTTTCGGAGAATATGTATTCAGTATTAGAAAACCATTTCGGTCTATTAACTTCGAAGCATTCTCCATCAGTTCATCGAGCTTATTCTCCAACTTCCACTTTTCCTTCTTAGCTCCTATTCCCCAAGCTGGAGGATCCATAACTAATCCAGCATATTTGTTTCCTCTTTTAACCTCACGTTGAGCAAATTTTAAAGCATCCTCATGAACCCATTTAATGTTTTCTAAGCCACTTAACTCCATATTTTTCCTTGCCCATGAAATAAGTTGCTTTACCGAATC
>JAKVAS010000254.1 GCA_022448165.1 Crocinitomicaceae bacterium | reverse complement strand
GCCAAGTTTATGCCACAAAAATACATGCCCCTCGCCGAACGACGAACAAATCTAAAAATACCAGCAAGTGCAATACGCACTCTAACGTATAATTGATTTGATTTGATTTGATTTGATTTGATTTGAAAAGAAGAAAAAAAAAGAGTGTCATGTACTGAAATGAATGAACATTTTTTTGGCCAATTATCTTTTTTCGTGCAATATTATTTACAATAAACTTTACAATAACTTCATACAATATTTACAATCAAAATAAAAGATTCAACAACGGTATTTTTCCAAATAATCCATGAAGAATTCCCCGACCCTGATAAATTTGATCATCATGTCTCACATAAAATCCTCGAATCTTACGATGCGGTACCGCCTTGATCACTAATCCTTCTCCAGCATGTTGTATCTGGTATGTGTGATCCTTTTTCCCCAAAAACATTCCATTTCCTTCAACATCTTGATCAGCAGTACCCGCAACTAACCCAGCAAGAATAGCTGGAAGAAATCGCGTTGCTGCAGCCAATATTGTGCCCAAAAATCCACCTTCGGATTGAATGTTATGTCTTGCTTGTCTTACACTGAATCGTAATGTCAATTCCTTTCGCCCTTTTGCCACCGCTTCTTCTATCTTTTTCCTTTGCCCCCAAGTAACATAGATTTTATCTTGAGGTTCTGCAGTAAGATCTAATTTGATGCTGACCGGTCCCGCTCTAGTCACTGCTTTCATTATTTTCTCGTGCGCTCTAATCGGGACATGGACATTTACTGCGTGATAAATTGGTTTCTTGTCCATTTTAGCAAGATCTTAAGTGAAATTTGATCGTTAGGTTCTCTTCACGTAAGTTCAAAGGTTTCTGGTCTTGATCCGTTAGCCAGACTGACATGTGACGAATGACGTCCGAAGAGACTGGCAGGTATATATACTCTACCGGCTTTTCAATAATTTTTTCACCAGGATCAACTGACGGGAAGAAAGAATGAATAACCGGAACTTCTTTTCCATTTAAATATGAACCTCCAACCAAATCACAATTTACCAATATAGAATTAATTGTCAAAATTTGAACAGTATGTTCTGACTCAAACCTTTTTGCCATAGTATGCGCCGTGTAACTTTTTGCTTCAAATCCTAACAATATCCTCAAAGAATTTTCTTTAAAAGTCACCGTATATCCACTTTTTAGTAGCATTATACACTTATAAGTGTTATAATTTCCATGAAATTCAACAGCTTTTGTCATATCAATTTCTCTGAGTTGTCTCCCAATTTCTTTATTTAAATCCATTAAACCGTAACATCCTGTAGGAATTACTATATTGTGTTGATATCCATCTTTTCTAATCGTGAAACTGTTATTCGATACATCAACATTAGGTATAGAATAATACGTTTCCAAAGATGTAAACGCAATTTCATAATGACAATTCTGTGTAATCGATATCTCCGGGTCAAATGTTTTCTCAAGTTTTGACCCTTTTCCTGATAACGTTAGTAAAAAGGAATATTTCGGCTTTGTATTTTGTACAATTTTTCCCAATCGTTCTTCTACAAGCTCCATCGTATCAATAAAGAACGCTCAATTTTTCACCGTCACTTTTAAACTTCAGCTTCCTATCTGAAATAATCACCGCATGCGCAATAGTACCATCATCTGGATTTGCATCAAAACGACACTCCAATGTTATATCAGTAACTCCTGACTTCAGTCGCTCACTCTGCTTACTAACATCAAAGCAATATATCGGATATTTATCCTTAAACTCAAGCGGTCCAACAGGTGACGTTGTGATAATTGAATCTATTCCATAAAACTTTTTTCTAAAGCTAATAAATTCATTATACAGGCGATCGTAATTATTTTTTGCAAAATTTGTTTCAAAATCATTCAACGGATATCTGTCATTATTCAGAAGCACATGCGCACTAGCCAGACTACAATGATCGTAAACTGTATTCAGTTTCTGTTGATCATTTCTTTTAGCGGTCTGAAAACATAAAAAAATGTACCTTGGTTGTTCAGGTGAAGAACGAACACCTAACCGCCAGGTGAATATATTTGAGGCTGGTAACATTTTCGAAATATGTTGTCTCATCCTGAAACCGCAATTCAAAATTTCTTGATCTTTTATCTGTTTCAATAGCGCAAATTTCGCTACATCACTAGGAGTTACTCTCGGAAGCACCCACCGCACATGTTCCAATAAAACTCTGCCATGATTAGGTTCATTGGCGGCTTTCTCAGCACCTGCCCATTTTTGATGACATAACGCGTCATTATCTGTAGTACTTCTCGTCAAAATAATATGGGTAAATCCATACATGCATTTCCCATAGTCATCCGCAAATCCGAAAATCCTTTTCGATGGGACCAAATATCGAAATGTGCCTGGAGG
>JAKVAS010000253.1 GCA_022448165.1 Crocinitomicaceae bacterium | reverse complement strand
GTCCCTTCATTTGATATACCACCTCCGAAACCGGCTACTGTTGTTCCTCCTTGATTTAGTTCACAAGCATTGTTTCTAATGTGTGCTTCTGAAATGAAGAGATTTCCTTGATTCAAAATACCCCCACCATTCCCAGGAAAGGCATAACCCTCTTCAATCGTTAACATTGAAATATCCACGGAATTTCCTGTCAACACATGTAAAACGCGGTCCAAACTATCTGCATTAATAATCGTTGTTACAGGTGAGACACCCAACAGGGTAACATCAGAATTGATGTCTAAATCCCCTGTTGCAGATAGGTCTTCTCCTCCGCCAGCAATGGTTAACATATAAGTTCCAGCAGGAAGCGTAATCGTATGACTTCCACCCAACGCATTAGACTCCATTACAGCAGCGCGAAGCGAACAATTACCTGTTCCATCATTGCATACCCCATCTCCTAGTATGGCATCTTGAGAATCATTGATGGTCGTAACCGTGAAATTCTGGCTATTGGAAATAAACGCCGTTAGCACAAAAATCAATGTGCAAAATACTATCTTTTTGTTCATGATGTGTGAAGTTCTGTTGTCTAAACGACTTTACAAAAAAAAGGTTGTCAAGAATCGAATCAATTTTTCAGCTAAATCGTTTTATAGTTAACTAATAACTGCTTAAATCCAGAGCATTTACCCTAAAAAATCTCTACATTTTTCAATGTAATAATTGTCCTCAAAGTACTCACCAAATTAAACCGTTTTAATTCAAACTCGATTTTATAATTAATTATATTTCCTTCTTGAAAAGAAATTCCAATAATACTTTTGAAAGATATTCTTTATACCCGAGTAGCTTCCAACAATATCAGAAGTTATGTTTAAATGAAGCTTTACGTTTCTATCATCTCGGTTTGCTTTGTTAAGATAAAATTTCATTCATGATTAGTTGTAACTTACATCCAAAGAACCGTTCCCTTGAACATTTTCTCTTTGAACTACCACCTTCAACACTTTATGAATATATCTTTTCTGACATACATGCAATGGAGTCAAGTCAATATAATTGCTCTCTTCACTACACATCACATTTTGACACAAGCTTGAGTGTGTTTACAATAACATTCCCTTTACGGTAAGGTGGCATCAATACAACGGATCGATTTATTTGTAAACTGATTCCTATGGATTTGACTAAACTGATTACATTACATATTTTGAAGAACTTGAAGGTTTCGCATTTGACAATAATTCTTAATTTAAAAATGACTTTAAAATAAATGAAAGATAAAAATACCATTTACATTATTGGAGCTGGGGTGAGTGGACTTATCGCTGCCTATGAACTTGAGCAAGAGGGCTACCAAACAAAGATCATTGAGAGAACCAGTGAAGTGGGCGGAAGAGTTAAGACTATTAATGAGAAGGGGTACGCACTGGATCTGGGGTTTCAGGTTCTCCTGAGTGCATACCCTTCGGTCAAGAAGTATCTAGATATGGATGCACTTCAATTGCGTAAACTTGAATCTGGGGCGTTGATTTATGCAAACGGAAAAGCCCATCGAATTGGTGACCCTTTGAGAAATTGGAAAATACTGATCCCTACTATGTTTGCTGATATTGGTTCCTTCAGTGACAAGCTGAAAATCTTAAAATTGAACCGGAAATTAAAAAAGAAGTCTATCCTAGAAATTTTCGAGTCAAGTGAAACCACCACACATCAATACCTCATTAAATTTGGTTTCTCCTCGAAGATTATTGAACGTTTCTTCAAACCTTTTTTTGCAGGAATATTCCTTGAGCCAAGTCTAAGGACATCCAGTAGGATGTTTGAATTTGTCTACAAAATGTTTGGTGAAGGAGATGCGACTATACCGAAATTAGGTATTGGAGAAATCAGTAAACAGTTGAGAAGTAAATTGCATCAAACGGAATTCATATTTAATTGTGAAGTGGAAGAAGTGACGAATGAACACATTTTGCTATGTTCAGGTGAAAAAATAACACATAACGGAGCTATAATTGCAAGCAACACTCCATACTTAATTCGTCACCTCAGAGGTCAAGAGATGAAATGGAAAGCGTGTATGTGCTTATATTTTGAAGTAGATAAAACAAACATACCCATCGATACGATTGCACTAATTTCGGATGTTGGAAATTACGCCAATAACCTTTATGCTTATCCTGATGTCGCAACTGGAAAAACGATCCTATCGGTAACTACACTTGAGTATAGCAATAAGCAAGAACAGGAGCTTATTGACCAGATTGTACGAGAAGTAAAAAAGTACACAGGAGCGCTCATAGTAAACTACATAAAGCACTACAAAATCAATCAAGCCCTACCTGATGTTCAATCCCCAGGAATGACTACACAAACTTCTGACATTCAAGTGATGGAAGACCTATTCATCGCAGGAGACTCTCTTTT
>JAKVAS010000252.1 GCA_022448165.1 Crocinitomicaceae bacterium | reverse complement strand
GCCTATTTAACACTTTATTCTACAAATTACTAAAAAACAATGACATTTTATTCAAGATTCGACTCATCAGCAATTAATTCAATAGAAACCAAAGAAAATCAGGTATTTGTTACATATAACAGCAATATTGCAAAGGAATATGTATATAATTGCGAAAATATAGCAGATTTCAGTAATAATTTGTGTGAAGTATTAACTGGCGTTGAATTAAACAATAAAGAGGCAAGTTTGGGCAGATTTATATCAAATAGCAGGAAATCTGGCGTGTTAACTGATGTTGAGGCATGACAATTTAAAATAAATAATGTTAATTAACGAGGTAATTCACCCCAATGACTACACATAATATCAAGTCATCTTCATATGTTGATTATCAACAATTTGATGAAGATTTCGAGGATTTTGGTTACACAGTCAAAAATGTTAAGCGTCAAAGTAAAAAGAAAGTAAATAAATTCAAAGATTACAGAGAACCAACAGGGGGTGACAGTTAGAAATTGGCACAGGGCCATGGACAGTTGACAAAGTGGACTTTTTTGTTTCATATTGTTACGCAAATCAACTTTGTCAACCCATGACCTTGTATAATTAAAAAGTTAATTCGATTTTTCGATTTTATGCCAACTGCTTCAACTGTTTCCAAGTCAACCGCAACTGCAAAACCAGTAAGGAAGACAAGAACACGCAAAGCAAGGACAACCAAACCAACACCATCAGTTAAAACTGTGACAGTTGCCAAGGTGTCCACTCCCAAGACTACTAAGTCTCAAACAAGAACACTTAAGGCAATCAAACGCCCAAGTGCTTCAAAACTAATAACTCCTCAGCGTTATTGGTCAGACATCAAAACAAGATGGGCGATTCATAACTATGAAATCACAATGCTTGTTTCAGATTTCTCAAAAGTTGTAACATATGTTACACCCTACCACACCCAACTTGTTAAGCAGGTTAAAGCGTGGACAGTCTGAAAACTGACTTTTTTTGTTACAACGGCGTTACATACGCCGTTTTTTTGTGCCTGATCGTTTAGACTGTCTACATGAATAAAACAACTTTGAACGAGTTTTTTCCCTCTCTACTTCAAAAGGGATACACTGTAAACGAGATCCGCGAGTCATGCAAAAAACATTTGAAACGCGAAGTTCCCGACCAGTTCAAAGATCGCTATTCAACTTATGAAGAATACATGGAAGCGATCCACGATTATATGAACGGACTCTAAAGAGTCCGTTTTTTATGTGCCACTTGGCAAACTGGTTTATTTTTGTTGTAATCCGTTACATTTGGTTTATTTGGTCTCATTCGTCTGTATAATAGAAGAGTAAACAAAACAAAGTTTTTTCACATGCGAAAGATTGAATCTGAAATGAACGCCGCAATCAGAGGCAGACGCAACTGGACGAAAGCGAACACTTCAGTAGTCATCAACGATTCCAATGATGCTTTAGTTTACTTACACGGCAACTTCATCGCCAAAATTTCACAATATGCTGTGCATCTTTTTGACGGAGGTTGGCAATCTGTAACAACAAAATCAAGACTAAATGCAATTTTAGATGATTTTCATTACGGATCTAGTGTATATCAAAGGAATTGGAATTGGTTCGTTAATTTACAATCAGGTGGGACAATTCCTTTCTACTCTGGAATCGAATTAAACCACTAAGTAACAACGAGGGGATGCAATCTCCCCTCTTTTTTATTAACAATTAACCAATTTATTATGCACCTATTTGAAGCAATCGAAGACAATGTGTTATTTTATTTTAACGATTGTCATGAGATAGGATCATCGGACGTTTCAATTTGCGTTAATAGTATTATTGAAGACGCAGGATTAACAGACGTTAGTGATGATTTTAGAAGACAAATTAGAATGATGACTAACAACGCCATTTCTAATTTACTCGACTAATTAACATGAATTCCTATCTAATTGAATGTGCAGAGATTAACTATTTCACTATAGAAGTTGATGCACTAAATGAAGATGAAGCAATTGAATTAGCACGCCAAGATATTAACTCATTTGAAGTATTAGATGAGTATGTATCAGAATGGGACGTTAATTCTATAGAGGAGATTAACAATGAATAGACTTGATTTCCTATCTAATGTATTACAAGACTATTGTAATTTACATGACTTACC
>JAKVAS010000251.1 GCA_022448165.1 Crocinitomicaceae bacterium | reverse complement strand
AGTTCTGAGGCTCTTTTACAAGCTGTTGGAGCAGATGTTTTGCTGTCAGACGGAAAGATTCTTACGGGGGCTTCAGATGGTGAGGAAGTACGTGTTGTTTCTAATGATTCAAACAGAAATATTGACAATGCTATTCGTTTTATGGCGGTTTCACCAACTAAGTTTACGTCGTTGTCAATGCAATCTTCTTTGATTGATGGGACGCCCGAGTCAAAGAACTATACAACGCAAATGAAGTCTGTATTTGTTTCTCCTTGGCAAAAATCAATCGATCAGTATTTGAACTTACGAGGAACGCAGAACAATCAAGCGAATTCCCCTCAGTTTGCAGAAATTGATTTCGTTGCAAAAGGATTTCAAGCGTTGATCTCAAATGAAAACTTCTTACTGTTTACAGTGAAAAAAGGAACCATTTTAGATTTAACATTCTCAATTGGTCACTCTTCATCGATGGCACAAGAATTCTATCGAGCATCAAAGGGATTTGATAAGCTTGCTAAAATGCTTCCATCTTCAGTGGGCCATAATCAATGTAGATAATCTTATCAAGAATAAACTAAAACGCCCTGCCCAGTTTAGGGACAGGGCGTTTTTATTTCCACTTAATACACTTTAACATGAAGGAAGGAAAAGGACTTTTCAATTGGGATTTCTTAGGAGAGGTTGCAAGCGCAATCCCTGAAGTAACTGGTCAGATGAATAAAAACTATTTGAATAGTCAAGTTCAAATTGCCAACGCCCAAGCGAGAGCAGCTGAAGCAGCTGCAAGAAATCAAAACAATAATAATCCTATGGTAATGAATGAAATATACTTATGGATTATTGGAATTGTTGGGCTTTTAGTGATCGCATATTTCATTTTTAAACCCTCTCAAAATGGCTAAACTTATTGAGCAAATCACAGCTGTTGATAATGATATATCAAAGCTCAGAGCAACACTTCCTGCATTAATTAAACGAGAACAGGATTGGAGATCAGCGCATAACTTACTTTACTGTGATCATCGCTTAAAAAGTAAGCGAGAAGCATGTCAAAAAGATAAGGCGTTTAAGCTTGGAAAAGCGAATCAAGCAGCCTCTTCAATTCGTTCAACGAAATCGCAAATTGAGGCCCTAGAGAAAACAAAGAAATCGTTACAAAATACCCTTGATGCTCAAAATGTGGCATCGGTAAATCTTTCTAAAACAGGGCAGAGTTTAGAAGCTATAATCATTGAAGCGGAGGGGAAAAATGAAGCCTTGGAGATTGAAGCAATTGCAAAAGCAGAAGTCACAAAATCAGAGCATAAATCAGATGAGAAAAACAATAACATCTTGATTGTTTTAATCGTGGTTGTCGTGCTTTTAGGAGTAGGGTTTGGAGTCGTAAAACTTAAAAAACTGAATCAAAATGGCTAGTGAAATTGAACAAAGCGTAATCTTATTATCAAAAGCGGAAGATCAAGCCAAAGGCTTTGATTCGAAAGCGAATACCGCTAATCCTAGCGTTCAAAGAAGTAACGAAACAACATCGTATCTAACGTTGAATATTGGAGGTGCAGGACAAACACCAGGACAAACACCGACAAATGTTTCTCCCTTTAATCAAGCAGATGTTCAGCTATACACCAAATGGGCATTAATAGCACTGATTGTACTTGTCTTTCTTGTTTTTATTGGTGCAGCAATCAAACGTAAATCGAGTAACAATGGATAATCAACAAAATAATAATGCATTGGATTTTGGAGTAAACGCAACCGTTGATCCGCAAACACTAATACTGTTGATGTTAGTAATAATTATTGCAGGGTTAGCAATTGTATTTGTTGCAAAACTGGCATAAATAAACGGAGATGAGTACAACTAAAGACTTTTACGATGATTTACCCTCACAGGCAAAAATAATACTGCTAATCGTGGCAATTATTATCCTTCTTTATTCTTTGCGAGAAGCGAAAAGATGGTGGGAGCAGCCAAAAGAGAAGAAGGTGAATTTTGCTAATGTTCCAGCAGTTGGCGGTATCAATAATTCAAATACTGATCAAGTAACCTGGGACCCTGATCCATTGGCCGCAGAAATTGCTGCTAATCTTCAAGGCTACAATTTTTGGACGATTTACCCCGAAACATCCGAAAAGGTACTGGATTTACAAACAGATGATCAATTGATTCTCTTGTACAACCACTACAATAATAAATATGCCGAAGACGGGGAGACAATGACAGCATTATTCGCTGGAGAATATGATCAATCAAGAGGTAAATATGATATGGTCGTTAAGCAATTAAGAAAATTAGGACTTCACTAATGAAAGACTCTATCCAAAATATCACTACTGCAGTAAAGATGAATATTCCAACGGGAGCAGGAATTGCAACAATTTTCACGGAATGGGAGCCAGCAATAAGGGTTCTATGCGTGATTATTTCCACAGCATTAACTGTTGTCATGTTCAGACGCAATGGCAAAAAGACACAAGA
>JAKVAS010000250.1 GCA_022448165.1 Crocinitomicaceae bacterium | reverse complement strand
ATTCCTTTTGTTGATAAAAAGGCAGCAGTAGTTAACCTTAGAGTTCAGCAGTTGGATGTTACGATTGAAACAAAAACAAAGGATGATGTATTTGTAAACTTACAAGTGTCCGTTCAGTATAATGTGGGAAGAATAATGGTAAAGGAGGCGTATTATTCAATGGATAACCCTAAAAATCAGATTTCATCGTATATTTTTGATGATGTGCGTGCGGAAGTTCCAAAGCTAGAATTGGATGATGTATTTGCTAAAAAAGATGATATTGCGATTGCTGTGCAACAGAATATAGCGAACAGCATGGAGAAGTATGGATATAAAATAGTTCGTGCATTGATTACTGATATTGATCCTGATCATAAAGTAAAGGAGTCGATGAATAGAATTAACGCGGCTAAAAGGGAGCGTGAAGCAGCTTTAGAAGAAGCTGAAGCGAATAAAATTAGAATTGTAAAAGAAGCAGAGGCTGAAGCAGAGGCAAAACGACTTTCTGGGGAGGGAATTGCTCAGCAAAGATTGGAAATCGTGCGTGGATTTAAAGAATCGGTCGAAGATTTCAAGAAATCTTTAGACAATGTGACGCATGAAGAAATTATGCAGTTTGTTTTAATGACACAGTATTTTGACACAATAAAAGATATAGGAGCAAATTCTAAAAATTCTTCAATTCTGATGCCTCATTCTCCTGGCGGTATGAGAGATTTTCAGGAACAGATTATTAAAGGTACATATGTTGGTAATCAGATGGATAAAGATATCAATGATTCTATCTAAAGGTGTTTATTTTTGGCTGACAAAAAAGGGGATTTGAAGTTAATTTCAAATCCCCTTTTTTGTGATTTATAGTTACTTCTCTGTAAACTATAGTTTAATAAATTTCTTTTGGACAATAACTCCATCAGATAATTGGATTTTAAGTTGATACGTTCCAGAAGGAAGCTTCGAGGTTTGAATTGTATTCTTTGCAGTGTTGAGATTATGAGATACGATTGTCTTTCCATTGAGGTCTTGAACTTGAGCGATTCCATTTAAGGTTGAATTGCCTTGAATTGTTAAGAAATCTTGTGCAGGATTTGGATAAGTACTAATTTCAGATAACCGAATTATCTCGATAGATGCTGTAGATCCACCTTGATCACCGGCTTCAATTTCGCCTTGTGGAGTATCATTATACGCGAAGTCTTTCACTATTAAAGTTCCTGCTCCATCCCAAGTTATTCTTATCCACCCGAAATGTACATTTGCTCCTATCTTAAAAGTTGTACCGATGTATTGATCTCCATTTGTAGGAAAAGTATTTGTAGCCCAAAATGGATCAATATATCCATCAGCACCGTTATTAGCGAAATTACTTGTTCCGTCGATTGTTGTTCCCATAGCTAGACCTTGTATTTCGTCCCAGCCACCAGAGGTGAAATCTCCAATCATTACGAAGCCATGATCTGCTGATTGAAAATAACATCCGGGTTCTACAGTAGCTCCATTAAATGAAACATCTTCAATATTAAAATCTGCTGCTTCGGCTCCATCGAAGTTAATATCTATAGATCCACCCGACTGAAGAGTTTGATCTGCAATGTCTGTGTAAATAATTGTTGCGTTTGAATTATGTGCAAACAAGGTAAGAACAGAAGTGGTAATAAAGATGATAGTTTGTTTCATAATGATATTTAATTAAAATTTAAATGCAATTATTTGCACTTTTCGAATTAACGGGACTTGGTTTTAATGGGTTGCTCTAGCTTTGGAATCCAATATCAAAATTGATTGTAATCCTATCAATAATTAATTATACATGATTTTTTTCTGATTTTTGAAAAAGGACTGAGACATATCAGCATTTTTTTTTGTTAAATCTATTGGCTTATAGATTGTTTAGTTATTGTAAAGTTTCAATTTTAGGGTTGCCTTCTGCTTTAGATAAAATCACAGGAAACTTTGATTCGCAGGGAACGATTAATTTGTCTTAGCATTTGTAATTTGACCGAAAACAAGAAAATCAAGGAGGAAAAGTAGCGGTTTCATTGTGAGTACTTAATGATTTGTTGTAGGGGAATAAGTGATTTTCTATCACGCGGAATTTAAAGCATGAGTAATAATGAGATGTGGGGTATTAGGTAAAGATTGCGTTTGTCTAAATATAATTTAACATCAAAGTTCATTTTCGCCTGACGTGATTTATTAGACGTAGATATTAAACTATTATTCTAATCGATAATTTTCAGTATTCTAGCAAAAAAAAGGGAAACATTTCTGTTTCCCCTGAATACCTTAAAGTATAAAGCTTTAATTTTTAATTATTCGTTCGCTATATGATTTATTGTTTGTTGTTAAAGTGAACATATAGACACCACTTGCTTGATTGGCTAGGTTTACGGAGAAACGATTAGCTCCAGGTGTACAATTTAAAACTTTTGTCTCCATTAATTCTCCTTGAGTACTGTAAAGCTTGAAAACTGCTTCACCTTTATTGTAGGCATTG
>JAKVAS010000025.1 GCA_022448165.1 Crocinitomicaceae bacterium | reverse complement strand
CATTTGATGTATGTGTGAAGCCAGAATATTTTCCCGAAAGTGTTACTGAGCCACCTAAAGTTCCAGTTACGTAATATCTCTTACTTAAGGCATGGTAATAGTTCATTCCGAATGGAAGCGATATTAAGGTATATTTGTTAGTTGATGAGAATGGAGTTGATTTGTTTTTTTCAACTTCATATGGCCCGATATAAGTTGCCCAGGATTGGGTGGCGGGATCCCAATAGGTGAAGGTTGTATCAACCATTGTTAAATAAGTTTCAGAAGTTGAGGATGAAAACTTGCTCGAGAGTTGTTCTATTTGTAACCCGGAATAAATTTGAAGTTGACGAGTTAAATTGAAGTTTAAGTTAAGGTTGAAATTAGAGCCGAAATTTTGCGAGTGTGTCTCGTTCAACTGATTCTTGAGATCTAAATCAGTTTGACGAGCGGTCGTTAATTCATGTGCTAAAATTCCAATTGAAAGGGTTGAGGATAGGCGTTCTTTTAGTTGTTTTAGTCTGGGGTTTGTTTTCTTAATCGAAGAGTTAACAATTTTGAGCTCACTGTTTATCTTCTTAAAAGGAAGGGTGGAAAGAGAGAGGGGAATAGCTTTTTTCACATGAGATATTTCTTTTCTGTTTTCTTGTCCAAATACGCTTGATTCTAAATGGATGTTGTTTTGAATGGATGACATTTTTGAAAATGGAGAAGAGCTATTAGATTCAATGAATTTCTCATTACCTACCGCTAACTTATTTGTATTGAGATGAACATTTTCCAGTTTTACTCCCAATTTTGGACTTTGTTCTGCCATTGAATTAATAGCTCTATATTTTTTCTCGTTAATCAGTAACCTTGAATCGTTTGTTTTTATGGCTAATTTTTGATTGTTAATTATCGATGATATTGTGATTGAGTTTTTAACTAATTCTGATTGTTTATGATTTTCACTTCTAGAAGAAGAGACATGAAAATTGTCATTAATATCTTGATAATAATTGTTGAGTACTCCCACTATAAATAATAGAGAAATGCCTAAGTCAATGAAAAGTAATTTCCATAAATTTCGCTTCTTTTTCTTTTTTAACTGCTTTGATATTTTGTCCCATTCTCCTTTGGGAGCAGTAAGTAACTCTCCTTCTAATTTGTCTTTGACAAAGTTTTCAATATTATCAAAATCTAGCATATGACATGATTTTTAGTTTTCAAGAGTACAATTAGTTGCTTTTTTGCCCTGTTTAATCGAGATCGAGAGGCAACTTCTGTAATATTTAATTGTTCTCCTATTTCCTTGTGTGAGTAACCTTCAATAGCATGCATGTTAAAGATGATGCGATATATATCTGAAAGACTATTGATTAATTGCATGATTTCTTTAGCACTAACGATTTCCAGAGGTGTTTCCATATCACTTTGGTCATATTCGTATTCACTTATTTTAGACACCTTTTTTTTCGTTAAACTTTTTCTATAAAATCGTATAGAGGTTGTTACTGCGATTCGTCTAATCCATCCTTCTAAAGAACCTTCACCATTATATTGTTTTAACTTTTCGAAAACTTTCATGAACGTTTCCTGCAAAATATCTCTTGCATCTTCTTCGTTTCTTGAATAACGATAGCAGATTGTGTACACAATATTTGAATACTTCATATAGA
Source organism: Crocinitomicaceae bacterium (assembly GCA_022448165.1). Lineage (GTDB taxonomy): Bacteria > Bacteroidota > Bacteroidia > Flavobacteriales_D > Crocinitomicaceae > UBA4466. Next base: position 29,445 of record JAKVAS010000025.1, on the reverse strand, counting down.
GTGCCTTTTCTGCCCTAATATCTCCAGAAATGCACTTTTCTACTATATGTCGATCTTCGTCTATTCCCATATGTTTATGGTAGTTTTCACTTAAAATTTACATCGATTTCGATTAATTGACAAAATCGCCTAAAGTAATTTAGGCGATTTGTGTTTGTCAATAAATGGGATTAGAGAACAAATTGTTCAAAACAATCTGGAATACAATCACCATTTAAATCATCAAAGCAGGTATATGTTGTTGAAGTGCCATTAGCATCTACATAAGTTAGAGCATCTGGTTCACCATCATTATTGATATCTTCGAATACGGCACCATTCACTAAAATTAGGTTTGCCCACCAACCAACACATGGGTTGTTTCCGCTACCGTTTCCTTGGCCATTATCTATAAATTGTTCAAAACAATCAGGGATACAATCACCGTTTAAATCATCAACGCAGGTATAAGTTGTTGAATTACCATTAGCATCTACATACGTTAGGACATCTGGTTCACCATCATTATTGGTATCTTCTAATACGGCACCATTCACCCAAATTAGGTTTGCCCACCAACCGGCACATGGGTTGTTTCCGTTACCATTTCCTTGACCATTATCTATAAATTGTTCAAAACAATCAGGAATGCAATTGCCATTTAAATCATCAACGCAAGTATAAGTTGTTGAGGTGCCATTAGCATCTACATACGTTAAAACATCTGGTTCACCGTCATTATTAGTGTCTTCCAATACGGCACCATTCACCCAAATTAGGTTTGCCCACCAACCGGCACATGGGTTGTTACCATTTCCTTGACCATTATCTATAAATTGTTCAAAACAATCAGGAATGCAATCACCGTTTAAGTCATCAACGCAGGTATAAGTTGTTGAATTGCCATTAGCATCTACATACGTTAAAACATCTGGTTCACCATCATTATTGGTGTCTTCTAATACGGCACCATTCACCAAAATTAGATTTTGCCACCAATTAGCACATGGGTCATTTGGTAAAATTGGATCTTCCTGACAAGATGTTAAACCGATTGCAATTGCAAAAGAAATAAAAATCAATTTTTTCATAATATATAAGTTTTATACTCTAATAGAGACTGCATGGATAGTATTCGTTGCAGAACTTGTTGTTTTATTTTTTAGAATCACGTCAAGTATGGCTCTATTATTGAAAAAATGAATTTAATTCAGAGTAAGTTAAGTGAGGGCTTGACGCTAAAGTTTCCATTATACCTTTGGCATTCTGTGGAGAGTAAATCAAACGAGAATATTTATTTAAAACGACCTTCATCTTTTTAAATATGATTTATTCTTTAGACCTTTTATTCCATTATTATCAGTCAGAAGGGAATGACTAATTAATGTTGATTTAACTTTATTATTTACAATTTCAATAATTCAGAATAACTAAACGGATCAATGTTGTAATTCAGAATACAACATTATCTTTGTAAAAAAGAGTTTAATGATACAACGAATACAAACCGTATACCTCGCAATTGCTATCATCTTATTGTCAATTGTCACTTTTGGAGTAGAAATCGTCAGTTTCACAAATGATACAAGTCGATTTACTTTTAGTTCTTACGGAATTACTGAATACCCAATTGATTCGGAAACAGTGGTAAGCCATCATACATTTCCAATTTTTATATCAACAATTGGATTGATTATGTTATGCTTTATCTGTATTATGTCTTACAAGAATTTAAAACGTCAATATAAGTTAGGAAGAACCATTTTTGGATTATATTTCTTATTTGTAGTTGGTATAATATTACTCACAATTATGGGAGATAAATTGATCGGTACTGAAACAAGTGCTCGAGAAATGGGTGTCGGATTTATATTGTTCGTTGCTGGTTTTCCATTTACATTTTTAGCAAACACGGGAATTAAACGCGATAAACGCTTATTGTCTTCCTTAGACCGTTTGCGTTAGTCTATGAATTATCTATCGGTAGAAGAAATCACTAAATCATTTGGTGATCGTGTCCTTTTTGATCAACTTACTTTTGGTATTGACCAAGGACAAAAAACGGCTATTGTCGCGAAAAATGGAAGTGGTAAAACTACATTACTGCGTTGTTTACTTGGATTAGAATCTATAGATAGCGGTAGAATTGTTTTTCGGAACGATATCAGGATTGCTTTTATGGATCAAAGCGATGCATTAACTCCAACGAATACCATTTTAGAAGAGGTGTTTTCTCATGATCTTCCTGAACTAAAAGCAGTAAAGGAATACAATTACGCTATGAAGTGTAATGATGAGAAATTGATTGAGGCATCGTTTGAAGCAATCACAGAATTGAACGCTTGGGATATAGAAGCGAAAGTTGATCAAATTCTGTCTGTTCTAAAGTTAGTAGACACAAATAAATTGATTAATACGTTATCTGGAGGTCAAAAGAAACGAGTTGCATTGGCCAAGGTACTTATTGCTGAACCTGATTTTTTGATATTGGATGAGCCAACAAACCATTTAGATCTAGATATGATCGAATGGTTGGAAGGGTACTTGTCAAAGTCGAAATCAACTATTTTAATGGTAACTCACGATCGTTATTTTCTTGAGGTAATTTGTGATACGATCTTTGAATTAGAAGATGAGAGTATTTATCGATATAAAGGCAATTTTTCATATTATTTAGAGAAAAAAGCGGAACGTGCAGAGCAAAGAATGGCTACTGTAGAGAAGGCTAAAAATCAGTTTCGAAAAGAACTTGATTGGATGCGTCGTCAGCCAAAAGCAAGAGGTACCAAACAAAAGGCAAGAATTGATGCCTTTCATGAAACAAAAAAGGTTGCCAAGCAACGTTTGGATACAGATGAACTGGAAATTCCAATTAAGATGGAGCGTCTGGGAACAAAAATCCTTGAGTTTCATAAAGTAGGTAAGGCTTTTGGCGAAACGAAGATTTTAAATGAGTTTTCCTATGTTTTCAAACGTCAAGAACGCGTTGGAATTGTTGGTAACAATGGTTCTGGAAAATCAACGTTTCTTAATATGATCATGGGTAAAGAACCTACGGATAAAGGGAAGATTGTATTAGGAGAAACGGTAGTTTTTGGATATTACAATCAGGAACAACTTAAATGTGAGGATGATCAAAAGGTTATTGATGTAATTCGAGATATCGCTGAATATATTCCGTTGGAAAAAGGACGTGAAATGTCTGCGGCACAATTGCTTGAGAAATTTTTATTCTCAAGAGATATGCATTATAATTTTGTTCATAAATTGAGTGGTGGAGAAAAACGTCGTTTGAAACTACTTACTGTGTTGATGAAAAATCCAAACTTCTTGATTTTGGATGAGCCGACAAATGATTTGGATATTTTTTCTTTGAGTGTGCTGGAAGATTATCTACGTGGATTTCAAGGATGTTTACTTGTGGTTTCTCACGACAGATACTTTATGGATAAAATGGTGGATCACCTTTTTGCTTTTGACGGTCAAGGGGAAATTAACGATCTACTGGGAAATTATACAGTTTTCAGAAAGCAGAAACAACAAGACGAAAGAGATCGTAAGAAATCTGTGAAGGAAGTTGTGTTGGAAGTGGAGGAGAAGGCTATCGAGCCTATTCAAGAAAAGGAGAAGAAGAAATTGTCCTATAAAGAAAGGCAAGAGTTTGAGTCGTTAGAAGGAGAAATGGAGTTGTTGGAGACTGAAAAGGCTGAATTATCCACGAAACTCTCTGACGCATCATTAAGCAATGAGGAACTAATGAAAGCTGGTGAACGGTTGTCTAAGGTCGTTACTGATTTAGAAGAGAAGACAGACAGGTGGCTAGAGCTTTCTGAATACGTGTAAGAAGGAAGTTTATTTTACTTTCGATTTTGCTTACGTTCTAAACGACGTTTTTTTCGTTGAAGTTTTCGTTGTTCTCTTCGTTTTTTTCGACACAATTTACAAGGGCCTTTTTCAGAATGAGGGGGGCTAACTACGACTAATTCGTCATCTTTTGTTAACGCATTGATTGTTTCCGCACTTGTAATGGGAAGAAGAATAGGAAGAGGAACGGTTTCTGCAACTATTTTGAATAAAATAGCATGAGCTTCGTCATTCATATGAACACCATCCCCAGCATCATAGATCGGATTAATTGAATGATCGGACATCGAGAAATCTGTCCAGAAATCAATGGTTTCTCCCTTGTAAATTCGTTCCATTGAATCCTTCATGTTGAATTGAAGAGTTCTTCTTTCAGGCTCAAAGTTACGGGGTTGGGTTGTACATAACCAAATTGGAATATTATTCATTTTAGCACGTGCAACAATTGTATCGAAGTTTTGTATTTGTTCTTCATAACTGTATCCCCATGCCATGTCATTCGAAGGAAGATTGACAATAATTATATCTGGATTCTCAGCAATCGCAGTGGTAATATTTCTAAGCGTATCTGCCTGTTGTCTATCCTGCGGATTTTTAATGTCACTAGGCATTAAATGATAAGTTGTATATCCACCCACCGCTAAATTTATCACTTCTGCTTGAGGCATTAGGTTCTTTACATATCTGCGATACCGATTGACCCATGTGTTTTTCTTTTTTTTAGGACCAGTTCCAGCTGCTGTTGACGAACCCAAAACAACGATTTTATAATGCATTGTATCAGCTCGATCATTGTCGACCTGTGAAAAAGTCCAAGATTGAAGGAAAAGAAAAGAATAAAGAAGAAATACTTTCATTAAAAAAATTATAGTTAAATAAAGTTCGAAATTTTAAATGGTTTATTTAAAATGTTCAATTTAAGAGTGAAACGAATTTTGTGCCAATAGGATAATTCTCCAAACGAAGAATCTAAATCGGAGTTCATCCAAATAGGGAAGTAAACTCCAAGTCGTTTCGCTACGCGAATACCTAATCCAGTATTTACGGATGTTTGTATGCTTGAACCGTTATAGAATGCCCCAGCATCAGCAAAAACTCCAAAGAATTTGGGTATGTAAGGAAGCTGTAGCCATAAATTTCCAGACGTCATCCAGTGTTGTGTTGTTCCGTAAGAAGATGTACTCCTAAAACCTCCCATATTTTCATCTCTTACTTGCGATGCCGCACCATATCCAAGGGGTTCGTTACGTCCAAAATAATACTCATCTAAAAATAAGTCTTGACTTCCACTTGATCCGCTTAGTGACATTGAATATTGGTAAGAAGTAAATTGCCCTTCTGATGATGTATGATCATTCAAATATTGATTCCCAAAGAAACCTCTGATTTCAGCCCAACGTCCGTCTTTCTTTCGGTTGTATCTAATTTTATAGGTTGATTCAACCAAGATTCTTCCAATTTTAGTGTCGTTTTTAAGGTTGGCAAAGAGTTCATTTCTTAATTGGAAGTTTACTCTGTGATCTCTTCTTGAATAATTGAAATCATACGAAGCAAATCCTCCTGCATGTTCAATGTGCAACGGTCCGAATTGATCCTTACGATAAATTCCTTGGACACGAATATTTTGGGTGTATGGAACTGCTTTTTTATCTCGATTTCCTAATTTGGCAAACCAATAAGGAAGAATACCAATGTAATAAGACTCATTTCCGCGGAAGTTGCTGTCATGCTTGAATGACTTTACTGATACACCAAATCGAGAAAGTTTCAATTGTTTGCGTGGAGTATAGTTTACATTAATATCGGCTACACCTGAAACCATTTGTCTTCCAAAAGAATACATTGGTGCAGCAAAATAGACCATTTTCCCTGGAGGAACACCAACATTATGAATCATCGCCCCCAACATAAATTTGTCGTATTTGTTTCCTGCAAAAAATGGCATCCAGAAATTATTGGATTTCCCCCTTTCATTATCTCCAATGAGAAACTCCATGGTTGGTTTTTCAATTTTCTTAAAAAGTCCAGATGCTTTTAATTCATTGTTCTTACGGTTCAATTCTGGAATGTCTTTATTTTGATCGATTATCACATGTCTTCTTTGGGATCCATTAACCGACAAAGTTCTTTTTCGTTTATCAGTTGGTTCAATCCAATAGGTTTGCGAAGTACTGTCATTTTCAATAATGCTGACCGGAATTGGTCCGTTAACTTGACCAACGTTTTTCACAGTAATAAGTCGTCCTGTTTTTGACAATTTAGAACTTAATATTTTGTAATCAACATGGTGTGTTGTGTTGATTAGGTCTTCAAATAACCAAGAAAGATCTTTTCCAGATGTTTTCTCTAGGGAAGAACGCATGTCACTAGGCGAAGGGTGTTTAAATTCCCATTCATTGTAGTATTCATGCATACATTTATTAAATAAATCTTCTCCCAAGTAAGCTTTTAGGTAAAAGAAAACCAATCCTGTTTTCTGGTACATAACAATTCCATAATTCATCGAAGTGAATTCAGCAGAATGCGTTTCAATAGGTTGATCTTCTCCAATGGCAGCAATAGCACGATAGGACATATCTCCTGTATCATGATAGTCTAAGTTATCAAAATGGAATTTACCATTTAAAACCATATCGGAAAGCTTTGTGTTACCAGGATATTTTGTTTGCATATAACGAACTTCGTTTAAGGTATTCATACCTTCATCCATCCAACCATGAACTCGCTCGTTACTTCCTAATTGACCATAAAACCAATTGTGTCCTACTTCATGAACAATAACAACCTCTAATTGATGAGCTGTTGCTGAATTTCCAATTACGGTAACGTTAGGATATTCCATTCCTCCGCCAGCACTAATTGTACCGTCAACAGCAGTTACTTGATCGTATGGATAATCACCATTCCATAACGAATAGTAATAGGTTGCATCGTTAATGTACTCTATAGCATTTTTCCATAGATATTCATTTCTAGGAGTATACATTGCCCAAGATGTAACAGTTCTTTCAGAATGAGGAAGTTTTACTTCTCCTTTTAATACATAGTAACGTTTATCTGCAAACCATGCGAAATCATGAACGTTTTTTTGTGTGTATCGAATCGTTTTTGTTGTTTCACTCGATGCTGGGAATTCATCTTTTTTTCCACGTTTATTAATTGACGCTCCGTTATCATCCCCTAATCTGTCTTTTGTTTCTTTTGCTTTCTTGTTTAGGAAGGAAATCTCTGATTCTGTTTGTAAATCACCAGTTGCTCCAACAATGTAGTTTTCTGGAAGCGTGATTTGCACATCAAAAGAACCGAATTCGGAATAAAATTCACCTTGTCCCAAGTAAGGCATTGGATGCCACCCATCCTTATCAAACACAGCTGGTTTTGGGTACCATTGGGTAATTTGATATGATTCGCCAACATGTCCCAATCGTGAAATGTCTCCAGAAGGTATTTTAACACGAAATGGAGTCGAAATGGAAATACGCTCTCCTGATTTTAATGGTATTGGGAGTTCTAAAACACAAATGTCAGGATTTTCTTGATCATAGTGCCAAGATACTTCCCGACGATTCAATTTGAAATCGAGAGAGTCAATGTTACCTTTGATTGAGTCATTTCCATATTCAAGATAGTCATCTCCATCTTGATAAGATTGTTTCCCGAGTGCTGTTTCTCCATTTTTATAGGCATTAGGCCAAAGGTGAATGTAAATTTTATCTAGAGCTGAAGGTGAGTTATTTACGTATTCAAACTCTTCAAAACCTCGTAGGACATGATTTTTATCATCTAATGTAACGTCGATGGTATAGTTTACTTCTTGTTGAAAATATGTCTGTCCAAATGCAGACGAAGCAACAATTACAAATAGGAGTCCCAAATATTTCATGATCAAATCTTTGTGTAAAGATAATCTTGTATAGAAAATGATAAAAGGAAAGATGTTAAAAGTTGAGAGAATATCTTTTACCTTTTTATAGATAAAAGACTTAGAACAAAAAAAACTCGTTAAAAACGAGTTTTTAATTTCTTGTTTAAGAAGATTTATTCTTCTACTTCAACACATTCAGCGTCTGGAGCGTTTTTCTTTACTGATTCTATTCCATTATCCATTCCTGACGTATCAGCATACATTTGGCTAGAACCAATAATTTGATGATTACCTGCTTTAAGGTTGAAATGAAATTTTCCATTTTTCGCTTCTTTTCGTTCATATCGATCATCATTATCAGCATTTTTCTTTACTGATTCGATACCATTTTCACAAGCGGCTTTTGTTGTATACATTTCACTAGTCAATATAACTTGACCATTTCCTGCTTTAAGGTTGAAGTGATATTGGTCGTTTTTAGCCTTTTTAATTTCAAACTTACCCATAGTTCTTAATTTATTTTGGTTTCTTAAATTTAAAAAAACATCTTGACGTTAGTGTATTTTTTCATCTTCAGGTTCTTCTTCAGGAGGGAAAATCTTTTCTAAATCAGATTTATCTTGAAGACGATCCATTAAATCTTCTAATTGAGAGATTGTTAAACTTTTCGCAATGATTTCTTTTTTATCGTTCAATACCCACATTTTTGGTGTTGCGAATATATCATACGTCTTTTGATAATTTAAGGATTCCATTGTAGTTGTTCCTAATAACTCCATCAATTTACTTTGATTATTTGATTTATCCATGGCCGCAGAATATAATCGATCTGTAACTGCAACATTAATAAATTCTAGATTGTTCTTTTTTATGAATGACTTCCACTTATCGAAATCTTCTCCAACAGCTTTACCTACGGCAAAAATTTCAATGTTACGTTCTCGGAATTTCTTCTCATACAAAGTTTGTAGTTTCGGAGTGATTTTTTTACAATGTCCGCATTCAGGATCCCAGAAATATAAAATGGTGTAGTCACTTTTTAAACTATAAAAATCTTTCCATTTAACATCGCTCGTATCGCGTAAAATCAAGTTTGGGGGAACTGCTCCCATTACTAGATTTTTCTGTTCACTTGCTTTTTCACAAAGAGTTTTTAGTTTGTCCTTTGGCATCCAAAAAGCTTTAGGTTCTCCATCTTCACCATAAGCGCAGTAGTAACGTTGTGCCATGTGAACAAATACCTTGTCCATTCCCATGATTTTACTCTTTTCATAGTTACTTGTAATCCAGGAAACGCAATATTGAAACATCTCTGATTTTGGATTGAATTGATCACATAAATTAAAGGCATACTTAATGATTGTATCCCAATGTTGAATCATCATACTTTTATCGAAGTACGATTTCAATTTATTGTGAAATACTGGAGTTCTTACGAGTCGATCATCAGTGAAGTCGATGTTATCGAAGAAATGAGCGCGGTAATATTTAAAACGAAAAGTTGAATCGAGGATGTTACCATCTTCATCTGTTGGTGCTTCAGGAATTTCAATGTCCATTGACATTTTAACGAGACGTCCTACAAACTTATCCGAATGTTTTTCTACAATATTCGTTTGGTATGCTTTTACTCCTTCCGTAGTTTCATTAACCTGTGCAACTAACTTCTTATACTCATCACTATCTTTAGAAAGTTTATTTGCATTTTCATTCAGTGTTTTTGCCTTCGCACGCTCTGTACCAATGAATCGAGCATAATCTAAGAAGATTTTGTTTTCTTCAGATTTTTTCACCTTGGCTTGTCCCATTATATTAGATACAACAGTTTCAATATATACTTCAGGTTCTTCATTATAGATAAATTCTAAAACATTTTTTCCTGGAATGTATAAACCAAGAATCCCAGCCTTTTGTTTTTTTCCATCAAATTGGACAAACCCGTTTTTGAGTTCAGCAGTATCAGCATAGTAAAGACCTTTACCGAAATAACGTACTAAATGTACAGTTGTATCTTTTTGTCCAAGAACCTTAAACTTTAAGGTTTGCGAGAAAGTGCTCGCTGAGATTAATAAGAATGCTATAAGGAATATTCGTTTCATAATTTATGCAATTTACACGAGCTAAATATATTGTATATATGCTCCAAAAATAATGTTCAAATTGGGATTAACATTTCTTTAACGGTTAATATTCTTTAAAGATGCCTTTTCTAGCGTTGAAATAGCTTGCAAGACTGAAAAGTAAATAAGCTAAGATAAGGGCTCCAATACTTCCAAATGTTAGTCCTGTATCAATATAAATACCTCCTGATGCAAACATTGAATCAAGGAAATATTTCAGCACGAAAAACAGAGTGAATCCTAATGCAGTTACAATTCCAAAAATTTTCACAAAATAGATAAAGAATCGTTTGATGATTTTTTTTGGATGATACCCTAAACGCATCAATGTTCTCACCTCATAAGTGTTTCGAGATATTAAAAGCTGCATGAATTGAATTAAAACCAATCCTGAGACAAATACGGCTATAATTGAAATTCCAAGTACGACTAAAAACAATGTTCCAACAATGCTTTTTAGGCGACCTACAATCATTTGAGCGTTTTTGGATTCGAGACCTCTTTTTTCCATCAATTCTTCCACTAAACCAAATTCTCCTTCTTTTCCTGAAATCATGATTTGCGTGATTTTTTTCTCTTTACCTAAGGAATATTTGTTATTACCATATTCCATGAGTGATTCAGGAACAAGTATAGAAGATACTTCGTTGGTAAAACCCACTACACGTGCATTTCTCCATTCTTTTTTGTTTCCATTTCCAATGCAAAATTCACAATTAATTTGTTTAACGAGATCATCAGATATTTGAGGGATATTTTGAGCACTCATAAATGTATTTAGCATAACCAAAAATTCGCGAGGCATTATCATCGGGATAAATTCGTCTTCAGGCTTCCAGTCCCATTTATCTAGTTTTACATCTAAGAAATCAGGATCAACTGTTTGAATGAAAACGTCTGTTCTGAACCTTGGAACAAGTGAATCTTTTGTTGCAAAATAAACATCGAAATTGTTAGAGATTACGGGTTGTGCATCGGCAATAAATTTGTTTGCTTTGATCTTTTCAATCTCACGTATACTAAAATCAGTTTTTGTTAATCCAAGTGTGCTTGAATTAGAAACTTTTTTTTGTACAATGATTGTATTGGGTCCTAGTATTTCTGTCCCTTTACCAAATTCATTAACTTTTATTAAATAATGAATAGATGTTATTAAAAAGGTGATCCCAAGAAATGCTCCAGCAATTGCAATAATCAACTGCCTCATATCTTGATTTTTAAAAAGAAGTTTATTCAGCATGATTATAGGTTTAGTTCGTGATCGTAATCGTACCCATGGTCATCCCCCAAGGAAGTTAAGACAAATCCTGCATTTTGAGAGACTGTTCTTTTGTGAATGAGTTTCAAGCAACGTTGTGTATTGTCAACATCTAAATGAGAAAATGGCTCATCCATTATTAACCATTGATATGGTTGCGATAGAGCTCGGATAATGGCTACACGCTGTTGTTGCCCCATAGAAAGTAAGCCACAAGGATCTTCCCATTTGTGATCGATTTCAAGTTGAGCAAGCATTTCTTTTAATTCTTTTTCAGAGAATGTATTTGTGATACTATTTTTAAGATGAAGGTTTTCTTGAACACTTAATTTAGGAAATAACTGTAAATCTTGAAAAACAACGGATATTTGAGATGTTCGAATCTTCGTCCATTCATCAGGACCAAAATGCTTTATATCTTGTTCATCATAAAGCAGTGTGCCTTTATAGTCTCTTCTTAATCCAACAGTTGTAGTGGTGAATGTAGATTTTCCTTTTCCACTCGAAGCGTTAAGCATAATGCGTTTCCCTGGTTCTAACTCGATATGATTTCCCCATATAGAGTCTTTTCCATGTTGGATCGAAGCGAGAGGCTTCGGTATAATATGGTTGAGTGTTATTTTCATGCAATGGTTTTGCTAGTGAATTTCAATAATCATTCCAACTTTTGTTGCTTGGCGATTTTTTTAACAATTTCTAGCACCATTTCTTTTTGTTCTCGATAATTAATCCAATGGGCTTCTTTGTTTCGCTTGAACCATGTGATTTGTCGTTTTGCATAACGACGAGAGTTTTGTTTGACAGCGGCAATGGATTCCTCCAGAGAGATTTTATTATCAAAATATGGAAAGAACTCTTTATAGCCTACTGTGTTCATTGAAGTTAAGTTTCGGTAGGGAAGCGCTGATTTGACTTCTTCTAATAATCCTTGTTCCATCATTAGGTCAACACGACGATTAATTCTGTCGTAAAGAACTTCTCGTTCGTGGTTCAAGACAAATCGAATGACGTTAAATGAGCGTGTTTTTTTAGAGGCTTTACGTAGTGTAGAGTAGGGGGATCCACTTAAGCGAATAGCCTCTAAAGCACGAATTATTCGAACGGGATTGTCTTTATCTACTTGTTCAAAATAGATGGGGTCTGATTCTTTTAGCTCATTTAATAGCGGAGAAAGACCATTTAGTCGATGAAATTCTATGAGTTCATCACGAAGATTTTTAGAAGCGGGAATATCATCAAGCCCTTCGCATAAAGCATCGATAAACATTCCTGAACCACCAACTAATATCATGTGATCTTTATCTTGAAATGAATGTTCAAGAATTTCTAAGCCTTGTTTTTCAAAATCGGCAGCACTAACTTCGTCTTTCAAAAAATGTGAATTGATCATGTAGTGCTTGACACCTTCCATTTCTTCTTTCGAAGGTTTTGCTGTGCCAATAGATAATTCTTTATAGAACTGTCTCGAATCAGCCGAAATAATTGCAGTATTAAAGTGTTTTGCAAGTGCGACACTTAAGGATGTTTTTCCACTAGCCGTTGGGCCTGATATGACAATGAGTTGTTTGATCTTTTTGATACAAAAATATCATTTATCATTAATACGTACCTACCCAATCAAAGTATCTTTCAGTTACCTCTAGTACATAGTTGTACGTGATTTTACTTCGAATCATTCCGTGTCGAACGACTTCGTCTTGGTAGTACTCTTGTTTAGACAGGTTCAGAATCATCTTTTCAACGTTGTCCTCCCATCGTAAATGATCTAATCCATGTTTCTTAGCCAATCGTTGAGCATCTTTAATATGTCCTCTGCCTGCATTGTAAGAAGCCATTGCAAATTTTTTCCGTTCTAATGGGTCTGGAACTTCACTCCAGAATTTCTCATCTGCTTTTAATTTGCGAGCACCTCCCATAATTTGAACTTCAGGAGGTGAATCTGGGAAAACACCATATGTAGGTCCCGTGTTAGGCATGAATTGCATCATTCCATATGCTCCTCCAAAGGAGAGGGCATCAGGGTTAAATTTCGATTCTTGATATGATATTGCCGCAATCATTCTCCAGTCCCAACCCGTTTCTTCTGCGGCATTTTTGAAATAAGAATCAAATTTTGATATGGACGTACCGTTCAGAGAGGCATAGCTTTTCTTTGCGCCAACTCCAATATGTTTACTTTCGAAATAACGTTTTTTAATGTATTTAAATCTCGAGGTCTTTTTAAATTGATTTAACCATTCATCTAATTTTGCTTTCAATAAATGGCTTGTTTTTCTAATTCCAAAGGCCATTCTTTGATTCACTGACAGACGAACATCAGCATGAATATTGTCAAAAAATTGTTTATTAATATTCGCTACGTTTTCTTCGATTATGGTATAGTCGATGATTCCCTCAGAAACCATTTCAATTAGTTCTTCTCCTCCAACTGAACCATCTGCTCCTTCAATGTAGATGGTATCACCAATTTCGTCTTGCAAATGAATTAATCGTTGATGATAACTAGAGTTTTTCCAAACGCGTACTTTTTGACGTGCTAATTGGTCCGGACTAGAAATCATTTCTGCTTTCCATTCCTTTTCCTTCATAGATTTCCAATTTTCAGGTTTCCGTTCTACAAGAACTTGGTGTGTTTCAATAAATGGTTCGGAGAATGAAATTAATTTGCTACGCTCTCTAGTCATCGTATAGTTACACGCGATTAAATCACCTTCACCGTTGTTCAACATTTCCGTTAAATTGTCAAGATTCTTTACAACTTTAACTTCGAGTTTTACACCAATTTCATCAGCAAACCTCTTGAGGAGTTCATATTCAAAGCCCATTTCACGTTCTTTATATATAAAGTACGAACTGGAACTGTTTTCAAATAACACAGTGATCTTTCCTCTCTCTAAAATCTCTTCTAGATCAATAGAAACACTAGGGCGTTCAAAGGTTAATTCTTCTGTTTTTTTCCCTTTCTCCATGATGCATGACGAAAACATTGTTAGCAATAATGCCACAAATAGAATACTCGTTATACTGAATGTTTTTTTTCTCGACATAGGTTGATTTCAGGAGTAAGATACATTTTTTTCGACAGAATGTTTTCGAAAAAGACGTTAAATTATCACTGCTTAGGACCTATATTGTTGATTTGTAGAATTTTAAGATAGCTTCGTTCATGTAGGCTTCGAAAGCCTCTGTAATCTGTTTTTCATAATCATCAAAAACAGAATGTGCTGTATTTAATGCATTTGGAAATGATATTCGATTAGAAACGCCGTTACAGGCTTTGAACAAACCGTGCTTAAACTGGTATTGATAGAGCCAATTCTTTTCCTTCATTTTATCGATCATGAACAGGTATTGATCGTTAAAGTATTTACGATCTTCTATTGGAGCGCTATAGAATTCATTAACAAATTTATCAAGGGATTGCGTATGATATTCATTCCACCGTTTAGCTAGAATGTGATCAAAATAAAGGTCTACGGCTATCCCTGCAACTTTAGGTAATGGCTTGTATAAAACATGCAATAATTCCAAGATTACGGGATGATGATCTATGTAGCTATCAATGTTACGATGAAGAGTAATTCCTTCCTGAACTATTTCTGGATACATACTTAAATCTTTTCCTTTGACAAAATCACCGAATAGGTTTGCGTGCATTAGACGATGATCATTATGAGAAAAGAAAAGATGTCCTAGAAAGTTCATTTAAGTGTTAAAAAAATCCCGATTCAAATAATTGAAACGGGATTGTGAAATTTAATATTCATCCTCATTAAAGAGAAAATCTTCTCTTGACGGGTAATCCGGCCAAATTTCTTCGATGCTCTCATACGTTTCCCCCTCATCTTCGAGTGCTTGAAGATTCTCCACTACCTCAAGAGGAGCGCCCGCGCGTATTGCATAATCGATTAATTCATCTTTTGCCGCTGGCCAGGGTGCATCTTCTAAATATGATGCTAATTCTAATGTCCAGTACATATTCCTCTATTTTATTGTTGTTAATTGGCGCAAATGTAATTTTAATTTTAAAAAAAGCAAATAAATCAGAAAAAAGTTTGTGATTTATTACTCCTTAAATTTTTCACATCCTAGGTTTCCAAGGGTGTTCAGACGCTCCTAGATCTTTTGTTAATTTTCGACTTAAAACGAATAGGTAGTCACTTAAGCGGTTTAAATAGGTCAAAATTATTGAAGGGATTTCTGATTCAGCATTTAGGTCGACGCTAATTCTTTCGGCTCTTCTACATACGCATCGTGCGACATGACAATAAGAAACCGTAGAGTGTCCTCCAGGGAGAACGAAACTCTTCATAGGTTCCAGTTCGGTGTCCATTTCATCAATTGCATTCTCTAAGAAAGTTATATCTTCATCGATAAGTTCAGGGAGCTTCATGTTTGATTTTTCTGGATCCATGGCTAGTAATGAACCCATGGTGAATAAACGATCCTGAATTTCGAGTAATTGTTCAGTGTATATATAGTTGATTTCTTGATCTCGAATTAACCCAATGTATGAGTTAAGTTCATCGACAGTTCCATATGCTTCTATTCGTAAAGAGCTTTTAGGAACACGTGTTCCTCCAATTAATTGGGTGGTTCCTGTATCTCCTTTTTTCGTGTAGACTTTCATTTATTGTTGTTTCTTTTCGCTTCTAATTCTTCTATACGTGAGGTTTTACCTAGATCACGGATGTTTTGAGCCGTTTCTGTATAATAGTGGTGTTTTTCTTTTAGAAAGGTAAGCTGGAACTCAATCCAATCGTTATCACTCATAACTGTGCCGAAATTTACCATTTCTAATCGAAGCTTCTTAGCAATTGCATAATAATCAGGTCGTCCCAGATAGTCATGGTCAGCATCGCACATTATTTCTTCTAAAATGTTTTTTGGATTAACTGTACTCTTAGTTGCTTCGATAATTGAAACTATTTTCTCGATTGCTTCCTCTTGATAACCAAATGCGGGAAGTGTTGATTTTGCCATATCCATGGCAAAATCTTCATTACGATCGTATCTATAAATGAACCCAGCATCGTGGTATAGTGCAGCTGTACGTAATAGCAACATATCGTCAGCATCTATACCTTCTAAACCTGCGTATCGAATTACAGCTTTTTCTACGTTTAAAGTATGGGATATATCATGATAAAGAACATTTTCAGGTAACAATGAACGGAGACGTGTGATAATATGGTTTCGCATTCGGTCAAAGTCCATACTAGGTAATCCACATGATTTTCTCAATTTAGTAGATGGTGCTCTTCCTTCTCCATTAAGGGAATAGTGGTTCTTTAGCTTTTTTAAGTAGAACATTTCAATACTACCTCCTCGTTTATGAATGTCTATTTTTCCACGAGGTTCAGTTTCAAAATAGGTACTAATTCCATCACTAATGTTTGAAGTTATTGTGATGTGACCACTTTTAGAGGCTGCTTCAGCACGAGATGCAATATTCACAGTGTCCCCCCAAACGTCAAAATTGAATTTGGAAGACCCAATAATTCCAGCAACTAATGGTCCCATATGTAAACCAATGCGGATTTCCCAAAAATCTCTTTTAAGAGCAATCGCTACGTCTCTTTCAGTTAGCATGAAGTCACGAATCTCAAGCGCAGCCAAGCAAGCACGAATTGCAGGTCTAGGTTCATTTTCCGTAACCCCCGCTAGTGCCATGTATGCATCTCCGATGGTTTTAATTTTTTCTAGATCGTATTTCTCGATAATTTCATCGAAGCGGGTAAAATATTTTTCTAAACGCTTAATCAACCCTAATGGCTTAATACGTTTTGCTTTTGAAGAGAAATCTACAAAATCTGTAAAGAGAACAATTCCATTTTGCACTCTTTTAGGAGAGTATTTTCCCGAACTACCTAATTCATTAAGAATTGTGGATGGAAAAATATTTGTGAGTAATTGCCCAATACGTTGATCTTTATAGAAGAGAGATTTAAAGACTTCTATTTTGCTTCTGACTAAATTAGGGTTAAAAGGACCTTTTACGTAATCAACAGCTCCTAAGTTAATTCCCTTGACCAGTAAGTTGTCGGAGGTGTTTTCTCTTGTGATTAGTACTATGTAGTTGTTTTTTAGGAAGTTGTTTCCGTGTTTGCTCTTGATGGCCTCAAAAGACAGTAGAAATTCATCAATGTTGATAAGGATAATACCTATCTCTTTTCTGTCTATTGTTTCTTTTGCTTCATCCATAGTAGATTGAAGCAACACGTTGTTGCCGCTTCCAGAAAGAATACTTTTAAGTCCCAATTGAATTTTGGGATCCTTGTCCACAACCAGTATATTTATGAACCTTTCCACTATATTTCTATTTGATCAATGGTTATGGGTGCTTTTTTTAGCATAAGTACAGATTGAATGACCTTGTCTACTGCTGAATCCGGGCAACTTGCTCCGGATGTAATTATAATTCGTATATGCTCTTTGTTAGGAAGAAATTTACGATGTTCCTTTAATTCTTTTGTATGTATATCAAATGCGTGAATTGTATTTGAGTCTTTTATTTCATCCTTGTTTTTGATGAAGTATGTATTGAACTTGGGTTCTAGTAATTCGACAAGATGCGAGGTGTTACTGCTGTTGTATCCGCCAACGACAATCGCTAGATCTGCCTTTTGATTTAGCAGTTCTAAAGTAGCTGATTGATTATCATTTGTTGCATAACAAAGTGTGTCTCTAGTATCGGCAAAATGATTCTTAATGTCTTGGTCTCCGAATTTTTCACGCATTGTTTTGTTTAAATAGTCTGCGATAGCCTGAGTTTCAGTAGCAAGCATGGTTGTTTGGTTAACCACACCAATTTTGGTTAAATGCTTTTCTGGATCGAAGTTTACGGACAGCTTACCTTCAAAAAAATCTAAAAATGATTTGGTGCTAATATTGCCTTTTATATAATTAGCAAGAAATTTAGTTTCTTGCATGTCTTTTACAATAATTGATGGAGCCTCTTCTTTACTGTGAGAGAATGTTGCCTTTGTTTCTTCATGTTTATATTTACCATGAATGACAATTGTATGATCATTAACACCAAGTTTAGCTGAACGATTCCAAACTTTTTCGACAAAAGGACAAGTAGTGTTATATTTTGCTACGTTAACTCCCTTATTCTCTAATGTTGATTGAGTCTCTAGCGTTGTTCCAAAGGCAGGAATAATTACAATATCTTCAGCATGAATTTGATCCCAAGGAATTAATTGATTTCCTTCAGTATCTTGAATAAATTCTACGCCTTGGCTTTCTAAGTCTTCATTTACTTCGGGGTTATGAATCATTTGACTTAGTAAATAGATTTTTTTGTCAGGGTTTTCTTGAATGGCTTTGTAAGATTTTTCAATAGCATTCTCTACTCCATAGCAAAAACCAAAGTGTCTACTAATAATAAATTCAACATTACCAAAGTTTAAGACAGTAGGAGAGAAGTCCTTTTTTCTAGGGTCCTCAAGTTTCCTTTTAGTCTTAACCTTTCCAATTATTGGAGATTTGTAATACTCAGGTATCTGGAATTTTTTCATCTACTCCCAAATTTAATAAAATCCCACTATTTATCGCGGAAACAATAGGACGAGCTTAGGACTTAATTCATGTAAACGAAAAAAACCGATCATTCGTATTGAACAATCGGTTTTCATTCTCTTTATTTATTTTAGTTATTGAACGGGAACATTTTTGTCCTTGTCATGTTTAATAAGGTATTTTAAGATGATTTCTTTTTCAGCTTTCGGCTTTAATGTGAAGCTCCAATCAACTATACCATTATTTTTATGTAGTTTACCTTTGCTTAAATTTAATGCTTCAATTTCTATCTCAGCATTTTGAGTAATAGGAATTTGATCTTGAACAACTAACTCAATAGGCGTTGACTTCAAGTTTTTAATTTGAATTCTATAAGCAAAAGTTCGCTCTTTCTTTGTTCCGATGACTTTTTCCTTGAATTCTCTTTTTATCAAAGTACGTTTTACAATGATGTTTGGGTCTTTTCCAAGACTGAGATTTAGAGTGTCGTTCATTGTTGTTGGATCTAAATAAGTTTCACCGATGTAGCTACCGTCAAAAAAGATATTGGCTTTGGCCGGTACGAGTTGCAATTCATCCAGTTTCGAAATTTGTGCAACGAGGTACGCACTCTGATCATGCTTAGGTACAGCGTAGTATTTGTAGTCGGCTTTTAAATCAACATTCTTCACAAGTACCATGTGCTTTTCATTGTTAGATTTAATTGAGTAGGGGAGATCAATTCTGAATTCTGCCGAAATTAAATGATCTACGACTTCTACAAAACTATTAGCTGTCATTGCATCTAATTCCAAGTCCACATCTTCACTTTTGGCATCCATAGTATTTGTATAACCATATGCTTTTGCTTTTCTTTCGAGTGCACTTGGTCTTGCGCCAGATGTATTTTGTCCTTGATTTTCATATCTAAATTGATAATAATCTACATACCAAGGGTGAAGTAGCGGTTTTGTTTTGTTTTGATATGGATTGTTTGTTGAGATATTCAAACGCACATTTTTCCAATCAATACCAGTGTTTTGATATACCTGAGCTTTATAGTTTAGATTTACTTTTCCAGATTTGATATCACTTCGTAAATCATATGAGGGGATCCATCCAGCTTGGGAAACTAGGTAGGAAACGTTAAGTTTTCCTTTGGCATAGTCTTTTGCAGAAAGCGTTACAGTAATTCTATGTATTGGACCTTTAGGGCTTGGGTTTAATTGAGCATTGTTTTGATAGTTTTTTAGAATATTAAGACGGTTTTGCATCTCTGTTAATGCTTGGCTTTCCATCCGTCGCATTCTATTTAAACGTTGTAATTTTTTATTGATTTCCATCATTTTAAAAGTATAGTAATCAATAGCTTCTTTTAATAATGCAATGGAGTCGTTAACTTTTCCTTGCCCTTTAATGGCTCCATTATTTGTCAGGATTCTTTTTGTTGCATTCAAAACATCGATTTCATCTTGCTTGTCAGAGATGGAAAAATTGATGTCTTGGATGGAATCGGTTAGTGAATTTATCTGTTTTCTAATTTTCAATGGAATACCTTGTAAGGGAGTCTCCACTGGTTTTGGATAAAATAAGTTGTATTTTGAGTCGAGGATAATAACATTTCCTGTAGCTTTTACCTGTAGACTTTTTGCGTCAATTTTTGGACTGACACCTTCGATTACTACTTGGGTTAAACCTTTGCCAATGCTATAAGATGCAGTTCTATAAATTTGGGCACCTTGCGAGAATACAGTTACTTTAGAAATTGATGAGGAAACTACTTTTTCATCCTCGGCTTTTACTCCTATTACAATTGTTAAGAAGCATATTAGACTGATTAACTTTTTCATTTGATTCTATTTTCAATTCAGTACATTAAGAATTTGAATAGGTTCAAAAAAGGTCTTTTATTCTTCTACAGAGTATTTAAAAATCCGATTTAATAGGAGCGCTGTTTTTAATTTGTAATTGCCTTAAAATGAAATTAATTATAGATATAAATAGTCAGTGATTTCGAATTTATTTTTTTGTTACAATTAATTATTATTCATTCATGTTTCCAATTTTGTAATTGATAAGGGTAATTTGTTCGTGCTCAGTATGTTTTTGGTAAAACGGTTTAGGTTTTAGTTGGGATTCTTATAGCACTGTCGTAAATTTGCATTGCCTATTTTAATTAAATACAAAAGTGAAAGATGATTAAAAAATTATTTGTTTCAACTTTTGTTGTTAGTTTATCGCTCTATGTGAATTGCCAATGTTCCTCAACAGGTAATCTAACAACAACATACTCGCACAATAACGGACAAGATGGAATTATGTTCGATGTATTTGCCCTGAATGATGTTATTATTTCATGTTTTGACATGAATTTTGATCCAGGGACTTTTAATTATGAAGTTTATTATAAGTCTGGCACGGCTCAGGGGTTTCAAACTAATTCTGGTGCATGGACATTAGTTGGAAGTGGAACGGGAATTACTTCCGCGGGGAATGGCAATCCAACAGCTATTTCCATTAATATCGGAGTTGGTATTTGCTCTGGTAGTGTGGCTTCTTTTTATATTACTAATACTGGAGGTTCGCAAGCGAATGCAAATTATACAAATGGAACGTCACTAAATAATGTTTTTGCTGCAGATGCAAACATTCAAGTTAGAGAAATGTATGGTAAGGCCTATCCGTTCTCAAGCTCATATAGTCCAAGAGTATTTAACGGGAGTGTATATTATAATGGAGGATCGTGTTCAGTGTTGCCAGTTGAGCTTCTTGATTTTCAAGCTACGGTTGTTGATCGTAAGGTTGATTTAGCTTGGCAAACTGCATCTGAGAAAGACAATGATTATTTTGAGATTCATAGATCTGTTGATATGGAGCAATGGGAGTTTGTTGCTAGAATAGATGGTGCTGGTAACAATGAAGGATTGCTCAATTATTCGACAGAAGACTTTTTTCCAAAGGATGGTATTTCATATTATAGATTGACGCAGTTTGATTTTGACGGAGAGTCAAGTTCGGGAGGAATTAAAAGTGTTTTCTTAGACTCGTCAACTGATGATCTATTATCTGTATCACCAAATCCTGCAAAAGGAATTTTAAGAGTTGTTGGAGATGAAGGGTTAGAGGATATTGTAATGCTTAATTCTATGGGACAGCAAGTGAAAATGAACATTTTGGTGAAGTCTATAGATCATCTTACTATTGACGTTTCCGATCTCTCATCAGGCGTATACTTCTTACGTAGTAATGGAAATACCTATAAAGTTATTAAGGAATAGATCCTAGAATTGAGGAGCCACTATTTAGTTTTGTTTAACTTAATCTGCGTTTGGCTTAAATTCATAAAAGCTAATTTTGTAGCATGATTAAGATTGGTTTCGACATTCTTAAAAGAATTGGAGAATGGTTAAGTTTTAAGCGTTTTCTTGTTTCTGGAATAGTGTTTGTTTTTTTTATTGTAGGATGGGCTAATCTTAGGGTTGAGATTGTAAGCAACGATTATGTGTTTTCCAATGTGTCGGATGTACCGAAAATTAAGGTAGGATTAGTTCTTGGAACGTCTAAAAGTTTGAAAAGTGGAAGTCCAAATTTATATTTTTCGTATAGGATAGCTGCTGCCAAGAAGCTATATGAATCTGGTAAGGTTCGTCATTTTTTAATAAGTGGCGATAACGGAGTTAAAGGGTATAATGAACCACTAGATATGAAAGAGGCTCTTGTTGAGAAGGGAATTCCTGAATCTGCCATTACCTTGGATTATGCTGGATTTGACACGTATGATTCTATGATTAGGGCTAGAGAAGTTTTCGGACAGGATTCATTCGTAGTTATCTCCCAAGAATTCCAAAATGAACGAGCTGTTTATATTGCAAGAAGATTTGGGATTGAGGCATACGGATTTAATGCAAAAGATGTGAATCATTATGGAGGTTTTCGAACAAAGGTTCGAGAAGTATTTGCTCGTGTAAAAGCTTATTTTGAAGTGATACTAGGTGTAAAACCTACCTTTTTAGGAGAAAAAAAGGTGATTGACTAGCACATTGCCTCAATTTCATCCATGATTCTTTTTGCAAAAGCATTTGCTGAGTCTAAAGATTTGCTTTCCGAATAAACTCTAATGATTGGTTCTGTATTACTTTTTCGTAAGTGAACCCATTCTTTACCGATGTATATTTTTACTCCGTCAGTTGTGTCTACCTCTTCATTTTCATAACGCTTGGCCATTTCCGATAGAATTGTATCAACATCAATTTGAGGAGTAAGCTGAATTTTGTTTTTTGAGATTGTATACGAAGGATAAGAATCTCGCAACTGGCTTGCAGATAGCTGTTTTTCAGCAAGCAGGGAAAGAAATAAAGCGATTCCAACAAGCGAATCTCTACCATAATGTAACTCAGGGTATATAACTCCACCGTTTCCTTCTCCTCCAATTACTGCATTTTCTGCCTTCATGGCATTTACAACGTTTACTTCTCCCACTGCAGAAGCTACATAGATTTGTCCCGCAGATTCCGTTATATCTCGAAGAGCTCGTGTTGAAGACAGGTTCGAAACAGTGGCTCCAGGAGTTTTACTTAAAACATAATCTGAAACAGCAACTAATGTGTATTCTTCACCGAACATTGAACCGTCTTCACAAACAAGTGCCAAGCGGTCAACATCTGGATCAACAGTAATACCTATATCAGCACGAGTTTCTTTTATTTTATTCGATAAATCTGTTAGATGTTCAGGTAATGGCTCTGGATTATGAGGGAACTCTCCTGTTGGATCACAATATAGTTTCGTGATTTGAGTAACTCCAAGAGCTTCTAGCATGGCCGGAACAAATATACCACCAGTAGAGTTTACAGCATCTACAACAACCTTAAATTTCGCATCTGCAATTGCTTTTTTATTTATGATTGGCAATGCTAATATTGCATCAATGTGTTTTTGTAAGTAACTGTCATCGTTTCGAACAATTCCTAGATCATCCACTTCTGCAAAGTCAAAGGCTTCTCTTTCTGCAATTTCCAATACGTCTTGTCCGTCTTGTCCTGAAATGAATTCACCTTTTTCATTTAATAGTTTTAGAGCGTTCCATTGCTTAGGGTTATGACTTGCTGTTAGAATAATCCCTCCTTGTGCATTTTCTAAAGGAACTGCAACTTCTACTGTTGGGGTAGTCGATAAGCCAAGATTGATAACATCAATTCCCAATCCAATAAGTGTGGATATAACAAGGTCCGAAATCATTTTTCCAGAAATACGAGCATCACGACCGATTACGACGCTTATTTTGTTTCCATTATTACGATTAATGAGCCATGTCCCATAGGCAGCAGCAAATTTTACTGCATCAATAGGAGTAAGACCATTATTTACAGAACCCCCAATTGTACCACGGATTCCCGATATTGATTTGATTAAAGTCATGTTGAAATTTTCTTAAAACGAACGCTTAAGTGCAATCATCTTCATGCAGGCAATGGCACATTCAATTCCCTTGTTTCCATGTATTCCTCCAGATCGATCAATGGATTGTTGGATATTATTGTCTGTAAGTACGCAAAAAGCAACAGGTATATTATGCTTAAGGTTAACTTCCATTAATCCATTAGACGCTCCAGAACATACGTAATCGAAATGTTTTGTTTCTCCTTGAATAACTACCCCAATAGCAACTACACCATCTACAGTTTTAGACTCACAAAAAAACTGAGCTCCTAATGGTAGTTCATATGCACCGGGGACAAAACGAATGTCAATGTTTTCTTCCTTTACTCCGTTTTCGATCAGTACGCTTTTTGCTCCTTGAAGAAGATTTAACGTAATAGAATCGTTCCATTCAGAAACAACAATGCCGATTTTAAAATCGGCACCGTTTGGAATTACTTCCGAATTATATTCTGATAAATTGCGATGAATTGTCGCCATATTTATTCAATTATTTTTGAAGAAACTCTTGCGATATATTTCTTGATTTGCTTTTGAGAAGCAAAACTTGGAAATTCATCTTGAATTCTCACATAGCACTCTTTTGCCTTTTCAATGTTTTTGATCTCCTCAGCGCAAAGCCCAGCTTTGAAAAGGTACATTGGTGTTGTTAAGTCATTTTGATTCGCATCAGCAGCTTCCAAGTAAAGGTTTGCAGCTTTTTCGTAATCTTCTAATTCAGAATGACAATCAGCTTGAAGTCCAATCGACATAACCGAAACATAAGTATCAGAAATATCAACACCTTCTAATTCTGCAATTGCTTTCTTGAATTCGCCTTTCTTCATCAATTGACTTGCATATACGAACTGAGAAACCTCACCTCCGATTTTACCATCGAATTTTTTTGTGTTTCTTTTCAATTCATCAATAGCCATATCCGTAGAATCCATGTCAGCATAATTGAGACCAGCCCAATAACTTTCTTTAGATTTCTCGTTTGCGGGTTTCCACATGAATTGACGATATACGAAGTACGCAAGTACTCCAGCAATCAATATACCTACTCCAATCGTTACCAACTTTAAGGTTTTGTTTGATTGGAATTTGTGTTTTATTTGTTCTGTTGTGATATCTTCTAACATCTCATAAAATTAAGCGGAGCAAAAATAGTTTTTTTTTTGAGAAAAGAACTATGATAGATCATAAGAATTACCATGAATTCGACTAATTTTGTTTCAATGCATTTAGAGCGCCTCCATCTTGTCAATTTTAAAAATTATGAAGAAGCTGAAATAGAGCTTTCCAGTGGGATAAATTGTTTTGTCGGAAAAAATGGTGCTGGAAAAACTAATATCCTTGACGCAGTGCATTATTTGAGCATTTGTAAATCATATATGAATGTGATTGATCGACAAAATATTCGTTTTGATCAACCTTTTTTTGTTTTGCAAGGAGACTGGAATAAAGAGGAGACGGTCGTTAATATTCACTGTGCAGTAAAAAATGGATCGAAGAAAATTTTTAGAAGAAATAAAAAGGAGTATGAGAAGTTGGCCGATCATATAGGTCTATATCCTGCGGTGATGATTTCTCCTTATGATCGAGATTTAATTTCTGAGGGAAGTGAGTTGCGCAGAAGGTGGATGGATGGAATTATAGCGCAATTTGATAGACGTTATTTAGAAGATATTCAAAAGTATGCTAAGGTATTACAGCAGCGAAATGCACTGTTAAAGAATATGGCGGAACATCGAATGTTTGATCGAGAGTCAATAGATGTATGGAATGTTCAATTGAGTATTCTAGCCCACAAGATACATGATAAGAGAAAGGCTTTTCTGGAGGAGTTTATTCCTGTTTTTCAGAAGCATTATGATAGTATTGGGACATCAAATGAAGAGGTGCATCTTACGTATCGTTCTCAGTTGAATGATGCGAATATGGAACAATTACTTGCACAATTTGAAAAGAAAGATGCGCATTCTCGTTATTCGAATGCGGGAACTCATCGTGATGACTTGGTCTTCGAAATTAAAGGTCATCCGGTGAAAAAGTTCGGTTCTCAAGGTCAACAAAAGTCTTTTATTATTGCGCTTCGATTAGCTCAATATGAATGGTTAAAAGGACATTTAAATACTACTCCCGTTCTTTTGCTAGATGATATTTTTGATAAACTGGATCATTCAAGGGTTGAACGATTAATGAAATTGGTTGCGGATAATTTTTTTGGACAGGTTTTAGTAACGGATACCGATGAAGAACGTGTGAAAAATATTTTTTCTAAAAATGCTCTTGAAAGCAAGGTGTTCTCTGTTTCTGATGGAGCGATTGAGGAGTTGTCTTCTGTTGGTGGGGAATAGAAGGTCATATTTTCTTGTTCTACTTTTATGTTTAGACTTTTTTTCGTCTCAAAAGTGAATAAAAGATTTTCTCACCGTTTTCGACGTTAAGGTTATGACGTTCGATTTAATCTATAAAATGTAACTTTGCGTATGAGTGATTTGAAACGTACGTCTAACGAAGCACCGTTGAAGGAAGTCATCGATAGATGGTTGAAGGCATACGGACTAGATGCAAAAATGAAAGAAATGGATGTTATCCAAGCTTGGCCTGAGTTAATGGGAACAGCCGTAGCTCATAGGACAAAATCTATTAAAATCCGAAATAAAACACTTTATGTGTCCCTAGAATCTTCCGTGATGAGAGATGAGTTAGCACATGGTAAATCGGTTATAATTCAACGAATTAATGAATATGCTGGTTTTGCAATTATTAATGATGTTTGGTTAGGGTGATTAAGGTTTCTAACTAATTTATTATCTGCTTTTTTTAAACTTTGAGAATCGATATCCTTTAATCATTATTGATGTTCCAAGTACCATTACTAATGCTAAACCTATGAATATTGATTTACCAATTGTTCTTTCTTCTTCCGTCATGTTTATCATAAGAAGAAAGAACAATATAATGGCAGTACTAGTTAGGAAGATTCCTAAAATAATATTTACAACTGCTCGTTTTCTTAATGTTTCTACCTCCGTTTTAAAGACGAGACTAACTGCTTTGTTAGCAGATTCCTTATCCATTCCTTGTGCAGAAAGAGCGTCTTTGATTACTTCTTGATTCTTCTTTTTCCTGAATAGTTGATATCTAATATATCGATATGTCTCTGGGGATAATTTTTCCAATGAGATCTATTGTATTACCGTTGTTTGTTCACTATATCCATAGGCAGAAAAATATCCAAGCGCTTTGTTTGACCAAATAAATTCCGGGTTTGCAGGTGCTGCACTATTCGGGTTCGTTAATGACGCAAGTTCAGTATAATAATCAAATATTTTTTTATCAATCGTTCTTAGTTCAACACGCAGAGAATCATTAATTTTAAAATACTCCGTAATGAATGGCCGTAATACGACATTTCCATTTGTTAATACATCTTCATTCAACATATAAGAATCAAGCCCTTCCGAGATAGTATCATTTCGCCAATATACTGCCATAGTATAATCTCCTGTTTCAGGGGGATCTTGATATATTAAATTTAATAAGTATCCTCCTTCTCCACCAAAGAATCCTTGCTCAAAGAATTCATAGTACAATGGCAATTGTTGAATTGTGTCGTTCATTTCACAAGTTGCTGTGTAGTTTGTACCATCCACAATAGTTGAAAGAGTATACGTTGTATTGAATTGAGCAGGGTAGTTCGTTAGTTCATAGTGTCCGTCAGATGTGAAAGGTACACTTGTGGATGTGCCTGCCTGATCTGTAATTGTTACTACAGCATTGTTGATATTCTCAGGAGTGGAAGCTCCAAAAAAGTTAGAAGTATAACGTGCATCTAGTCGAACCGTACTATCGTTAGCAGTATAGTTAGCTTCTAAGACAACTACTGGGTTGGCTTCGTTTAAATCGACATCAATAACTTTCGTACATGAAGAAAGTACAATGATTGCTGATAGTATGAAAATGTATTTTTTCATTTTACTTTATTTTAAAGTTGTAAGTAACGGAAGGAATAATTTTAAAGAGAGAAGTTTGAAGCGCTTCTGTTTCTCCTGTTGTTGAATTTTTCTGGAACTCAATAGTATAGGCATTTTCTCTTGCGTATAAGTTGTAGATTGAGAAATTTAGGTTATGCTCAAATTTCTTTCGTTCCTTCATGTACCAAGTCAATCCTAAGTCTAAACGATGATAATCAGGCATTCTATATCCATTTCTTTCCGTGTAATAAGGAACTAGTTCACCTCCTATTTCATATTTCCCAGCAGGGAAAGTAACCGCGTCTCCGGTGTAATAAACAAATGTTGAAGCGATTGAAAGGTTCTTCGTTAGTTTATACATTGCCACAACAGAAACATCATGTATTCTATCTTGACGTGCGCTGAATTGTTTTCCATCATTGATCTCATCAAACTGACGCAATGACCGCGATAGTGTGTAACCGATCCAACCAGTCAATTTTCCTTTTTTCTTTTCCAGCAAAACTTCGATTCCATATGCTTGACCTTTCCCATAAACTAATTCTCCTTCTACTGCGTTGTTTAGTAGTAAGTTAGCGCCATTTCTATAGTCGATTTGATTTTGAAGTGATTTGTAATACACTTCCGTAGAGATTTTATACGTGTTCTTTTTGAAATTTTGGTAGTAACCTAAGGCAACTTGATCTGCAATTTGAGGAAGTACGTTATTGGAACTTGGCACCCAAACATCAGTAGGACTTGTCGTTGTAGAGTTCGATAATTGATGCAAATATTGATAATTTCTGTTGTATCCTAATTTTATAGAGTTGTTTTCTGTGATGACGTAACTCATGGAAATTCTAGGTTCTAGCCCTTGATGATATTGTATCGATTCCCAACGTTCATGCGCAACAGCCGTGTCTTGTTGCATTCCTTGATCATCAAAGGTGTAAGAATCTCCTCCTACTAGATTGAATCCTGAGTAACGAAGTCCATAATGTACGGTAAATCGATCGTTAATTTTTTGATCGTTTTGAAAATATGCCCCAAATTCAACACCGTAGCGACTATCTAAAACAATTTCGTTAAAAGATTCGTTGTCTCCCGTTAAAGCTCCTGGTTGGAAAGTGTGATGCAATGCATTGATTCCAAACTTCATCGTGTTATTCTTGTTGGCGTAATAAGAGAAATCTTGTTTAAGATTCCAGTCTTGAATTGATGAGTTTACACCAAATCCAGTATTGCCTGAACCGACGGTAAATTGGTAGTTGAAATTACTAAACACAACCGAAGTATTAGAGAATAGTTTTTTAGAGATAATTCTATTATATCTTACTGTTCCCGTAGCATTTCCCCAGTCAAAACCAAAGTTGTTTCCAAAACCAAAAACATCTCTACCGAAGTATCCTGAAATGAAAATTCGATCCTTGTCCGAAATTTTATAGTTTGCTTTGGCATTAACATCATAGAAAT
>JAKVAS010000249.1 GCA_022448165.1 Crocinitomicaceae bacterium | reverse complement strand
AAGTATTTAAAGAGTTATTGACAATAGATGGTGTTTTATTGATTGACGTTAGAACACCATCTGAGTTTTCAAAAGGGCATATTGAAAATGCTATAAACATTGACTTTTTATCGGAGTCATTTGAAGAGAAAATTAAAGCAATAGATCATTCATTACCTGTTCTTATCTATTGCGCTGTAGGTGGTAGAAGCGGTCGTGCAGGTAGAAAAATGGAAAATTTAGGATTTAAGCAAGTTTTTGACTTGGGTAAAGGATATAATAACTGGCCGTATTAAAACTTAATAGTAACTACTATGTCAATTACAGAAAGTCAATTACCAGGTCCTAAAGGGCTTCCTATTCTGGGGAACTTACTTAAGATCGATGTAAATAATATGCACAACCAAATGGAACGTTGGGCAGAAGAATATGGAAAGGTTTATCGACTTTCTCTTCCTATTGCGAACCTTGTAGTAATTACAGATCCTGTTATAACGCAAATAATTTTAAAAAATCGTCCTTACAAATTTGTTCGGATGACAAAACTCGATAGGATTCTTCGTCGTGAGGGGATTCATGGTGTATTTAATGCCGAAGGAGATGAGTGGGAGCTTCATAGGCGCATGGTCACAAAAGGTTTAGACGTTAAACATCAAAAGGATTTCTTTCCTCAAATGCTTCGTACTGTTGAACGTCTACATAATAAATGGAGTAAAAATGCAGATAATGGTGAAATTATTGATCTACAATCAGATTTTCTCAGGTTTACGGTAGATATTACTTCATCCTTAGCCTTCGGTTATGAAATGAACACTATTGAACAAGATGGTGGAGTTGTTCAAGATCATATGGAGAAGATATTTCCAATGATTTTCAAACGTATTAACGCCCCAATTCCTTGGTATAAAGTTTTTCGAACTAAAGAAGATCGAGAATATGACAAAGCATTATCGGAAGTTAATAAGTTAGTTGATGATTTCATTATACAAGGACGTAAACGACTGAAAGACAATCCGAAGTTAAGAGAAAATCCTAAGAATTTTCTAGAAGCCATATTGGTAGCTGCAGAAGAAGAGGAAGACTTTGGTGATAAAGAGGTTAAAGGTAATTTATTAACGCTTTTATTAGCTGGCGAAGATACAACAGCACATACGTTATCTTGGGCGATCTTTTTACTTACAAAGTTCCCGGAAAGTCAAGAGCGATTGATAAATGAATCAATTGAGATCCTTGGTGATTCGAAATGGTTGGAAAACTATGATGACCATAATAAATTTGAATACTTAGACGGCATATCAAATGAAACAATGCGCTTAAAACCAGTAGCTCCAATACTTTTATTTGAACCAACAGAAAAGGTAGAAATTGAAGGTTATGTTTTTGAAAAAGGACAACTTTTGTTACTTGAAACTCGATATGCCAGCATACAAGATGAACATTTTACAGATGGAGAAACGTTTAATCCTGCTCGATGGATTAAAGAAACTAAGTGTCCCGTTCACAATATGAATTCATTTGTTCCTTTTGGAGGAGGTCCTAGATATTGCCCAGGAAGAAACCTTGCAATTTTGGAGATTGAAATGGTCCTATCTATGTTATTTAAGAATTTTAAAGTTGAAATGGTTACTCCTCACGAAGATGTAAAGGAAATAATGGCCTTTACAATGATGGCTTCCGATTACAAGATTAAGTTAACCCATCGAAACTAATTTTTTGAAAGGGCTAGTCTCGTCTTTTTCATTATAATTGAAAAAAACAGTACGTTGGTGTAACTTTTGTTCTAAGTATAACACTTAACAGATAGAATGCAGTTTTATTCAATATATGAAATCTAAACAACGTCAATTTTTAGCCCTTTACGAACCGATTCATGATAGGTTCGAGCGTTTCTGCAGAGCGCGAGTATATGGTGAAATGGAGTATACGGATTTAATGAATGAAACATTACTCATTGCATACAAGACGTTTGACTCTTTACGATCAAAGGAAGCCTTTCTGTCTTATTTATGTAGTATTAGCATTCGATTATTAGCAAACAGTCATCGAAAAAAGCGACCTGTATCAAGCGATGAATTAGAATTTTCTACGCACACGACTTCTTCAAACATCACTGAAATCGGAGCGGAGGTTCATTTATTGCACCGTGCATTGTCACATGTTCAGAAAGATCAAAGAGAAAGTTTGATTTTGTTTGAAATTACAGGCTTGTCGATTCGAGAGATTGCTCAACTACATGAAGTTTCTGAATCAGCTGTAAAACAGCGATTACGCAGAGGTAGAATTCGTTTAACTGAAATTTTGACATTCGAGTCGGAATATAAAACAGGAGAGGAGCGTATTGTATGAAAGAAAATAAACGCATAGACCAATTATTTGATAGTGCAAGGGTAGAAAAACCTAAAACCACATATCAAGAAACGAAACTCACTTTGTTGAAAGCGACTGGTGCAGGTATATTCGGAGCTTTATTGTTGAAATGGGCATTATTATCAACAAAATTAAAGACAATTAT
>JAKVAS010000248.1 GCA_022448165.1 Crocinitomicaceae bacterium | reverse complement strand
GATTGGAGAGTTGTTTCACTCTCCTCTTCTGAATCATCATCGTAATCAATGTCGTGATAGCTCATTTGATTACTCTTAAGTGAGCTTGTGTGTTGGATGAAGTCATCCATTTTTTAAACTTACTTCTATCCAGTCCAAATGGAATGTACCAAAGCTTTTTTTTTACAATACCGGGAAATGCAAGGATAAATATTGCGAAAATTGAAAAAAGCTTAAACCCATTGCATTCATCTCCAACCCATATTCCTCTGTAGTTACCTCCGTTCATGAATAAAACAATATGGTCACTTTCTATATCGATATAACTGTCGAAATTAAATAAAGACAATAGGTGTTTGGCTAGTAAACAGATGTTGTAGTTGAGATAGTAATCCCAATTGGTGAATTGTTTGATTACAAAATAATATAAAAACAACCAGCTAAGGTAAAGAATACTGCCAGTAAATAAAAAGCGTACAATTTTATTTTCAATAAACTCTTTCATGTAAAAGGAAGGGCTATTATGCTCTACTTTTACTTCTATGGGCAAACATTATTTTAACACCCAATAGCATTCCGGCAGCTAATAAGAAAATAAGTCCACTATCGACTGGAACACACTCTGGATCCCAGCAGTGTGGAGTCGTTCCTGTAGAGCCGCCGCCTGAAGGTGGTGGTCCTACTGTTGGTTGAGCATAGACTGTTGCTTTTGTCAATAGGACGAAAGCAATAAATAAAGTCCTATATATAAATATGTTAATTTTCATTAATTATAAGATTTGGGTTAGAAAATTAGTTTTTTACTAATTCTCTGCCCTTGTATATTCATGGTAAAGATATAAATTCCTTTTAAATTGGTTGGTAAGTGTATTATTGTACTTCCTTCTGTTAGGGTAGTGATATCTGAATAGACGTTCTCTTGTCCTAAAATATTTATTAATGAAATCTCAACATTTTGAATGTCATCAGAAGAATTAGAAATATCTATGTAGCTTCCCATTTGAGTAATTGAAAGCCCATTTTCTGTTTCATTCATTGATGCGTTGGCAAAAGGATTTTCTGTTGTTTCTTGGACATTACTCATTATGATTTTAAAACGATCATGTTCCCCTGATTCAGTATAGAATAGATATTCAGGCTTGTCTTTTAAATTGGTAAATTTATTCTCTTGTTTATCAAACAAATAAATTGACTTGTAAGAGTCAAAATTACTTAGGTTGGATGCCTTGAATGTATAGTAACCTTCATTTTTGAAAGAGGAGAATAGATCGAATGATTTATCCCGAACATCAGTGCTGATCCAGTTTTTTCTCAATAAATCTTCAATAGTTTTAATAGCAACACTAGGGCATTTTTCATCACCAACACTAAGGTGTCTCATGTCTCTAATTGTATCAAAATCATCTTCGCAGGCAAAATGTTCCTGAAAAGAAATGGTTGTTTCATAGGTGGTGTTGTTTTCACTAACAGTAAAGTATATTGCTTCATCAACGCTTACGCTTGATTTAATAAAGGAGGCCACTTCATCAACTTTGTCTGTTTGCTCATAGGTCATAGTACCCCAATCGTAGGTCCAAAAACCTTGACCACTCGCCAAGCGTCCATTAGCTAACTCTGGTATACTTGAGGTGTTTGATGCTCCATCATACCATTGGTATCCCCCTGTAGATGCATCATAAATATAAAAGTAATTGTCAACATGATTCCTTTGAACTGTCGAAAATAAAATAGGAGAGGCGTATGGATTGCCAAGGATATTCCAATCATTTAAAACATTTACAACCACACTTGAGTTTGTGTTAAGTAACCCATTTACTTCTAATGTTGCTCCTGAAAAACTAACTAAATCATCTCCTACATATACTTCATAGCCTTGTCCGTTGTTAAGAATTTCGTTGATGTCGGTAACATCATGATAATTGCCTTGGTAGTGCTCCTTGACTGAATGGTAGCAACCTCCAGGTCCCCATGCACAACCATCAGGAAATCCTATTCCCGATATTTCGATTGAGTTATCCCACATGGCGAGGGTTGCTCCAATAACAGGTGAAGCCAAATTTCTAAAGTCGGCATTACCAGCAGGTAAGTTTCTCCTTACTCTCACAAAGCCAGTAATTGTACAGCCTGGTTTTATTCGTCCTATTCTTCCGCCTGTCGTTCCTGATGTTGATTCTACAGTAAAGGTTCCTCCACCTGTATTTTCAATAATTAAATGACCTTTTTCCATAAGTAAAGATCCTTCTAATGTATATGTTGAAGAAAATAAATCAACATTAGATCCACTTGAATTATTGATTTCTAGATCATGAAAGGTTGTAGGTACACCTGGAGCGTCAAAAAACTGATCAACTGCACCAACCATAGCAATTTTTCCTGCAGAGAAATTGGTGTTTCCTGTTATTTCTACATTTGAAAAGATGCTTAAAGTTAATTCTTGATTCATGTTGAGTTGACCATCGATGGAAAGGTAGTTAGTGAATGCATCAATATCCACATCAACAGTTGTGCCTGGATCTATATA
>JAKVAS010000247.1 GCA_022448165.1 Crocinitomicaceae bacterium | reverse complement strand
AAAGGAACACGGTCAAAAGAAGTCACAAAGCTTCAAAACGCTTATAACGATTACGCCTCAAAAAATGGTAAATCAACAATTCTTGTAGATGGAATTTTTGGAAATCAAACACAAGGAGCAGTTAAAGAAATTACTGGAAGAAATTCAACTACACTAGATGAGTTTCTATTAATCATTAAATCAAAATAAGATGCCAAAATCAGCATTATTCGGACTAGGAGTTATTTGCATTATCGGTGCAGCTTGGGTCTATTTCAATCAAGATAAACTCAAAAGGAAAAACTGTTCTTGCGAAGAAGCAGAAGAGAAAAAATACAATGTAATTGACAGTAGTAAACTCGACGAAATTCTATTGCAATGAGCATTGAAAAGACAATCTCAAACTTAACTCTAAGACAATTGCTAATTATAGCGGTTGTCTTATCTCTTTTGGTTGTCGCTTGGCAATTCAGAAGTCTAATCGAACAAAAACTATCTTTAAATGGCGATAACGCATAAAATTTATAGCGAAGAGAATTACATTTTTATTGATTCATTATCTGATGGATCTCTCTATGACTTTAGTGCCGATGAAGTAAAAATTACTCGAAACTCTATTGATGGATCACTCTATGCTATAAAACATAATTATCGTGTTGTATTCAGCGCCATTCGTGCAACAGATATTGGCAAAAAAAACGGAGATGCCTATACTTTGGAAGAATTCGAACAATGGAGACTTAAATACTCTGGAGAGGATGTTCCAGATATAACGGTTCCAGACCGAGCCAAATTAATGAAAACAGGGCAAGTTGTTTCATATAGAACTGGAGATGATGGCTATGTTCAACAAGGACGATCAGATACTTTTTTTAAACTTAATGAACCTCACGAATGGGGGCATCCTTTTCGTTTTTGTGGCATTAACGGAGGTTATACTGATGGAGTAGATTATTTTGACGTGAACGGAAACACTTCAACAAAAGAAACAGAATTCCCTCATTCATTAGTTTTTGATTTTAGTGCAGGAGATGAAAATTCAATTCTCACATATTACATCGGCGAAACAGTCAATAGAAGTTTTAATGATTCATGTCATTTGCATAAAGAATCGACTTTTGGCGGGTTGTTAGGTTGGACGTTTTGGAATATTATCGAAGCTGAGAATCTCAGAAGCCCTGCGATTATTTCTTACCAGATGAATTATCCTCCATTTAATTTTGGAAGTACGAGAAGATACTTCATCGTGTCAACTGGGCATTCTACGAGGTGCGTTTATTTCGACTTAGGGAATTACTATCAAACAAACTCCATTCCTCATACTTCGCCTATGCAGGGAATTTACACACGTTATACAGCAAAATCAGAAATAGGACTTTAAAATCAAATCAAAATGAAATACTTATTCGAACAATTCAACACAGAATTAATAGATCCACAAATCATAATTGATCGAGGCACTGTTGGGATGAATCTTGAAACAGGGATGGTTGCCGTTGACATTACACTTGAAACTCCAAACTCAAAGCTTTACGGAGTAAGATTAACTGATATGCCAATTTATGATCCTGAACTTGGCAACAATGATATTGAAGTCTTAGTAGCTACTAAGCTCACTGAATATGAAGTAACTGAAAACGCTTAGTCATGAGAGAATTTTTTAAAGGATTAATTCTAATGATTTCCTCATTAATAGTTTTCAGTTTCGTAATTGTAATAGGCTTAATCTATACGGCTTTCGAAATTCCAATTCGTTGCTTTATTTCTGGAAGCGTTAAACCTCTATATCAAATCCCATGGAGAACAATTGATGGAATCTTAGCCACTTTAGGCAACACAATGAGTGATATTGCTATTCGATACGATGAACTAGCAAATATCCACTCAGAATGGATTGAGGACTTATCTACTCCAATTGATTCAACAATGTTTGGAAAGAAAAATATTACAATATCAGCAGCTCTAGGAAAGATTGAATACCACCAACCAGACCGACTACTTAAGCGAGCAAAGAAATTAATCGTCGTTTTGAATTTTGTTTTTAATCAAACTAGCCATGCAAAAGGATCATGGTTAAAATGGAGAGAAGAACAACGAATCATCAAATTAAATTTACACGGTAACAAATGAAAAAACCACCAATACCAACATTTATTGCACACTATCCACAGCCCAAACAATCAAAAATAGGGCTGATAGTAATTCTATCAATTGTCGCAATCGGAACAGCATTCGGAATTTATCTATACAAACAAGCCCAGAAAGATGAAGCACATTAAAATCGTTGACACAATTGCAACATTCGGAAATGCTGAAAAGTACATCAGCTATGAGGCAAAGTTTGAGCAGTTCATGAATCGTGAATTCGGGTTAACCAGGATTAAGGAATTAGACCCGTTGGCCATTGTCAAGAAATATAATTTAAAAGGTATTGTTTTCGGAAATTATGTGAGTCAAGAAGAGCGTTATTTCTTTTTATTCAAGATTGAAAAACAATTAAGTTTATTGGCTAGTTTAAAAGGAAGTAACAACCTCGGCAAGGGGATTTTAATTATTGCCTTTGGTTCTCAGGGCATGGCTAAAGCAA
>JAKVAS010000246.1 GCA_022448165.1 Crocinitomicaceae bacterium | reverse complement strand
AAGAAAAGAAGCTTGTAGATATTCTACAGGCTTTTTTGCGTTTATAAAAAACAATGTTTTGTTAAATTATTGTTTTTTTTGAATTACTTTTCAAGTGATATACGAGGGGCAAAATTTCGTGCTTTCCTTCTTTCAGTTATCTTTGTTAAAAAATAGAATAAGATGTCTTTAAAATGTGGAATTGTAGGACTTCCAAATGTTGGAAAGTCGACGCTTTTTAACTGTCTTTCAAATGCGAAAGCTCAGTCAGCAAACTATCCGTTTTGTACGATAGAACCAAATGTGGGGACGATCTCTGTTCCTGATGTGCGATTAGAGAAGTTGGAGAGCTTGGTGAATCCTGAAAAGGTACTTCCAACAACGATGGAGATTGTAGATATTGCTGGATTGGTTAAAGGAGCATCAAAAGGTGAAGGATTGGGGAACCAATTTTTAGCAAATATTCGTGAAACAGATGCGATTATTCATGTGTTAAGATGTTTTGATGATGATAATATTGTTCATGTTGATGCTACAGTCAATCCCGTTAGAGATAAAGAGATTATCGATATTGAATTGCAATTAAAGGATTTAGAAACAATTGAAAAGAAAATTAGTAGTCTTGCAAGAGTTATAAAATCTGGAGATAAAGACGCGGTTAAAGAAAATGATTTGGCTAATAGAATCAAAAAAGGACTTGAAGACGGTATTTCTGCTCGTGCTTTGGAAATGGATGATTCTGAAATGGCCATTATGAAAACGTTTCAATTAATTACAGGGAAGCCTGTTATGTATCTATGTAATGTAGACGAAGCCTCTGTAAAGAGTGGTAATGATTACGTTAATGCTGTTCGTGAAGCCGTAAAGAATGAAAATGCTGAAGTGTTGATTATTGGAGCTGCAATAGAGTCGGATATTACTGAACTAGATTCTTATGAGGAACGAAAAATGTTCTTAGATGAGTTGGGACTAGAAGAGCCTGGAGTAAATCGTTTGATTCGTTCAGCATATGAATTATTGAGCTTAGACACGTATTTTACAGCAGGAGAAAAAGAGGTTAGAGCTTGGACAATTAAGAAAGGAATGACTGCTCCACAGGCTGCAGGTGTTATTCATACTGATTTTGAAAAAGGGTTTATTCGTGCAGAAGTTATGAAGTACGATGACTTTGTTGAGTTAGGAAGCGAGAATGCTGTGAAAGATGCTGGGAAATTTAGAGTAGAAGGAAAAGAGTATGTTGTGGAGGATGGAGACATCATGCATTTCAGGTTTAATGTATAATAGAATTTAATCAATGGTAATATGAATATAGCAGCAAATGACCCGTCGTTGAAAACTTGGGTAGAAATTCCTGAAAATTCAGATTTTTCAATTCAAAACCTTCCTTTTGGAATTATTAAAGTAAACGGGGGAGAACCTAGGGCAGCCTCTAGAATTGGAGACTTTGCAATTGATCTAAAAGCATTGTTTGTACTGGGATATCTTACAAATCTTCCATTTAGAATGGAGGATTTTGATACGGATACTCTAAACATAATGATGAAGAAGGGAAAAGAGGGAACACGTAAGTTACGTGATCGTCTTTCAAAACTATTTCAGGAGGGACAAGATGATCTGAAAAATAAGGAACATCATGTTAATCAAGTATTAATTCCGATTGACGGAGTTCAGATGTTAATGCCTGTTCAAATTGGAGACTATACAGATTTTTATTCCAGTAGAGATCACGCAACAAATGTAGGAACAATGTTCCGTGACCCTGCGAATGCGTTACTTCCAAATTGGTTGTGGATTCCTGTTGGATATCACGGTAGAGCTAGCTCTGTGATTTTATCAGGACAGGATATTTACCGCCCTAAAGGACAAACAAAGCCTGGAGAGGATGAGAATCCTGTTGTAGGAGCGAGTAAATTATTGGATTTTGAATTGGAAATGGGATTCATTACATATGATGGAAAACCGTTAGGCGATACAATTTCTACAGAAGAAGCCGAAGATTATATTTTTGGAATGGTTTTGTTTAACGATTGGTCGGCTAGAGATATTCAAAAATGGGAGTATATTCCTCTCGGACCTTTTCTCGCAAAGAATTTTGCTTCTTCAATTTCTCCGTGGATAGTAACACTTGATGCTTTGGAACCATTCAAAATTGAAGGGCCCGAGCAAGAACCAGAGGTTTTGGATTATTTGAAGTATTCAGGAAAGAAACGATATGATATTAACTTGGAAGTTTTGATTCAACCTGAAGGTAAGGAAGAAACTTCTGTGAGTAAATCAAATTTCAAATTCATGTATTGGAATATGGTTCAACAATTGGCGCATCATACAGTAAACGGATGTAATATTCGTGGTGGAGATTTGATGGGGTCAGGGACTATTTCTGGACCAACTCCTGATTCATATGGATCTATGTTGGAGTTAGCATGGAAAGGAACGAAACCAGTTCAGTTAAATGATGGCTCGGAACGTAAGTTTATTGCTGACAATGATACCGTTATTATGCGTGGACATAGCTCTAAAGAGGGAGTTCGTGTTGGTTTCGGTGAGGTTTCAACGAAAGTATTACCTACTAAATAGAGTGAATCGTG
>JAKVAS010000245.1 GCA_022448165.1 Crocinitomicaceae bacterium | reverse complement strand
TACTAAAGACTGAACAAGAATCTCAAAGTCTTCTCGGATTTGATCAACGGGAATTACGCGTGTGTGTTCATCGTATTGCCCCCTTCCTAAAAAAGGAGCAAAAAAGAGAAAAACAATACAAACCCGAGCCATCGGATCAATTTGAAATGGAAGAAGTGCCTGAGGCGTTTTTCTTAGAAACAGTTGGACTTCCGGAATAAGAGAGTGAACTCGCACCGGATGCCGTTGCATTTAAGTTGG
The DNA here is from genome assembly GCA_022448165.1 of Crocinitomicaceae bacterium. GTDB lineage: Bacteria > Bacteroidota > Bacteroidia > Flavobacteriales_D > Crocinitomicaceae > UBA4466. The sequence continues at coordinate 2,349 of JAKVAS010000245.1, read as the reverse complement.
ATTTCACATCGATTTTGGCATTACTCGCACCCGATAAATCGATAGACAAGTTATCCGTAGTTAATTTACTTGCAGACAAAGAAGAGGCACCGCTAAGTTCAACATTTGCGCGTTTTACTTTACCTTTTAATTTAGCATTTCCTGCCCCACTCATTTCGATAGAAGTAGATGCGAGATCAACCGACCCTTCAAAGAATCCAGCTCCACTAAGGTTAATGTCTAGTTTCTCTCCTTGATAGTTATCGTTTAAGGTGATCGATGATGCTCCACTAATGCGAACACCGTCTAATTTTTTCATCTTAATGTGCACTTTGATGCTTGCATCTTTCATTTTGTACTTCCCAGATTTCATTCCCAGTTTTAACTGTCCAGATGAAACCGAAACACGCATGTTTTGATGAAAATTCTCAGGTGCGTCGATCATTACCTCCTGCTTATCCGAGAAGCTAATGTCGATTTCCATAGCTCCGCTTACGTCTATTTTCTGAAAATCAGATAGACTATATTTTTTTGATGTAATATTCTGTGATGGCTCGATAGCCTGGCATCCGATTAATGTAAATACGAACGCGAGCAATAAAATGGGTGTTTTCATGAATGTAGTCAACTATGATGTTGTATAAAAGTAAGAAATAATCAAAATAAAGGCCCTAAACAGCGAGTGTTTAAGCCCCTTATTTTACTACCACCTGTTACAATTGATGAAGCACAGGAACATTCAAAAGTATTCGAATTAACTTTACGATTTTCATACCACCATGTTTTGCGACAATTTTTAACTCATCCCATTGCTCAAGTTGGTATTGTTTATTGCTAACTGAATGTGAACAGTTTCGTTTTTTACTTGACCTTTTGCGTTCCAACCATGTCCTTTCATTGCCACCATACTCGAATCAGAAATGTTTTTGCGTGCTTCTTGGTTCCTCTGAAGAGAGTAATTTGGGTCGGAGAGCTTATATCCGGAAGTGACAAGTATTCCGCACGATTGGTTAAGATGAAAAGACAAAGTATCTTCCTAACTAACTCATAGTTCAGGTCTTTGAATGAACTATATGGAGAAGATTCCTTTGAACAGCTGTTCAAAGGAGACATCAATGATAGAATGGAAAAAATTGTTTCATCATGGGTCTTCTGCTTGATTAGTGCTTTTTGCTTTTAGAAGTTCCCGAGATGTTGATGTGTGTTACTTTAGGATTTCCTCATTAGTTTATTGAACTTGTTCCAGAAAGATCAGTGATAAAGTGATCAGTAGCGAAATCGGATGAAATTAATTTGCTCGCTCCTGCAAGGTCAGCGCTAGTTTTTACCTAAAGTTCCACGAATATCTGCTTTTGAAGCTCCGCTTAGGTATGCATTGTTAATATTGGAAGTGGTGATTTGCACGTTGATATCTGCGTCTCCTTTGATTTTCTCGAGGGAATAGCTTCCAAATAGAAGCGTACATATGAATACGTGAATGAGTGTAAGTGATTTTATGTCTTTGTTTTTGAAAAGCGTGGAAGTTGAGTTATTTATGATGAATAAGGTTGCTTCTTGGTTCGTAAATAGTTTACGTTATTAAAGCGTTAATTTGTGATAAATTGATGAAATGCATATACGCAGCACTATTTTTTGATTAAATTTGCACCTACTTATGCCAACCTTAAATAATATAGCCTTACCAAAATGAAAGATAGAACCTTTACCTTATACCTAGAAAAAAACCAATCTCCATGTTAAGATAAAATCAATAGTATTCTGAGTAGTGCGGAAAATACCCGTTTTATGCGTTTCTCAGATTTTCAACCTGAAAGTTAGTCAAGAACTTATTATTATTGCCGCAACCTTTAGGCGCAAACTTATTTAGTGATTTAAAAAACCTTTGTATGACTTTGAAGTTTAGAACGCTTCGAAACATCCGTTTTCTAGCCCTATTCGCTCTACTTCCATTTTGGGGAGAAGCTCAAAATTTTGAAGTATCATCAGATACTTATGATTCAATTGCAGTTGACAATTATTTTATCCGAATTTCAGGATATGCTGCGTTCACTGATTCAATGACTCTTCATGTAAATCTCGTTTCAAACGATACGGTTGGAACGATAGTTTATAGCGGGTACAATGATTTTTCTACCTCCACAGGATCATTAACCAATTTCGCATTTGATGCAAATACAGAAGTGTTCAGTTTTGATATCGGTAGTTATTCCACGCATAATTATGTGCTCCACATCTGGTCAGAAATTATGGGAGAATTGAAGGAGGAGTTATTCATTCATATTGACGAATTATAATGATGGAAAGAATTTACACAACAAGATTTATCATCCTTTTTAGCCTTCTTTTATTATCAGGGGGTTCTTTTGGTCA
>JAKVAS010000244.1 GCA_022448165.1 Crocinitomicaceae bacterium | reverse complement strand
CGTTGTGAAATCATCGTTAAATACTAGCCATATATCCTACCCTTTTTGGGGGGATGTAGCTCAGGGAATTCGTAAGCCTCTATCATCTTTTAATCGTAAGATTGATGATCTATTCGATGCTTTTGCTCTTACATTTTCAGTAGCAGCAGAATATCCTAAGACTGGGAGAACTTGGTCTGCTGAAGAGCTGAAAATTGGACTCAATAAGCACTATCGAATTATCTTGAAGGAAAATAAAAAGTTTCCAAAAGCACTGGTCGAACAAATTAGACTTATTCCGCATGTTGAAGAGGTTAAAACAGGTCAAATCGTATCAGCACCCATTCCTTCGTTGAGTTCTGAGCAATCAATAGGTCGAAATCAAATGGATTTTGCACGAAAAATGATTGGCTTGCCTGAAGCTCACCTAAAAAGTAAAGGAAATAGGGCGATTACCATAGCTGTGTTAGATACAGGAATTGATTTAAAACATCCGGAATTACAACATTGCTTAATTGAAGGTCATGATTTCGTAGATATTATTTCCAATGCAAATGAATTCGTAGGAGATCATTTAGGATTTGATACAGACCCCTCTGATGAAGTAGGACATGGAACTCATGTTGCAGGAATTATTGGTGCCAAAGGAAGCGGAATGTCACCAGGAGTGGTTCCGAATTGCAAGATTATGCCAATCCGTGTTTTAGGAGCAATGAAAAGAGGGAATTCTCGCGTTGGTGCAGGACTTGTTGGTAATATTAATGCTGGAATCAAATGGGCAATAGATAATGGGGCGGATGTAATTAACATGAGTCTCGGAATTGTACATGAGGGTGGAGGTTTACCTCATGAAGATGTCGTGAATTATGCCCGAAAGAAAGGTGTTACCATTATAGCAGCCACAGGAAACGACGGCCAAAATGCGTTGTATTTCCCTTCGGCACTTCCGCATGTAATAGCAGTAGGGGCAATGAATCGACAAATTGATCGAGTTGCTCCATTTTCTACCTACGGTGATCAAGTAGATTTTGTCGCACCAGGTACAGATATCTTTAGTACTTACCTTGATGGTGAATACGCATTTTCAAGTGGAACATCACATGCAGCTCCATTTGTTGCTGGTGCTGCAGCTCTATTGAAATCTTATGGGTTGAAATTCGGTAAAAAAATCTCAGACAAACAAATCAAATATGTGTTAAAGCACACTTCAGATAAACAAGGAAAGAGATTCAAAGACTATAAAACAGGTTATGGTATGATCAATTTGGTAGATGCCATCAAGTTACTTGAGTATAAATTTAATATCAAACAATTATGAGCACAAAAAAAATAAACTCAGACTTTTCAAATGTTACCATTTCGGATACGATATTTGGTTCGCAATTCGAATTGGATAAGTTTCCAGTGAACGATGAATTTAATATCGGAGGATATGTTAAATCGGATATTCTGGAATTGAAACCCGTTAAAATAGTTATGGATAAATTGGCTCTGAAAGCTTTCAATGCTGTATTGAAAAAAGCACTAGATGGAACACTTTACGATACGAATGATTCATCAGGTGGAAGCAGTGATAGTGATAGTGATAACGGAACGGGTCAAGGTTCAATCAAAACCAAAACGAAGGTTAAATAAAAAAATAAAAAACATAAAAAGATGTCACAAACACCACTATCAACAGAACAAATTGTAAGGAATCACATTACAACTAATGGACTTACAGGAGTTGTTTCAGATGTGAATAATTTAATCAATGGAACAAGTCTTACGCAACTTGAGCAGAAGTTGTTATCTAATCCAATACTTTATGCGGAATGTTTACATTATGCGTTTTTTACAGAAAATGTAAACGAGTCAGATAGTAATGGAATCTTTCAAGCATGTTTACGTCATTTAAAAACACTTGTTTCTAAATTCTATGAAGAATTAATTCAAGAAGTTTTGGATTCGAAAGGGATTGTACTTCCAGTTGCAGAAGCAGAGCAAATGATGAAGTTAATTCTATCATTCGTTATTAAAGCAAGTGTTCCAATTACAGTGGGAGATGCCTCTGATCCAATTATTGAGATTTACGAGCGAGTAAAGGTCGAAGGTCCTCTTTCACATTTTATTAAACTTTACCTTGAGAAAGGAGAGGTAAATGTATCGCAACTTTCTGATCAAGGGAAATCAGCTATGGTTGATTACCTTAAATCATTGAACTTAAACCTTCCTCAGGATATGCCAGGGGCAATCGCTTCAGGTTCTTATGATGAATATTTCGCGTTAGCATTAGATTATGCTCTGAAAGTTGAATCAGGAGGAATCGATCCGATTGATTGGTACCGTGTTAATGGAAAAAATACATGGGATTTTGGAGTTGATCTTTTTGATAACACCGCGAAACAAGGAATTATTTCTAAAAATATACTAGGAGCAGGAGCGGTTAATTACATCTTTATTTTAGGGGAACAATTAGGAGTTTTTAATCTTGCAGAGGGACTTATTCTCGAGTGGGCGCGCGGAGCTGTTTATATAACAGACCCTGAAGCTGAAGGAAAGCTTTATCGTTATTATAAATTGTTGGAAGAACGAGCAAGTGCAGATGAAAGAGGAATGCTTTACAAGCGTATTTTGAATGTTGGAGATGC
>JAKVAS010000243.1 GCA_022448165.1 Crocinitomicaceae bacterium | reverse complement strand
AACTCACATTATCGAGAGGGTTTACCAAGGACAGAACGTTATTTGACTGGTGTGAAAATACTCACAACACATTACAAGTAAAACCTTGTAATATTTTGATCTCATTGCTTGACAAGCAACAAAATCCGGTAAAAAGCTGGCTCCTATTTCATGTCATTCCAACAAGCTGGACTGGTGGAGATTTAGGCGCGAACAACAACACTGTTATGATGGAATCCGTCACTTTTACATACCAAAACTTCATCCTCATCTAATGCCTATAAAAATTAACGAACTACAAGTAAACGTTCATTTTGAGAATCAAGAAACAACAAATGTCTCAACAAATAAAGATCATACCCATGACTATAAACCATCAATAGAAAGTCAGCAGGTGGTGCAAAAAGCCGTAAAAGAAGTCTTGAGGATTTTAAACGAGAGAAACGAACGATAATTATGGATAACTACTTAAAGTTTGAAGAGAATATTGGTTTACCTGATCACATGACAATATCACAAATTGATCCGGAAAACCCGAATAACAGCAAGGGGCAGAAATCTTACACAGTAACCGTTAACCCAGCATCCTATAGTATTGATCATTCAATTGAAAGAGCTATTGATAAAGCTATTGGTGACACGACAACTAAGTATAGTTTCAATGCAATAAATGCAAAAAGTATGAGTATAACATTACTTTTTGATAGTACTGGATCTCTACCTCAAACCATCAGTTCCGAAGGTAAAACTGTCCTAGAGCAAATTCATTTCTTTCTGGATGTGGCATTCGACACGGCAATCGATAAAACAGATTCAAAAAAGACAAACAAAAAACCTGAAAAAAAATTACACATAATTTGGGGGCAAATGCTTTTTGAAGGGATTATGAGTAACGTGAAAATTACGTATTCCCATTTCGACTCACTAGGAAACCCTATTCGTGCTAAAGCAGTATGCACTTTCTCTGGAGGAAAAATTGGATTTGAACAGCCAGCAGAAGAGGACAAGTCAGTTGAAACAAAATCAAACATAAATGTTGACAATGAGACACACGGAATCAACGCTGTAATCAAAGAAGGAGATTACATAACCATTCTCTCTGATCTTCCTAAAGAATCCATGCCAAAATCGTTACGAAACAACTCTGAAATAGCAAAAATAACCGTTTAATACATTGAGTTTACTACAAACAAATAGCGTATCTTATGAAGTTCTTCTAGAAGGAGAACTAACAGATATATCCATTATAGGATTATCCGTTCAAAAAGCTGTAAACAAAATTCCAAAAGCTCAAATAGAAATGCACTATCGACGTGCTTCTCTATCAGGAACAACAGAGCCCAATTATAAATTCCAAAAAGCAAGCTCTTTCGATTCCATTCCAGAAAAAAAACAAACGAATTTCATTCCTGGGAAAAAGGTACAAATCAAACTGGGTAGAAATGGTCAATCTCCTATAGAAGTTTTTTCCGGATATATCGTAAAACAGTCAATAGAAGCAACTAATGATGGTTCTATTATATTATGTATCGAATGTAAACATCAAGCCAATCAACTAACCTTAAATAAAAAAACTAGGGCTCTTCACCATTTAGGGAATGCTAGTTCCTCCTCAGATCAAAATACCGTTGAAACCATTGATGAAATATCTGTTCTAAAAAAAATCGTTTCTCAAGGAAGCTCTGATAATCTTTCCCTTAAAATTCAAGAATCAAAAGAAACAAAGATTGATCATGAAAACATCGTTCAATACAACTGCTCTGATTGGGATTTTCTCGTAATGCGATCAGAAGTTCTTGGATATGTGTGTAATCCAAAAGAAGACATCATTGAACTGATTAAACCTACCGTTAAAGATCAAAGCAGCTATAATTTTACGTTAGGTGATAATCTATATTCCTACGAAGCCGAATACGACGAGACACATCGAAAAAAGGAAATAACCTTCTCTAATTGGAACCCTGAGGATGAAGATCAAAAAAATGATAGTAAAACGAACAAATCCATTTCTGATACAACTGCTAAAATTCAACAAGATCAATTCATTAATTACAACGGTGACTTGGATCAAAAAGAAATCAGTAGTTATTTAGATAATAACCTTAACAGACAAGAACTTGGGAAAATTCGCGGGCTTGCTAAAGTTTGGGGCACTTCAGAGATAAACTTATTGGATACCGTTACCATCTCTGGTTTTGAATCCGTTTGGGATCGCGATGCATTAGTATCGGGAATTAAGCACACTTTCTATGCGGGAACTTGGCACACCTATATTCAATGTGGACTCTCCAATCACTCTCATGCAGAGCTATACAATTTAAACGATGGGAATTCCAATTGTTTAATTCCTTCAGCTTCCGGTTTAATTTACGGAAAAGTTGATGGTTACATAAAAGGAACTGATGGACAAGAATTAGCCAAAATAATTATCACTGCAGCGGATGATAAAAAAGATAGTAGAATTATTTATGCACGACTTTCAACCTTTAGCGCTGGGCAAAATGGTGGCGCCATTTTCAGACCATTTGAAGGAGATGAAGTTGTATTAGGCTTCATCAATAACGACCCAAGATTTCCTGTCATTTTAGGAGCAATGTACAATAGTATCAACGAACCGAAATACCCACTAAAAGAAGAAGGAGGAAGTGAATTAACACAAAACGAAATTGGTTTTTC
>JAKVAS010000242.1 GCA_022448165.1 Crocinitomicaceae bacterium | reverse complement strand
AAATAAAACATTTCATCAAGAAATATAAGTGTTAGAATAATGAATCGTTTATTTTACAATTGCATACAACGCTTGTGTAAATGTAGTTGCGTTTTAGTTGAGATACAATTTCGGTTTAGTACTTAGAAAATCATAGATTTTCGGTTGTAATTTATCTCGTACAACAGAAAAATCTATGATTTTTCTGCCCGATAAAGAGGGGCGAAGCAACTGAACTGACGCTTCCGCAATTGCATTTTACACCATGTTAGCACAAGTTTAAATTATTCTATTATATTCCATGTAATCAGCGGTTTGTTTAGCAGTTTCTTCTCCTAGGAGTTTTTCAACTAGATGAAATGATAAGTCAATTCCAGCAGAAATCCCTCCTGAAGTATAGATGTTTCCAGCATTTACAAATCGTTGTGTTTGTTTTGGGCTACCTGTTGGTACAATTTCTTTCAAGTGTTCATAAACTTCATGATGAGTACAATAGGGTTTTCCGTCCAGTAATCCTAAAACTCCTAAAAGTCGGGCTCCAGAACAGATACTTATAGTAAGTTCAGCGTTTTGATAGACTTTGTTAATCCAGTCTAGAGTTTTCTTGTTTTCCATTAGTTGACGAGTTCCGGAACCTCCAGCAATTATTAGAATATCTATGTTTGGACAACTTTTGAAATCATGTTTAGGGTTTACAGACAACCCATTTACTGCACTTATTGGTTCTAATGTTTCACCCACTGTGAAAACATCAAAAGGTTCAAAATTATTCAGCTCAGAGGTTACGGAAAATACTTCGAATGGACCAGCAAAATCTAAAACCTCTGCGTTGTCAAAAATTAAGATTCCGATATTTTTTTTCTTAGTCATAAAAGTTTATTTGTGCTAACGGTTTGAATAAAATTAGCCATTTATGGTGAACAGCGGAGCTGTAAATTTTATTTATTGTTAGGTACCGTTTTAATAGTAATCTATTTCTCTTTCATGGACTGAATTATACCTAATCGTAGTTCCAACGTAATCAGTGGTAGACTTTGCATATGTCCAATTTCCGCTGTCATCAAATTCAAGATATTCATATTTCCGAATATAGGTTGGTTTACCCTTGGCATAAGAAATACGGCTTATTATATTCCCATTTTTATATATACTTACAGACGAGTCCGAAGGAATTTCTTCAACTCCTGATTTTGTATGTTTAATGTATGTTCTTCGACTTATTTCACCTTCCATGTTATATTCAAATAATACATTTCCGGAACTGTAATAACTGTCAAGTGCAATGTCTTTTTCGTGAGAAGGTCTATAATTCTCATTATAATACTTGAGGCTTTTTTTGACAAATTCTCCACTACCTGGCCTAGATTGAAACCAACTGACTTGTAGGTACCTATTAGAGTCTGGATATTCATATTTTAGTACCAACTTTGAAGGGGTGATTGAGTCAGAATATTCAGTAATTAAAAAGCCATTTGAATCATATTCATAAAGAATTGAAGAACTGAATTCACCTTCAATTCTAGAATGAGACACCTTCGCTAGCCAGCCAAGAGAATCATATTGTTCCCTTCTACCGTTATCGTAATCGGTTTTCTTTCCATCCTCGAAATCATAAACTATTTCAGTTATCTCTTTAGGGGTTCCCTTGTGATTTAACAAAGTCCAATGATTTGGGAAGGGATTCTCTGAACCATTAGGTTCCAATACCTTTTCTTCAGATACATTAGGAGAATTTTCTCCTTCAGTTGCAGCGCACCCAAAGATTACTACTCATACTGCTACTATCGCGAATTTCAATGTCTTCATGCTATGGTACCTAACGTTTGGGTAAAGTTAGGCATTTATGCCGTCTTGATGTGCGCTGGCCATAACCCCGGACTTTGGTTTGTCCGACCGAGTGATGGGAGCCCGGATATGTACACGTACTGGGAGGGAAAAGTGCGGCCAGCGTGTCGGACATGAACTTTACCTACTGCTTAAGCTTGTAATCGTTACTTTAAAGATATAAACCAGAAAGAACAAAAGAGAGGAATAAGATTAAGACTTAGTAGGAGACTATTGACCTCGTTAACATAGATAATCCCCTTTCTTTTCTACTTCAAATTCGGATAGTTCTGTGAGACTTTAGATCTCGTTTTTAAGTAGTTGAATCCAAAGTAGACTTTGTTCTTTCCTAACAAAATAGTTATGAATAAAAATACAATTTATTGGGGAATAGACATTTCAAAAGCTGTTTTTGATGTGTTTTCTTCAAGTGGAGAGTTTTACCAATTTGATAACAACAAAGATGGCTTTAAGAAATTCTTCAAAATCTTGAGCCAAGATAGCCACTGCGTAATGGAGGCAACAGGTTATTATCATCAGCAGTTAGCTTACTTTTTATATGAAAAGGGAATAGCCGTTTCAGTCGAGAATCCTTTGTCGGTTAAGCG
>JAKVAS010000241.1 GCA_022448165.1 Crocinitomicaceae bacterium | reverse complement strand
AAACTCCTCTTTAAGTACTTCTTCCCAACTTGCTTCTATTTTCATATTCATTAAACGAAGATAATCATCCGATTGTTTCCGATCACGCAATGAATCCCTAATTCGAGTAAGTGATTTCAAGAACTACTATTTTTCTTAGAGAAGGTATTATCTTTACCTCATGAAATTATATTTACAACTTTTTCTTTCAACCTTACTCTTTGGATGTACTTCGGAAATTAAAGAAACTCCTGATGTTATTCCAGACACTATTGTAGTTGATGACACTCCTAAACAATATGTCCCAACTGAAGAATTAATTCGTAATTATGTTTACAAATCATTAGAAATATCTGATGATGAAAAAATTACAATTGAAACCTTTGAAGCAGATTGTAATGGTGACGATAGTTTAGATATAGTTATCACGGTAAACCTGCTTGATCGGGCCTTAAAAGAAGCTATTAAATCTAACTCTATTGCGAAAAGAGCTGAATTGGGCTATATGGGACGTTTCAACTACATGATTTACATGGATGGGGCATCTCGAAGCTTATCGAAAGCAATTGCCATCCCCTCGAGCCCGCATGGAAAACTTGCTGTGTCTTTTGAAAATATTCGAACAGAACATTACAAAGATATTTTAATAGACTTCCGAATTAGAAACTCCGGATTCCGAGAATTTTATTCTGTAGTCAATGAAATTCCGCGTCGTGTCCTTCAAGTAAAATTATTTGACGGTTTGGGAGATTCAACCTATGAAGGCTATACAATCGGATATAAACCCGGAAGATACTCCCTCGCCAAAGATGTTATTGTATACAAAGGAACATTCGACAACCCAACCTTTGATGACCCATTGGGCTCTTACCAATTTACTCCAGAAATAACCGCTACACAAGAGATTGATCGTCAATGGTTTTTCAATGATGGACAGTTCAAATATTTTACCGATAAATAAATTCGAACATATACTTTTAAATGGGAAGAAGTTTTAGTGAATTGTATTAAGCAACGAGAGTTATACTCCCATCCCATATTAAACGAATCAACTCAGATAGGCATTAGATATTAATCGCAGTGATTGAAATCCTAAACATGACGTAGTCATTTTTTTTAGAATCTCTTGAGCTAATTAAAATGTTGCCTTAACCGCCACAATGAAGTTTCTTCCAGAAGCTGTAATTCCCGAACCAGCAGTTCTGTACAATTGATTTGTAATATTCTCTATTCCAAAAGTTGCAGATAAGTGCTTATTGAAATAGTATGAAGCTTTAACGTTAAGTGTATACCATTGAGGAGTATATGCACTTCCATTCTCGTCTAATGCATAAGATAAATCTGTTCTATCATTTAATGGTAAGTCCTTATTATCAAGTCTTGCTTGATAAACAGCATAAGCATCCAAACGAATCTGACGTGTTTTATAGCTTAAAGACGTTCGACCGAATGTTGGTGCAACATGAGACTTCGGAAAGTACTTTAGACTATCAACACTATATTCTTTCCCTTTTTGAATGCTGATCTTACTTTTAAAAGTTAAGCCCTTTGCAATAACCCATTCAACCCCTCCCTGAAATCCATACACTTGCGCGTCAGCAACATTTTGGACAGCTTGTACTCTACTCAACTCTCCATCATAAAGAATACTATCTTGACCATTCAAATCAAAACTTGCTCTTGCCAGTGCATTTTCAAGGTGTGTATAATAAGCTGCACCATCCAACTTGACCTTCGAAGCGATCATCCAGACAAACCCCAACTCTCCATTGTACGCATATTCTGGCTTCAGATCTACATTCGGAACAATTACAGAGCCTGGCTCAGAATCAAACACTTTCCCAAGATCATCAATATTAGGTGCTCTAAATCCTGTTGAAAGATTGGTATAGGCCTGAAATTTACCATTTGGATTATACACAAGTCCAATACTTCCATTTAACGCTCCGTTACTATTCGTTGTTTCCGTAATTGGAAAAGGGAATAAGGTTGTGTCAAACGAAGCATTAATTTGATACAAACTATAACGAAGTCCAACATTGGCGTTCCAAACTTCATTCAAATCATGCTTTACATTTGCATAAACTCCATAAGATTGCCAAACTGAGCCATTAGGATATCGAGAGTTTATAATCGTTCGTTCTGACGTATTTATATCTTCTCGGTATGCCTCAGATCCAATAAAATTTACGACACCTTCCAGTCCGTATAACAATGATGTCCGTTCTCCAAAGGTTTTATCAAAATCAACATTTAATGAGAAAGCCTTAACGTTTTCTAATTGTCTTCGAATATTCGTCGTATTCGTTTTCCTATCATTTCTACTTTCACTATAATATTGATGAGCCAAATTTACTCTCAAACGATTGTAAAAAATCGTACTATCGACAAACGTTATTCCCAAACGATTCATAAACCATTTTTGCGGTCCATAATACCATTCAGCATTGTCAAGCATGCCATCTCCATTTTTATCTAGAGTCAAGCGATCATACCTTGGGGCATTGCTTACTTGAGAAATATTTAACCCATAATCCAAAGACAACTTTTCGGAAGCTTTGTATCGTACTTTCTGAATGATATTAAACTGATGATATCCTGAAGCAACCTGCAAATAAGGATTATCATTGATAACCGTAGTATCAACTCCATTAATTTGTGTTTGATAGGTAGGTCGTAAAAAAGATGA
>JAKVAS010000240.1 GCA_022448165.1 Crocinitomicaceae bacterium | reverse complement strand
GTAAAGAGTCTGTATGACTTCCTAGCCTTGAACGTTAGCTGCAAGCTGACAAAAAAGAAATAAGATGAATAAAATTTTTATCCTTTTACTGTTAGGAACATTACTTTCTTGTCAAATACTCAAAAGGAATCAAAGCAATGTGATTACAAAGGACATTGACAACTTTTGGAAAGCCTATGATTTAATTACACAAGAACCAGATAGTCTAATCCAAACCCGATTGATTGATTCACTCTACATTCGAAAAGGGTCTATTGGTTTAGAAAAAATTATGGAAGTTCGAAACTATACTGCAAGTGAATACGTGGAACTAATTAATAGTTATCCCAAATTCTTTGAGTCAATTCGAGCAAACACTTTTAAATCAAAAACATTAAAAAAGGAATTGAATAATGGAATAGATAAGTTAGAAGCTGTTTATCAACATTTAAAACCTGCAAAAATCTATTTTACAATTGGTTGTATGCGAACTAGCGGAACAACACGAGATAGCTTGGTACTTATTGGGAGTGAGTTGGCAATGGCAAACAGTCAAACAGACATTTCAGAGTTTGAAGGACGAACAAAGGAATGGCTAGCAACTTTTTTTGACTCTGACCCTTTTGACGGATTAGTATTATTGAATGTTCACGAATATGTTCACACACAACAAAATCCTATTCCAAATAATTTGCTTCATATGGTGCTTTATGAAGGTGTAGCGGAATTTGTATCAGTAACTGCTATGGAAGTTCCTTCAAATACCCCTGCCATTGAATTTGGTAAAAACACCCCTGCCGTAAGAGAAAGATTTGAAAAAGAAATGTTTTATGAAAGGACACCTGATTGGCTTTGGAGTAATTCTCCAAATGAATTTGGAGTAAGAGATTTAGGATACTATGTTGGATATGCAATTGCTGAAAAACACTACAATAAATCTACTAACAAACAACAAGCTATTAGGGAATTAATTGAATTAGATTATAGCAAACCAAAAGAAATTGATGATTTCATAGACAGAGTTGATTATTTTTCAAAAACGATTGAGGAGCTAAAGAAAGAAGACAAAGAGAATAGACCCAAAGTTCTCAAAGTTCAACAATTTGAAAATGGAGCTGAAAATATTGACCCTGAAATAAAACAAATAACTGTTGCGTTTTCCGAAAAGCTTAATGGTTACAATACAGGACTAGATTATTCAGACTTGGGAGAAACTGCTTTTCCTAAAGTTGCAAGTGGAGAATGGTCTAGTGATTCAACTTCATGGACACTTGAGGTTCAATTAGAGTCAGAAAAACAGTATAAATTTTGGATAACAAGTAATTTCAGAACTGAAAGCGGTTTCGCCATACTGCCATATCTAATTGAATTTAAAACAAGATAAAATAAAGCCAGCAGGTAACAATGGCTATAATTAATACGGGGTTTGGTGCTTAACCCAAAAGTTTAGAGCTTTTAACTGAGTCCGCCAAATCTTTTGATTTGGCTTTAAAAATGAAAAGATAAAACAAAACAAAAAGTTTTGGCTAAGTGCTTAATCAGGAATTATTTTCTTTTAATCCCGTACTAAGCATAGCCGAGAACCGTTATGTACAATAAACCATGACAAGAAAAACATTCTCCATATTATTTGTAACCCTTCTCCCCATGTTGGGACTTGGGCAGAAAACAGTAAACAAAGATTCTTTATTTGTAGCAATTGATTCTTTACGATTATTACATGATGTACCTTCTATTAGTATTGCCCTCATTTCTGAAGATGAAGTGCTTTGGGCTAAAGGATTTGGAGTAAAGAATGTACAAGTAGAAGATAGCGTTGATTACAACACCCTGTATCAAGGAGCATCAATTAGTAAAACGGTTACCGCCTTGGGTGTGATCAGTTTGGTTCAATCCGGTCGGATCGCGCTTTATCAAAATGTAAATGATTATTTAGAATCCTGGAAAATTTCCTCCAGTGAACAAGATTCAATAATCACACCTTTTCACTTGTTAAGTCACACTTCTGGGTTAAGCGCGGCACACTTCTATGGCTATAAAGCCCATAAACCTATTCCAACATTGTTGGAGGTTATGAACGGCGAAAAGCCCGCAAAATCGAATGCAATAGTTAGAGAAAAAAATGTTGGATATGAATACCAGTATTCTGGTTCAGGATATTGTGTTCTTCAACAATTAATAGAAGACAAAACTAAGGTGTCTTTTAGTTCAGCTCTTAGTGAACTTGTTTTCTCTAAGATCGGCATGAATCATAGTTCATTTTGCAGACCTATGAACATGGAAAATGTGGCTCAAGCGCACTATAAAGGAAAACCACTTAAAAATGGTTATATGTCTTATCCTGAATTAGGAGCGGCTGGACTTTGGACCTCCCCGACAGACTTGACCAACCTTCTAAGAGTGTTAGGTGAATGCTATAGTCAAGATTCTGAATTTATCCGTTCCGATCTACTGAAAATCATGTTTTCACCGACCAAAACAGATGATGGAAATATTAACAATTATGGATTAGGTTTAATGCTCGATCAACAAATTAATGGTCTGCACATTGGTCATACTGGTTCTACTGCTGGATATCGATGTTTTATGAAATATAACATCGATCAAAAATATGGTGTAGTAATAATGACAAATTCAGCTAATGGCATTCCACTAATTGACAATGTGATAGAACATTTGGCAAATTACTATAATTGGGAGAACTTC
>JAKVAS010000024.1 GCA_022448165.1 Crocinitomicaceae bacterium | reverse complement strand
TAAGACAATATTTTTTTTAATAAAAACCTTAATCATACAACTCTATATTACAACCCGAAAACCATACGTTATCAGCACTTCTTTGATTCATACCCCATCATACAGATCTATAATGTGTCAAATCATGTATAGCATTTTATTAAATCGACTAGTCTAGCTTTCAACTAGCATCTCCCTCATTGTCCATCTTCTCTTCCCCAGGTTTCTCTTCTAAATAATGAAAAAATAAATTTGCCCAAATAATCTTCGAAAGTGGATATGTAAATGGCGCGGACACAAGCAATCCAATAATCACAGAAAAGAGAATTCCATTAAACCCGACATTACCTATAAATAATTCAATAAAAACCCAGACTGCAACAAAAATTGCAACTCCAAGAGCATAGACTACATAGTATGAACCTTGATAAAAACCAGGCTCTTTACTGTATTTTCGATCACAAATCGAACACTTTTCTTTTGGTTTACCACTAAAAAAAGAACCCTCGAAAAACTCACCTTCATGACAATGTGGACATTTTCCAAACAGAATACTATACAATCTGACCCCTTTCTTTATCATATTGTGGTTTTTTGCCAAAGATACCGAATCATCACCTTATTACACAAACAATAGGAATTAGATAGCACTAATTTTTTTAAAGTTCTGAGCAAAAAAAAAGGCCACTAAAAAGTGACCTGTATCATTTATTGACTTACTATTAAAGAGCAGCCAAATCCGTATTTTCAGTATCGACAGTATCTACACTTCCATACGCATCACAGTGTCCTCCTTTTGACGATCCACAAGAAGCGAGTACTACTGTGAACATCAATCCTAAAAGTGCGATTGCAAAAACTTTCTTCATGATTTCATGATTTTAATTAATATAAGGTTTTAAGTTCGTTGTTGACGACTTGAATATAACAACAAAACTACGATAAATAAAATGACTACTAAAAAAATATTATACACATTAAGTTCTTAATCACTTGAAATAACGTAATTTCCCTATCGTTATAACACCCAATGCGTACGATATATTTGATCTTCATGTGTTTTTTTGTGTTTTCCGTTTCGGCGCAAAAAAATTATCAACTTGAATTCACTTCTCCTGTAATTCAGTCATTTATCAAGCATCCCAAAACTATTTTCAATGATAGTCTGGATGTTATTACTTATTTGCGTGACTTACAACTAGAAGCAATTACAAAAGGATACCTAACTGCATCGATTGATGAAATCGTCTATTATAAGAAGAAAGCAACCGTAAGCTTTTACCTTGGTGAGCAATATAAAAATGCGCAGCTCAATGTTCCCAAAACAGAAAGATCATACTTACGCAAAAAAATTAATCTAAGTGAAAAGTTTCTAACTAACCTCCCATTCACTCCAAATCAAATTTCAAAAACACTCAAACGAATTCATGCAGCATATTTTAATTCTGGATATCCTTTTGCTTCTGTTAAACTTGATAATATTCAATTAAAATCTGAACTTATTGCTGATATTAACATTCAAAAAGGACCATACACAAAATGGACCAAAATACATCTCAAGGGAGATTCTTCGATTGCAAAAAACTACATCGCCAGTTTAATTGGCATAAAAAAAGGAGACCCTTTCAATGGAGAACTACTTGATCAGATTTCAGATAAGATAAAGCAAGTTCCATTTCTAAAAGAAATCAAAACTCACGATATTCTGTTCACGAAAAAAGGGGCTGAACTCTATTTGTACATGGAAAACATTCCAATCAGCTCGATAAATGGTATCGTTGGATTTCAACCAGACCCTGTAGACCAAAAACTTTCAGTCACGGGAGAATTGAGCTTAAAGCTACTCAATGTTCTTAAGCGAGGTGAATTATTAAACATTCGCTGGCAAAGCATTCGTGATCAAACGCAATCACTCAATTCACGAGTAAATTACCCCTTTATTTTTAAAACCCCTTTTGGACTTGACGGTACATTTAACCTTTACAAAAGTGATACTTCATTCTTAGAATTGAACTCAAGCATTGGTGTTCAATATTTCATGCGTCAGGGAAGCTATTTAAAAGCCTTTTACAAAAACACCAGTTCTAGCGTCCTCTCTGGAGGAAAAAACAATCCAGACTTTAAGAAACTAGGGAATGTGCGCTCAAATAACTATGGATTATCGTATTATCGTCAACGCCTTGACTACTTGCCCAATCCATCACGCGGAACAAAAATGATCTTCACAGCAATTACAGGAAGTCGTAAATCCCAACTTTCCGACACTTCTCAGTCAATGCAATCCGTTACCTTTAGAGCCACAATTGATATTGAGCTATACCTTCCAATTACAAGGAGACATGTCTTTCGTATTGCAAATTTATCAGAAGCTTACTCAGCTGATAATATTTTTGAAAATGAAGTTTATCGCTTTGGGGGACTTGGAGCCCAACGTGGATTTAATGAAGATGAGTTACTTGCGACAACACGAAACACTACAACCCTCGAATATCGTTTTTTACTGGATAAAAACTCACATGTTTTTGCTTTCTATGATCAAACATGGTATGAGAACAATACAACCTCCTATCACAATGATAGCCCATTCGGTTTTGGTGTTGGTTTTTCCTTCAGCACCAATCTCGGTATTTTCTCAATTTCCTATGCACTGGGAAAGCAACTGAACAATACAATTCTATTAAGTGATAGCAAAGTTCATTTTGGTTATATTGCTTATTTTTAATACATGGACTATATTCTACTCGTTATCGGGCTTATCGTTGGAGGGATCATTGGTTATTTAACCGCTAGATTACTATCGTTAGATGCTTCAGAAGCGCAACAACGAATTAAAGAATTAGAAATTGAACAAGCCACTTTACTTAACACAAACACACGTTTGGAGCAATTATTGAATGAGTCAAAAAATGACCTTTCTTTCAGTCAAGAAGCTCATCGTATAGAATTAACTAATGCCACTGAATGGAAAAGTAAACATAGTGCGATACAAGATAAGCTTGAAAATCAAAAAGAAGAAATAAATTATTTACAGGCTAAGTTTTCTAAAGATTTTGAAATTGTAGCCTCCAAGATACTTGAAGAGAAAAGTAATAAATTTACAACTCAAAACAAGAAGAACATTGATGCACTTCTTTCTCCACTAAAGGAACGAATAGGAGAATTCCAAAAAAAGGTTGAAGACACTAACGAAAAAAACATTGAACGTAGTGCGACCCTAGACAAGCACCTTGAAATGCTTCAGAAGCTAAATCAAGAAATAACTAGTGAAACAAAAAGTTTAACACAAGCTCTTCGTGGAGACTCTAAAACACAAGGTAATTGGGGAGAAATGCATCTTGAAACAATCTTAGAAAAAGCAGGACTTCAAAAAGATATACATTTCACAAAAGAAACAAATTTAAAATCTGAAGACGGAAACAATCAACGATTAGATTATATTTTAAACTTACCAGATGGAAAACGTTTAATTCTTGATTCTAAAGTTTCGCTAACTGCCTACAGCAATTACTTCGATAAAGAAGATGATGCCCATCGAACACTTTACTTACGCCGCCATATAGATAGTGTAATGAACCACATTACCCTTTTAAGTAAGAAAGATTATCAAAATTTGTACGATATTAACACACCTGATTATGTACTTATGTTTGTTGCTAACGAACCAGCCTTGACATTAGCGTTAAAAGAAGATCAAAACCTTTTCGAAAAAGCTCTCGACAAAAACATTGTCTTAGTTTCAACTTCTACTCTATTAGCAACCTTACGAACGATCTCTTACATATGGAAGCAAGACTTACAAAATAAAAATGCTGAAGAAATTGCGCGACAAGCAGGTTCATTATATGACAAATTTGTAAATTTTTCAACTGATTTAATCAAAATAGGAACCCAACTAAAAACAGTTACCGGCACCTATGAGGACACAATTAAAAAATTATCAGAGGGAAAAGACAATCTAGTTCGAAAAACGGAACGTCTAAAAGAATTAGGAGTAAATCCTTCAAAATCTATTGATCAAAGGCTTATTGATCGATCAGATAAATAAAAACACAACCCTATTTACGCTTTTCCTGCATTGAAGAACGGATTTCCTTCATGAAATCTGACGCATAAACAAAGTTCAAGATCTCTTCATTTTCCGTTGTAATAATCGACTTACGATCCCCTTCCCACCAATTCTTTCCGTTATGAATAAAAAGCACATTGTCTCCGATTTCAATCACCGAATTCATATCATGTGTAATAACAACTGTAGTAATATCGTATTCGTAAGTAATCTCACGAATCAAATTATCAATCACAATTGCAGTTTTCGGATCCAAGCCTGAATTTGGTTCATCACAGAACAAATACTTTGGCTTCATTGAAATTGCACGCGCAATTGCAATTCGTTTTTGCATTCCTCCGGAACACTCAGCAGGAAGTAAATTATTCTTTCCTGATAGATTCACTCGATCCAAACAAAAATTGACACGATCCAATTTCTCCTTTTTGGTCATTTTCGTGAACATCGTCAAAGGAAACATAATATTCTCTTCAACAGTCATAGAGTCGAATAAAGCTGAGCCTTGAAAGAGCATTCCAATCTCTTGGCGAATTGCTTTTTTCTCCTTACGGTCAAGCCCCGTAAAATCACGACCATCATATTTGATCATCCCCGTGTCTGGTTGATGTAAACCGACAATACACTTTGTCAAAACCGATTTACCCTGACCCGATTGTCCAATAACCAAGTTTACTTTCCCTTTTTCAAAAGTAACATTGATATCATGTAATACTTGCGTATCTCCAAACGATTTATTGATATTTATTACTTCAATCATAAGAGAATCATCTGCGTTAATATGAAGTTTGCAATCAAAATGGCAATACTTGCACTTACTACTGCTCGTGTTGCAGATTTCCCAACATCTAATGCCCCTCCTTTAGTGTAATACCCATAAAAAGAAGCAATTGAAACGATCAAGAATGCAAATACAACCGTTTTAACCAGTGCATAAACTACATTTCCTATTTCAAAAAAAGATCGGATTCCAACAATATAAGTTTCAGTAGATGCCAACCCTGATAAGGTCAACGAAAGCCATCCTCCAACAAGACTTAATCCCATAGAGAAAATAATAAGAATTGGGAAAAAGAATACAGAGCCCATAATCTTAGGCAACACAAGAAATGTAAGGCTATTTACTCCCATAATTTCTAAGGCATCAATCTGTTCTGTTGTCTTCATTGTACCAATTTCAGAAGCTACATTCGATCCCACCTTTCCCGCAAGAATCAAACTTATAATAGTTGGGGAAAATTCCAAAATGGTACTTGATCGCGTAATATATCCAATAGTATATTCTGGCAATAATGGAGAATCCATATTTGAAGCTGTCTGAAGAGCAATAACTCCTCCCATAAATGTAGACATGAGTGCTACAATGGGAATAGAATTGATCCCAATGAATTTTATTTCATGAAACAACCTTTCTCGGAAAACGCCCCATTTTTCTGGAACAGAAAACACGATCCAAATCATGTTCATGTAAATGCCAATATTTCTAAGTGTACTAATCACAATCTACTAAATTAAGGGTATTTTTTTTGTTGACAACGTAATCCTTCTGAATATAATCAGATGATCTTTCGAATTTCAGGGTTTCCCGATGATTTCTTCTATTTTTGAGCCGAAACTGTGATAAACAACTCAAAATACAAACAAGTATTAAGTAATTACCTTCCTGAAGAATTTATTCCGATGGTTTTAGAATTACTGGGGAAATACCCTGTTCAATTTAAAATTGTTAAACCTCGAAAAACAAAACTTGGCGATTTTAGATCAATTGGAAAAAATGGTAAGCCACAAATTACTGTAAATGGAGATTTGAATCCCTATGCTTTCTTAATCACAACAATTCATGAGTTTGCGCATCTATTTGTTTTTAAAGAATATGGAAGAAACGTTGCTCCACATGGAAAAGAATGGAAGGCAACCTTCTCTAAATTACTCACTCCTGCAATTAACAGCGGGTGGTTACCTGACGATATCACAGCTTCATTAAATCGCTCAATAGAAAACATAAAAGCTTCGTCATGTACTGATATTCAACTACAGCGTGTGTTATTAACATATGATGAACAAAAGGATAATTTAGTAACACTTGAGTCATTGCCGAAAAACAGTATTTTTGCCCTCAACAATAAAGTCTTTAAGAGACTTGAACTAAGACGTACGCGTTTTATGTGTGAAGATATTCGGACAAAACGAAGATATCTTGTAAACGCCTTGGCACAGGTTAAAGAAATAGAACATGAATAACAATTACAGCATAATCATGGCAGGTGGAATCGGAAGTAGATTCTGGCCAATGTCAACACCCGAAAATCCAAAGCAATTTTTAGATGTTCTGGGAATAGGGAAGACTTTAATTCAAATGACATTTGAGCGATTAATAAAAACCTCTCCTGCGGAAAACATATATGTTGTAACAAACACTGCATATAAAGAAATTGTTTTAGAGCAATTACCAGCTCTTAAACCTGGACAAGTTTTAACAGAACCAATTCGAAAAAACACCGCTCCATGTATAGCATATGCCGCGGCAAAAATTCACGCTATTAATCCAAATGCAAATCTAATTATTTCTCCTGCGGATCATTTGATCATGCAAGAAAACAACTTTTTAACAACCGTTGACGTTGGGATTACATGTGCTGAAAAAGGAAGAATTGCAACAATTGGAATACTACCAACTCGTCCTGATACAGGGTATGGATATATCGAATTTGAAAAGAATGGAAAACTTGAACCCAACCAAGTCATTCCTGTAAAGCAATTTCGTGAGAAACCAGATTTAAAAACTGCAGAAAGCTTTATTGCGGCAGAAAATTTTTATTGGAATGCTGGAATTTTCATTTGGAAATCTAAAACCGTATTAGATGCGTTGAAGAAATTCCAACCGGAACTGCACTCACTTTTTGCAAGTGACTTAAGCTTTTACAATACGGAGAAAGAACAAGAACATGTAAATGCATGTTTTGAAGCCTGTGAAGATATTTCCATTGATTTTGCGGTAATGGAGCATGCTAAAAACATTGACATTGTACTTTCTAATTTTGACTGGTCTGATTTAGGAACTTGGGGAAGTTTAGATACTCATTTGAAAAAAGATCAAAAAAACAATTCGGTTGTTGGAAAAGGTGCCCACTTATTTAATTCAAAGAATTGTATCGTAAACGTTCCTGCCGATCAAACTGTTCTAATTGATGGACTTGAAGATTATATTGTCATTCAATCCGAAAATCGATTAATGATTTTACGTAAAGAGAATGAACAAGCATTGAAGAGCTATGTTGGCGAGGTTAACTCAAAATGAAAACAAATACTCTTCCAATTAAGAGAGGATAGTTAAAAACATATTTTAAGCTGGGTAAATTAGATATTGTTGATAAGAATAAAGCCCCGTTCAATGCTTTCTACTCATTTAAACGAGGCGTTTAATCACTAGGTAGTGAAAGGGTATTAGCGTAATCCCGTGCGGATTTCATCCGCGATCAATGCTCTATACAAATCAAAATACTTTTAGAATCAGTTACTCAACTATCCATCAACAAATTTCATTTCACCATTTGTAATTAGAGTCACTGTTTTAATTATTTGATTCTACCTGAGAGGTTAATTCTTATCGATTTATGGATTCCAGACCATGGTATCCCCACTCGTAACACATTCAAATTTTACATCAAACCTTTGCGAATTTGTTCACCTTCCCAAGTTCTATATAAATCAAAATAGCTCTTTGATTCAATTACTACAACTCCACCTAATGTGTCACCATACTTAGCAGGTAATCCTCCTGTATAAATCATCATTCTACCGATAGAAACTCCAGGCATTGATCCTGCGTCTCTTGTCTTCACTCCGTCGATCATGTAAATCATATCTCCTTTTCTCGCTCCACGAAACACCAATTCTCCATCTTCCGTTTGCCTTACCTCACTTGTCATTGAGGAAACCAGTGCCTTGACATCAAATTTTGCAGGAGATTTATCAATCTCTTTGTAATCTAATTTTGGAACAGGTAAAAAACCACCAATAATCCGCACTCTATCCGCTGAAACAGTTACACCATCAACCTGTTGTTCTCGTGGCCCAAACTGTAATAATCCGAGATCGTAAATATCATCCATTGGAACATCTACGAAAACATCTTTTAGAGTATCACCAAAGGAAAGAACATTCAATCGATATAATCCCGCTGGAATTGCACTAATTCTAAATCGTCCATCAAAATCCGTCTTTACACGATATTTTTTTCCATTGTCATCGATCCACACCGTTGCATCCACAACAGGAATCATTGTTCCATTTTTTACCACCTCACCTACAACTTCACCAAAGGCAACTTGAGCAAAACTTTGTACTGACACCAATAAGGTCATGATCACTATTAACTTTTTCATATTTACATTTTTATTCGTTCGTAAATAAGATGTAAGCAAGTTTAATATTCCATAATTTTTATCAAAAAAAACTCCTTTGCTTTCACAAAGGAGTTCAAATAAAAATATAATCAATCTACTCAGTGGCTATTGCAGCACTTGACGTAGGAAACTTTCTATCCACTTTTTTAAACAATCCTTGAAGAACTTTACCCGGGCCCACTTCTACCACTTCCTCTGCTCCATCCTCAATCATTTGATGCATCGTTTGCGTCCAACGAACAGGTGCTGTTAATTGAGCGATTAGATTTTCTTGTATCTCGTCTGCACTAGTAACCGCCTTTGCCACAACATTTTGATACACCGGGCATGAAGGAGTACCAAATTCAGTTGCCTTAATTGCCGCCGCGAGCTCTTCTCTTGCTGGCTCCATTAATGGAGAATGAAATGCCCCTCCTACAGGTAGCATTAGTGCTCTTCTTGCTCCTGCTTCTTTCAAGACCTCACAAGCCTTCTCAACAGCAGGAATTGCTCCCGAAATAACTAATTGTCCAGGGCAATTATAATTTGCAGCAACAACAACTCCATCAATATCTGCACATACCTTTTCTACAACATCGTCATCTAGCCCAAGAATCGCAGCCATTGTTGAAGGTTCTTTTTCGCAAGCATCTTGCATGGCAAGTGCTCGTTTAGAAACCAACCTTAATCCATCTTCAAAACTAAGTGTTCCATTAGCAACTAAAGCTGAAAGCTCCCCTAATGAATGCCCTGCAACCATACTTGGCTTAAATTCCTCACCCAATGTTGCCGCCAAAATTGTTGAATGCAAAAAAATTGCTGGCTGTGTTACTTTTGTTTGTTTTAGCTCTTCATCTGAGCCTTCAAACATAATCTTAGTAATTTCAAATCCTAAAATTTCGTTTGCCTTTTCAAACATTGCTTTTGCCTCCGAAGAGTTATCGTAAAGGTCCTTACCCATTCCTGAGAATTGAGCTCCTTGACCTGGAAATACATATGCTTTCATTGTCATCTATTTGCTGCAAAAGTAAAAAAAACCAGCTTTGAAGAAATAATGAACACAAAAAAAAGGGACTTGATTTCTCAAGCCCCTTTCTCAATTAATAATTGATATTATTTCTTGATAATCAATTTTTGAGTTGAAGCAGCTCCATCAACAACAACGTTTACCAAGTAAACACCGTTAGATAATTCAGCTGTATTGATTGATACTTCAGAAGTTCCTGCAGCAACATTTCCAAGAGCGTTAGTGTATACTTCTTGACCAGCAAGATTAGTAACAGTAACGTTTACGTCAGAAGCATTGTTCAATGCAAAAGAAACAGTAGTTTCATCAATCGCTGGATTTGGGTATACATTCAAACCAGAAACGTTTTCAACATTATCCACAGATAAAATTGGATCAAAATTCATACGTACTGCAGACGTAGTAGTTGAATAGAACCAAGTAGACTGTGTTGCATCCCAGTAGAAAGTTGTTTGTGGCTCAGAAGACCCAGAAGCAGAAATTACCAAATCATTTGTTAATCCACCATCTCCATCAGATCCAACAGTAACCAAATAAGACTGACCAGCAGTTAAAGGATAAGCTCCTGTAACGAAAGTAAGATCAATTGGATTTCCTAGATCTGCAGCTGTAAGAGTATAGTATGCAGATTGCGTTACTTGGATAAAATCTCCAGCAGCATCAATTTCATACAATTTACCATAAATCAACGCTCCAGCTACTGCATTTGCATCAATTACAACCTGAATACCTTGAAGATCTGCGTCAGCAAAAATATCATAAATGTTTCCTGATTCAAATCCATCACCTTGGTTATAAGTACCACCTTGATCACCAGCCGCAACATAATCACGAGCATAGATGTAATCAACAACATCAAACGTTAAAGCATCATGAGCATTGTTCGTAAGATCAGTATCAGTATTTCCTGGTGTATCAATTCCGTGATTCATTACAAATGTTGCGACTCCAGCTGGAGTGAATGTATTCGCAGAACAGATTGTATCAAAAGTACCTGCTACCAATGCAGAAGGTGCACTAGCATCTACAAAAGTTCCACCATTAATATCAATTGCATAAGTTGCATCAGTAACATCATTCAATCCAATATTTGAAGCTATTCCACAAAATTCGATAGGTTGAATTTGCGCAGTTGGTGTGTTATAGTAAGGAAGACGTGGTCCCCAAGATCCTGTAACCCCCCAAACATAACCATCAGCTCTCAAATCGAAAGGCTCAGTAGTTTTGATTAAGATGTCATCAACAGCCCAGTGCCATCCCCAAGATCCAATATACAAGAACTTGATGCGAACGTCACTCTGACCTCCTGCAACTGCAGAAATATCAACAGAGAATGTATTGGCAACATTTGTTCCACCTGTTTCAGTTCCATCAGTAACTGTAAACTGCGTCCAAGTCGTTCCACCATCTCCAGATACTTCAACATAACGTTGATCTAAATACGTACGGTAGTTTTGTTCAAACTCCAAAGTAACATTTGGTTGACCAGATAAATCAATTGCTGTATTCAATTCAATTGAAGTGTTTTGGTTTGCTCCATCACCTTCAGCATCTGAATTAATATGTAAGTATCCATTTGCAACAGTTGTCATTGCAGCTGGACCATTGTTAGGAACTGCAGCAGGATCTGTTTCATGATACCAAATAGCACCACCTGGAAGCAGGTCAGTAATTGTCCATTCAGAAATGTCTGAACAATCATTTGAGTACAAATCTAATTTCTGTAGAGTTCCGTTATGTACGATCCCCGTATTTCCAAAAGTCGAATGTTTTGGAGCAGGCTGTCTATTTTGTAGCTGCTGAGCATTAAGACCAGTAGCAATAGCCAAAGACAAGGCACTTAAGTAAATCTTTTTCATAGTATTAAATAATTTATCCAAAATTAACAATTAGATATTATAGTAGCAACTTAAAATCACCTTAGTATAGCCACCAAAACACCATATTTCAATCTCTATAACGCAACGAACGTTTAAATGGTTGACTAAAAAATGTTCTTTTTTTGTAATCCTTTATCACACATAGATCACAATCCACTAAATAATTCTTAACTTTATTCTGCCACGTTGTTATTGTATTAACTGCAAACACATTAAAAGATGAAATGCATTATCGTAGATGATGATAAACTAACACGTAAAACGCTATCTAAATACATTGAAAAACGACCCGAGTTAAAACTAATCGGAGAGTTTGCAGATGCTGCTTCAGCTCTAAAGAGCATTAGAAAGGATAATGTTGATCTTGTTTTTCTTGACATGGTTATGCCGGATATAACGGGATTAGACGTTTTAAAGAGTATTGATCAATTGCCTCAGATTATTATTATTTCTGATCACAAAGAGTACGCAGTTGAAGGGTTTAACTACAATGTCACAGACTACCTTACAAAACCCGTTCCTCAGGATCGTTTTTCAGAAGCCATTGATAAAGTTTTTCAACGACAGGTATTTGAAAAAGTAAAACAAGGAAAATATTATTCGATAGCAGTAAAGCAACGATCAGGATACATAAACGTTTCCACAGATGACATCCTTTATGTAGAAGGTTTTGGCGACTATGTAAATGTTTTTTTGACTGAAGGAAAGAAAGTAACTGTTCTATCCACCATAAAGGGAATGGAAGAACAATTAATTCAATATGATTTTATGCGAATTCACCGTTCATATATTGCAAACTTGAAAAAGGTTGAAAAAATAGTAGAAAATGATGTACATCTAGGAGAAAAAACGATTCCTGTAAGTAGAACATACCGGTCGACACTTATCAAACTTTTTAAAACAGGTGCTGTGAAGTCTTAATACCATGCTCGACACTATCAACTTAGACTTTATTAAAACCGAGATAGGAAACGACCCTGCGGTTATTTGTGAAATGCTGATACTTTTCCAAGAGGTATTGACTGAATTTGAAGATTCACTCGTGCTTGCTATTGGAGAAAGATCTTATCCCGTAGCATTTATTACCACACATAAAATTAAGCCTAGTTTAAAAATGTTTGAACTTCAAGAACTTATTTCTAAAACGACAATATTAGAAACACTCATTAAGCAAAAAGTAGATTTCTCAATTATTCAAAAAGAATTCGCAGAGATTCAAACACTTTTACCAGATACTCATGCGAATATTGAGCAACTACTTTTACAGTATCAATGACAATATAAATAAATCGTAATCAGCCTGTTTAAGAAAACCTTCTTGATAGGAGCAGCTATATTTTATCTACTTTTACACCTTTATTATAAACTACTATTTATGAAGAACATTTTACTAGTCATTGGCCTAAGTACTATTTTTTTAGGGTGTAAGAAACATGACATTCATCCTCGCAACTCAATTCAAGAACAATCTATAGATTGGGGACAGAAGAACATTCCAAGCGGAACTAAGATTGCGGAAAAAGTAAACGGCGTTGTCATTTGTACAATTGACGAAGACATTTTAAAGATTGCTATTTCTAATTATTATGGTGGTGGATCTACTATAACTAAGCGGATGATAGTAAAAGAATTCAAACCTAACTCACCAAATTCCTTTTTCGGACTCAGAGGACGTGTGAAGAACTGTCAAATTGTTACCCGTTATTTTTTCGAACTGATTCCTTTTACACTTCCAAATGGAACAATAGAATTCTATCTTCCTGAAGCAGGACACGAACAACATGTAACTGGATTTGCAGGAAGCGTTTGTAAATTGAAACTACACTCAGCTTCAGCTGGTCAAGCTTTTGGTTCAGCTTGCTTTTCAATTTACGGAAATTCTGAATCAACCCAGCCTACAGACACTGATGGAACAAACGGCCTAATCATGGAAATAGCCTCTTTGATTTAACTCTATAAAACTTCTTAATAAAAGGTGCTTTCTTACTGATTGCACCTTTTTTATATTTTAGGAATACGAATGATGTAGCTATAACCATTTTCAGTTGAAAGCTCGTAATCCCCATCCAACTGACAAACAAGAGAATCTATTAACTCCAATCCAAGAGAACTTGGCTTAACGGATTTCGCCTCCCCTCCATTTCCATCATCAGAAACCTCCAAAATAAAAGCCTCCTGATCTTTTGACTCATGGAAGAAAAGACTCACAATCCCACTCTTCACCCCTTTAAATGCATGCTTTAAAGAATTGGAAACTATTTCATTAACAATTAATCCAATTGGAATAAGAGAATCAATAGAAGCTTTATGTAAGGATACGTCGATCTTTTGCGTAATCTGCACCTCTGTTTTATATGTATCTACTAAATACCCCACTAACTGAGCGATATAACCATTTAGTTCCAGTTTTTCAAAATCCTTTGTTTGATACAATTGCTCATGTACAAGAGCCATTGAATTAATTCGATTCTGCGTTTCATCAAAAAGTTCCTTCATCAAAGCATCATCTGACTGATTCGATTGGAGGCGAATCAAACTAGAGATAATCTGCATATTATTTTTTACCCGATGATGTATCTCTTGCAATAAGACCTCTTTCTCCTCTTTACTGATCCTCGTAGCATACAACTCTTTATTAGTCACCTCAAGCTGATTCTTTATTCTTCGAATCACGAGATAACGACCGTAAATAACCAAAACTAAAACCCCAAGAAGCATTACAACGACAAGCATTGAGGTATTTAACACATCGCTTTTCTGTTTAACGAGTTTCTTCTTCTCCGATTCTACCGCAATAATCTTGTCCTGCAAAATCTCTTGACTTTTTAAAAGACTATCCGATATGGTATAAAACCTAACATCGTGCTTTTTCTCAAACAGTTCAATAAGAGTGGTTTCTTGTTTAACCCTTGCCTTCATCCACAACTCATGTTCAAGTCGAGCGTATTTTAAAGCAAGCATTTGGTCTCCCATTTCCTCGTGTAATTCGGACATTAAATGATAAACCTTACTTTTATTGCGCTCCCCTCTTTCTCCAATTCTGTCTAGCAAAGCAATGGAACGATTTCCATATTCCAAAGACCTCATCACTTCATTCTTCCTCTTATATATCACACTCATATTAATATAAGAAATTGCTATTCCTAACGTATCATTTAATCGCCTTTTGATTTCAAGGGAGCGTTCGTAATTCAGTATTGATTTTTCCCAAGATTTATCAATTTCATAGGTGTTTGCCAAGTTATTATATGCCTTAGCCAATCTTAAAGGCTTATCCACCATTAAAAACAGTTCAATTGAAGTATGGAAAAATTTAATTGCCCTACCAACCTTTTTCAGATTCTTATAATTAACTCCAATCGCATTATATGTATTCGCCAATCCACTCGTATCTTTTATTCGTTTATAAACAAGTTCTATCCGTCGTAAAATACGAGTAGACTCTTCGAACTTCCCCATTCGTTTATGTAGAATTGCCCTTAAATAAGCAGAGCGAGCATATTCTTCATCCATTGAACGATTCTTAAATATTTTCTCTGCTTCTTTTAGTACTTTATTTGCTATTTGCAAATCATCAAAATGCAAAAACACCAGCCCAAGCTCCATCTTATTCTTCGCAACTTCTAAAGAATCATCTTTAGATTCAGCTAATTTTAGAGCATCACTGAATAGTTTAAATGCTTTAGTGTAATGATTATCCTTTATTTCTAACTTCCCTTTATTTCGAAGAAAAAACAACAGTTCTTTTTCATACAACTTTCTATCACTTCGGATAATTGAATCAATACAATTATTAACCTCTTCAGAAGTACTGTTTTCAAATCTATCCTCTAATTTTTCAAGATATTTTGACTGTTTAGTTGATGCAAAAAGACCACCAGTCCAAAACAATAATAGAACAATAATGATAAGGCGATTACAAGATTTTTTCATCCGTACGATTTTTCGACCGAGTGTGTAAATAGTAGCAGTAGGAATTATGTGAATAGCGATTTTAATTAAGTGAAAGATAATCAATATCCTATGGATCAAGGGTATAAACAACATTTTTTCTTATCATGAAATAATTGTTTCGATTCTTTATTACGGCTCTTTCTTCCATATTAAACTTCTTCTCAAGATATACGAATAAGGCTCTCACGTGCACTCCACATTCCCAAATAACAAACCTGCATCAAACTATTGATAATCACAAAATTAACAATAAAAAAAAGGAGCGCAATGCGCTCCTTTTTTTTTATTGTTATATATCGTAAAATACTACTCCTCTGAACTTGAAGTTTCAGGATTCTCCGTAGAATTATCTACAGGAGGAGTCGGAGCCTTAACTGCCTTCTTCACTTGAACAGCATTCATTCCTTTTAAACCTTGCTCCAGTTCAAAAGTAACTTTATCATTCTCAGCAATCTCTTCTAACAGACCATTGACATGAACAAAGAACTTTTCATCTGTATCCAATTCCTTAATAAAACCATAACCTTTAGAATCATTGAAAAACTCTACCCTACCTTTTCGGACAGTCATAGCTTCAATTTTCTCCCTTTTCGGTACACCGATTTCTAAATTCTCGGCAATAATTTTTTTCTTCTTAGTTGGATCTGGCGGAGTATCTGTAAGTCTACCGTTTTCATCAACATAGACCATCATATTTTCAAGTCCAGACCCTTTAGAGTTCGCTCTACGCTCCTCTGCCTTTTTTTTCTTCTCTTCACGTTTTTTTATACGCTTCTTTTCTTTTTCTTTCTTATTAAACGTCTCTTGCGATTTCGCCATTCTTAATTTGTTTTTTTATGTTTGCCAACAGGCGGCGGCCAATAAGTCGCGTAGACTCTTAACCATATTGTGCACAAAGGTACGAAGATTTTTCCGCAAGGTTTACCTTTTACCATTAAACAGCCCATGCCTCTCTTATTTTCCTGACCTATAAACATCTTTTCGACGCTATAATCCGATGTTAAAAACGAAGTATTTATGCAGTTTAGCCGTTTTATTTATTTGCTCTTCTTGCCCCAAGTCAGAATCGTATTGTTCCTTGAAGATTTGTTCATAAAATCTATAAAAGTAGAAGTACATAGCACCTTTATCAATTGCTCCTGTTATGTATGCCTTATTAAAGATTGGAAAAAGTTCGCGTTTAAGTTTAAGTACTTCTTTTGTTACTGATGCATGATGGAAGACTAGTTGTGGTGTATAACAAGATATTCTCCTAAGTTTTTTTACTGGATAAGAATGCGATCGTAAATATCTTCAGAATCAATCTAGGAATCTTTCATGTTTACATAGATCCAAAATGTTGTATTTTGTTTATTTACAATAAGCCAAACCTACGACTTGGTAGTCGTTTTTAAATATTCCTGAACTTTTAAAAACTACCGAATCCCCTATTTGCTATAAACCGTGTTAGACATTTTCTTTATTCCATTATACATCATTTCAAAGGTCTGAATAGAAACATTATCCAATCTACCTTCTTTAACTACAAACCCTGTTAGACTTTCTAATTCTGTTCGCTTATTCTGACTTCTAAAATCTGAATGCATTGACGTTGTTGCATCTAAAGGAAGAGTGGAGAGAACACCTAAAACACGATCTATCTGTTTATTGCCAATTTGAATCTCTTTTGATTGGGCTAGTTCGATCACTTCTTTAATCAGAGACTTCAAAAATTCAAGTTTTTCGCTACTTTCTAAAATTTCATGAACATTCGAGTCAAAATAAGTGGTTGATGTTGCTATTGAAGATAGAAAGATGAATTTTTCCCATATCACCTTATTTATGTCCAAGGATAACTCTGATTTAACACCTGCCTTCACAAGGATTTCCTGTAACTTACCAAGTCGAACATCGTGCACATTATTCAAACCGAAAAACAAAGAACCTACTTGTCCTTTTTTTTGAATTAGACCTGGACTTTCAAGGCGAGAAACTAGATAAACACAACCATGTGTAATTAGGTTTCTTGGAAAAAAGTTCAACAGAACACCTCTACTATCTACTCCATTTTGCAAAGGAATCAAAACTGTTGTGTCACTAATACATGGAGCGATTTGCTGAGCAACTTCTGTTAGATTGTAAGTTTTGGTGCAAATAAGCGCGTAGTCAACAAGTCCAAAATCCTTTATGTTATCTGAAACCAAATCTGGGCGAGCAATAAACTCATTTTCATCGTCAAAAACTCTTATCCCTTCGGATTTAATTTTACGTAAGTTTTCACTTCTTGATAGAAAGCAAATTTCAATATCATCGTTTTGTTGGTATTTCTTCGCTAAAAGACCTCCGAAATACCCTCCAACTCCTCCAATTCCAACAATTAATATTTTGTTTTTTGTCATTACTTTCAATTGTCCCTAAAACTTTATAAAACACATTAATGTGTAACTGTTTTATTATTTATACATTAAATATAGTAACTCGATATTACACAATTGAAATAGATTGGCTTCATTTAGCAATGAATAAATAATTACTTGATTTTTCGCCAAACTGCTTTAAGCTGTATGTATGGAAGGCAAGTAATCGGTTTAACAATAGGCGTAATGGCTTGAAATCTTAACGTGATTATTAGACCAACAGTATTATTAACCATCTTGTTTTAAGCACTTCTATTTTTTTCTGTCACACTTCGTCACAAAGCATTTTTTTCACTCTTTAAACCTATGAAATACTTGCGCTTGCTACAGGCCGTATCAATGCGTGACACACTTTTTCCAACCTAACATGCCGTTTTACAGCCTAAAACCGTTATCAAATATAGCTTTACTAAACTTTAGGACTAAAAAACAACAGATTGAAATAAACTTTTACTCTTTCTGAAAAAGGATGGGATTAAACAAAAAACAAGATTTAATTAATTAATTAATAAAAGTGGTAATAAAAACAATATTTCTTGGAATCTTATTTGTATTTTTGGGCTTTCCAATTTCGAAGGAAATAAAACCCAGCCACTATTTTAAAAATCACAAGAACTTCTTGAATATGCCTTGGCATGTTTTATTTGCTTTGTTATAGACAATGAAATTTTAGCGAGATAATAAGTGATGTTATTTGTCCCGTCGTCAACAAACTTTTAAGTATGAGTAAAACAGATATTGAATTTAAAATTTTGACGGATCACAGCCGTTTAGAAGAACTACATAAACTTGTCCATGATAGCTTTGTTGAAAGTGGTCATGCAAAACCAAGAGCAAATAAAACAATTGATTTGTATCCTCATTTGAACAAAATAGAAGAAACAATTATTGTTATTGCTGAAATTAATGGGAAAATCGTTGCTACAAATTCTGCAACAATTGATAATAAAAGAGGACTACATACTGACACATTCTTCAAACAAGAAACAGATGAATTAAGAGAAAAATATAACGATCTCGGTTCTTCATGGAGAATAGTAACTCACAAAGATTTCAGAAGTAATATTCGATTGATTATTGACTTGATCAAGTTCACCCTAGTTCAAGGTGAAAAAATGGGTATGAAAAACTGTTTATTCCTGTTCCAAAAAAAACATACAAAAGTTTATGAACGTATTATTGGAGCAAAGCCTATTGCAGAAAAAAAACTCAACATGGAAAAATCTTCAAAATTTGAAACAACAATGGTATTAATGTTTGCCAGCTTGGAACAAATAAGAAAATCCTTAACAAATAATACTAAAACTCATGACGGCAAAAATCTCCTAACAAGAAACGGCATTAAGACAGCCGTTTATTCAAACCAAAAAGTATAATAAACCACAAAAACAAAGTACGAAATCAATTAAATAACATTTAAAATTCACGAATTATGAATTTAAAAATCAGCCCTTCTATTGGGGTCGCTAGGTTGGGTAATAGCAATAAGCAATTTTTCCTTTCACCTGACGAAATTGGAGGCCTTCCTTATGAAGCAGATGCCTCAGGCAACAAATTAGGCCCGATAAAAAATTTCAAAGACGATGAAAGCCAAGTAAGAAGGCAAGGACAACAATTCAAGGTTATAGATGAAAATGGAAATGAAATCACTGCTGATTCAGAAAACATCGAATCAATAGAATGGACAGTCCACTTGGCAAACAAAAAAGCAGCCTGGTACCAATACAGTGAACTGGAAGGCAACCTACTTTACGGTGAAGAAAACAGTTATAAAAACCGTAACGTACCTTTCAAAAATGCTTCTAAGACTACAGAGGCAGAAAGACAAACACTGATCATTGACCCAGGTCCAAGGAGTCTCAGCGGCCGTAACCAGAGCATTGGATTTGACGAATCATCCGTTCCTAACGGATACCCTTCTCAATTCCCGCCTTCAACTGTTTCTTCAGGAACACCCATTACCACATTAGGAGACCTTAAAACAGATGACGATGGTAGACTAGTCGTTTTAGGTGGTTATGGTCATGCAGGGGGAAATGAACCATTGACGAGCTATGGAGGTTCCGACACTTGGCACGATGACATTTCGGACGGTCCAGTATATTGTAAAATCTTATTCAAGGACGGGACAGACCCGATCGTTTTAAATGCCTGGGTCATTGTAGGTTCTCCTGACTTTGCTCCTGAAATCGTAAATATTTCAACACTCAGCGATAGCATGTTTGATGTGGGCGTAAGGCATTTCAACCTAGTTCCAGACATGTGTGAAAATGGCGTATTTAACTCAAGCTATAAGGTGAATTATCAGCGTGATATTTTGCCTATCATGAAACGTTTTACAGGGTACCAATGGGTAGCCAACGTTCAATCTATGATGGCATTTTCAGCCAACTTCGTAGATCTCTCTGATCCAAGCAAAAATAATAAGCAAAATAGGGAAAACTACTTTTCGTATTTCAGACGTCCTAATGACAAAAATGCCCCTTCTGCAAACGAACCGCAATCCCAACTTTTTAAAACAAATGGAAGCGACTCGTTTCCTATGATGCCCTTAAACTCAGGAAGCAACTCTGTAAGCAATGAAAACATTGTTAAATTTTTAGCTTTAAATGACACACAATACTTTATGCTTCAGCAATGGGCAAATGGTTCATTTGAAAACAACCCTGATTTTGAACCTTTCCCTGTAAGTAAAGCAGATCAAGCAAGTGTAGGCAACTGTGTTGGTTTACCTATGTGCCCAGGCATAGAAGTCACTTGGAGTGTACAAAACCCAGCCATTTATGCCGCACCATTTATTATTGATGATCATAAGGGACTTGCCGGTTACCAAAACACTGGCCTTACTCCTTCTAGAGATGAATGCGAAGGTGGTGGATGTGAACCTGGAGACCTTACAAAAAGAATGGCCTGTCCTTGGCAAGCTGATTTCTTCCAATGTACTGTTCAACCAGTTAACTTCACCAACCCAAGTTTCAACAAGGATCAGCGAATAACTCGCCAAGAGATCAACACAACAGATGTGTGGAAAGATTCTGACACAACTTATCAAGACAATCAAACCTATATTAATGATCCTGTTAATGAGCCATTACCTCCAACCTATTATTCCTACTGGTGGCCACCACAAAGCCCATGGGATGTGTTGACTGGCGAAACAACGCTGGAAGGACAACTACAATCTCATTTACCTGCAGGTCAACAAATGAACTATGCACGCGGAATAAACAGTTTTGTTCAAATGGTCGAACATTGGTCTGCCATGGCATTCATTCGAAACACCAATTCACAAGACAAAGGATTCCCATATTTCACAGAAACCGAACGTACCAACGAGCTTTTCTCATTCAAGGAATATGGAGTAGGTCAAGTAAGCGGCAACGGTGATGACAATGAAACTACGATACCGGTATTTTTCATTGAAGATGATTTGAAAAAAATAGAGACGAAAAATGAAAAGGCTAAAATGCTCGTTTCTTTTCTTGAAAAACGCGCCTTTAAAAAGATAAGCGTCAGCAGTGAAGGATTGGGCGCCACGCGTTCAGGAATAAAAATAAGAAGATAATGTCTGAATCGATTATTGAAACAGACGTACTCATTATTGGCGGAGGTCCTAGTGGGACCTCCGCCGCTTTAAGCTTATTAAACTACACTCGACTCAATGTCACCGTCGTTGAACAGTCTGATTTCAGCTCTACAAGAGTAGGTGAACATGTTTCGCCCAGTATATTTGATGTACTAGATTACCTAAAGTTAAGTAAAGAGGATTTTGAAAATGGCAGCTTTTTACCTGTTTATGCAAGTAAATCATATTGGGGAAATGATCAAGCAAGCACCATCAATACCATATTCGCAACTGATGAAGCCACTTATCAACTAAATCGAGAAAAGTTTGATTTTAAGCTAGTAGAAACAGCTGCAGAAAGAGGTGCAACTATTTACCCTAGAACAAAATGCTTAGATTATAAGCAGCAAGCGAACAAGAACTGGCAAGTAACGCTCAAACACCCAGCAGAAGGAGAGTTTAATGTGCATGCAAAATACCTCATTGATGCCACGGGAAGATCGGCCAATGTAACCCGTAAAATTGGAGGCGCATCAAAAAAATATGATACGTTAGTTGGTGCAGGAATGTTTCTAGAATTGGATGATCCTTCAAAAAAGTTTGAGCAAACCATTGAATCGGTAGAACTAGGCTGGTGGTATATCACATGCCTTCCCAGTAATAAAATAGTCGTGTCATTTTTCTCGGATGCGGATATTCTCTCTGAACACAAAATTCATCAGCTTAAAAACTGGAAGAAGTTACTCCAAGAGACCAATCATATCAAACACCTGCTTCATAACTCTCGTGCCATATCAAATAAATTATGGGTTCGAAATGCACAAACCCAATTAACTGATACAAATGATTTAGAGCGTTTTGTTGCGATTGGAGATGCAGCTACATCATTTGACCCAATTTCATCTATGGGTATTGGTTTTTCCATGAGCTCTGCCATATACGCCGCAAAACATATTTCTCAAGAACTTGAAGAAGGGGTTTCAACAATTAACGAATATCAAAAGGATCTTTTGCGAAACTTCAATCAATACCATCAAATAAAAACGAGGTATTACAAGGAAGAGAAAAGATGGCCATCTTCAAAATTTTGGCTAAGGAGAAATTAAGAATATAAAATGCCCCCCCTGTGTAAAAAGCATTAATTCACACATCGTCCAAATACAAATAACTTGAAGATGGACAAAATGTACAATCTAAAGAACTCAACAACACAGGTTACATCATTATACGCAGACTCATTGAAATGAGCCTGCGTATAACAGAACAACATAAATATTAATAGTTTAATGGAAGAACTAAAAGGAGATAATTTGCTTAGAGATTTTTTTGACAACATATCAAATAATTATGATGATATTGTTAATAAAGAGGGAGAATATGCGGTTTTAGAGAAAGCAGGAAGGCTTTTTGAAAGGCACAACTATGTCACAGGAAATATACTTGATTTAGGTTGTGGTACGGGGTTATTATCAGAATATTTAAATGGAAAATTCTCATACACCGGTATTGATTTTTCTAGAGGCATGCTCGAAAACGCTTCATCGAAAGGCTATGAAACTTTGGAGGGCATGATAGAGGATGAGATACGGAATATCCCTGACAAATCATATGATTTTGTCGTATCCTTCAGTGCATTCTATTATGTGAAGGATGTTGTTAAAATGATTAAGGAAATGTATAGGGTTGCGCGCCGAGCCGTGATATTTGACTTATGCGATTTACCTAGCTCTTATATTTCAGGAGTTCAGGAAAATGTATATAACCATGCGAGCATTGAGTTACCCCAGAAGGAGTTTACTCATGTCGTGGAAGACTTTAAAATGTTTGCGTGGATATCTCCAACCCTTAATATTCCCATAGATACTCGCATGTTTCTAATTTCAATGCTTGACTAATCGCAAAATGCCTAACAAGGTCTAAACCACATTAAAACGACCGTTTACACCATTAACAACTGAAGAACAAAGCCTTATTAATATTCTTTACTCTAGGCATTCATCAAAGTCTACCTTTTTCATGATTGAGAATATAATGAATGCAAACACTAAAGGTATAGAATGGCAACATAACATGCATTTTGATTCATCAAAACAAAAAAAGCCTCCCTAAAAAAGGGAGACTCTCAGTACTCGATGGGGAAATACTTACCCTCACAAATAACGGGAGATACATAAAAACAGGTCAAACAAAATACACAACTAGAAAACTCGTTTCTCTTTCAATTCTCTATCGTTAACGATTGTTGTTAAGTAGAACATTTCCCCTAGCTCTTTATCTGTTATCTTCATTTCTTGTATAAGGCATAATGTAAAAAGTCGTTTTATTCTTTTTACATAGTGTCATAAACTATTATTGTTTTATAAATTTCATAATCCGTGGTTTATCGCCAAGAATTTGAATATGATAGGTTCCATTTAAAAATGTTGAAACATTAACTATATCATTAGTTGTACCGGACAACACAAGCTCTCCTTTTGAACTGAAAATTTTGTATGGGTAGACGAAACTTGATTTCTTGAAATGAATCACGTCTGTTGTTGGATTTGGATAAATAAGCATCTCACTTTCTTTTGATGCTACATCTGTAATTCCGCTCACACCTTCTATGACGTCAATAGAACCTATCATTCCCAAGTGTTCGTGCGGAGTACATTCATATTCATAAAGTCCAGCTACTTGTGGGACATATTGAAAAAAGGTGTCCGGAACTTGCCATATATGATCAAAGGATGCTGCCCCAGAGGGAATATTGGTTGATGTAATAGTGTGAACCATAAGCCCAGGGTCATCAAATGGAAGCCACTGTACGGTATCGCCAAGTTGAATTGTAATATCTTCTGAGAAATTCACGGCATCAATAAATTGGTTATATCCATGCCAAACGTATACAACATGAATTGTTGCGTTTGATGTAAATGATGATAAAATGATGCTCAGAATAATAAATATTTTTTTCATGGTTTCTTTTTTATTGTTTATAACTACCTTATAAAACACATTTATATGCAACAGTGGTTATATTTTTCCACAAATATAATAACTGGATATTGCACAATTCAAGCATATCTCGTATTAATCTTAAAATAAAAGTTACTTTATTTAGCCTTTTTATGCAAATTATTCAGTATCAAGAAAATTAACTAATCATCCATTTGTTATTCTAATTTGCAATAACAAGTGTAATAATCAATAATTGATTAATCGATAGCTTTTCTATTTTTTCAGTATTGATTGACATCATTATCCGATTAAAGAATTTACGCTAATCGTACCGTTGATAAAAAGGTTTAATATAAATTGGAACTCCTTTAGAGAAATAGCCTTTTTCCCTGTGACTTTAATTACGGATGCTTCTGTTTTAAGGTCGAAAAAACCATCAACGGAAAGTTTTGTCATCGGTGGTTTAACTGCATAATCATTATGGTAAGCTTGCAAGGCTTTAACAAAACAGAATGCAAAAATGTAAAAATAAGCGCTCTAAAAACAAAAAGCCTTGGCTGTGAAACCAAGGCTAATCAACTAATACAGGGTGGAAGCCCCTGTGTAAGTGTCGCTTTAAAAAAAAAGCCTCCCTAAAAAAGGGAGGCTCTCAGTACTCGAGGCGGGACTTGAACCCGCACGCCCCGAAGAGCACAGGATTTTAAGTCCGGCGTGTCTACCAATTCCACCACTCGAGCATTTATTTATTCGGACTGAATAAACTGGTAATATTATATGTCAAACGTACCTTTAAAAATTGATAAAACCAATCTTCCTAGGGAAGCTTTCGAAATAAACTACAATTAGTTTTTTCGAGCGGGCGATGAGATTCGAACTCACGACCCTCACCTTGGCAAGGTGATGCTCTACCCCTGAGCTACGCCCGCTTGTATTTCATTTTATGCCATGTTTCGTTCAACACGGGCGACAAATGTATAAAGTATTTCTTAAAAACGAAGCATCAAATACAAAAAAGTGCCTATCCACCTGTTAATTTTTTTATCTCATTTAATTTCATGAGTGCTTCAACGGGAGTTAACGTATTGATATCTATGGACACTAGCTCTTCATGAATCTGTTCTAACACTGGATCATTTAATTGAAAAAAACTTAACTGCATTTCTCCAGCATCAACAACAGCCTCCTTAACACTCTTCTTTTTTCTAGATTTTGACTCAACAAGTTCATGACTTTTTTCCAGTTGTACCAACATACTTTCAGCTCTTGTTAATACACGTTCAGGCATTCCTGCCAATTTTGCTACATGAATACCAAAAGAATGTTCACTTCCACCTTCCACAAGTTTTCTTAGGAAAAGAATCTTCTTTCCTACTTCTTTTACTGAAACATTATAGTTTTTAACTCGATCAAAACGATTGGTCATATCATTCAATTCATGATAATGAGTTGCAAATAATGTTTTAGCACGATGTTTTGGTTGCTCATGAATATACTCAGCAATTGCCCAAGCAATAGAAATACCATCATACGTACTTGTACCCCGACCGATTTCATCCAATAATATTAATGATCGATCTGAGAGGTTATTCAAAATACTTGATGTTTCGTTCATTTCCACCATAAAAGTAGACTCTCCTGAAGAAATATTATCCGAAGCCCCAACTCTTGTAAAAACCTTATCTACTAATCCGAGTTTTGCTTCAGAAGCAGGAACAAAGCTTCCCATCTGAGCCATCAAAGAAATCAATGCAGTTTGCCTTAACAAAGCACTTTTTCCCGACATATTCGGCCCTGTAATCATCATGATTTGTTGAGTATCTTTATCAAGATATACATCATTTGAGATATACTCCTCCCCTATTCCAAGTTGTTTTTCAATCACAGGATGACGCCCTTCCTTAATATCTAGAGCAAATCCCTCATTCATATCAGGTTTTACATAGTTATTCGCTTTGGCAATCTCAGAAAAAGAAAGCAAACAATCTAACTGGGCAATTAAGAAAGCATCTAATTGAATTGGTTGAATATAATCAGCCATTCCAAAGACCAAATCTTGGAACAAACGCGATTCAATTACTTGAATCTTTTCTTCCGCACCAAGAATCTTGCTTTCATACTCTTTCAATTCCTCAGTAATATATCGTTCCGCATTCACCAATGTTTGTTTACGAATCCATTCTTCAGGAACTTTATCTTTATGCGTATTTCGTACTTCCAAATAATACCCGAATACATTATTGAATGCAACTTTCAAACTCGGAATTCCGGTACGTTCGCATTCACGCTTTTGCATTTGATCCAAATAATCTTTCCCCGAAAATGAAATCGCACGTAATTCGTCTAACTCTTGATTAAATCCATCTGCAATCACTTTTCCCTTACCAACCTGAACAGCTGGATCCTCATGCAGTGTTTTTTCAATAGAATCTAACAATGCTTTACACGGGTTAATCTGATCACTGACTCGCTTCAACACGTCAACCCCCATTTCCCCAACCAATTCTTTAATCGGATCAAGTTGCACCAACGTTCTCTTTAATTGAATAATCTCTCGAGGATTAATCTTCCCAACTGCCACTTTGGAAATCAATCGTTCAAGATCATTTATTTCTTTTAAATGCTCCCCTAATGTATAAGCCGAAGTTTCGTTTTTATAAAATGCCTCAACCGCT
This sequence comes from Crocinitomicaceae bacterium, assembly GCA_022448165.1. GTDB lineage: Bacteria > Bacteroidota > Bacteroidia > Flavobacteriales_D > Crocinitomicaceae > UBA4466. The sequence goes on along the minus strand of JAKVAS010000024.1, from coordinate 4,976 downwards.
TCCAAACGATCTTGAATTGGCTTCAAATCTTTTAAAGGGAGAACCATCCATCGCTTCATCATTCTTCCTCCCATTGGAGTTTTGGAAGCGTCCATTACGTCAATAAGTGTAGTTGCATTTTCATGCGGAGAGCTCACCAATTCTAGATTACGAATCGTAAAACGATCCAACCATACGTACCGTTCTTCTTCAATACGACTAATTGCCGTAATATGGCCTAAACGATTATGTTGATTTTCAGAAAGATAATGAACAATTGCTCCAGCGGCAATAATTGCAGCATTCAGACTCTCAATCCCAAAGCCCTTTAATGACTTTGTCCCGAAATGTTTATTCAAACTTTCTCGAGCATAATCATCAGAGTAGATCCAATCTTCTAACCTGTAAGAATAGTATTTGTTCCCAAAAGTCTCGTCATACTCTTTTGATGATCGTTTGTTATATAAAATTTCTGTTGGTTCAAATCCTTGAATCAACTTCTCTATGTAATCCTTTGTTCCTTCAGCAACCAAAAATTCACCCGTTGAAACATCTAGAAATGAAATTCCTGTAATATTTTTATCAAAATGAATTGCACATACAAAATTGTTCTTCTTAGTGTCTAGCACCTGATCATTAAAAGAAACCCCTGGCGTAACCAACTCAGTGACACCCCGTTTCACTATCGTCTTGGTCATCTTAGGATCCTCCAACTGATCACAAATAGCAACACGTTGTCCTGCACGCACTAATTTTGGTAAATACGTATCCATTGAATGATGAGGAAATCCTGCCAGTTCAATTTCAGAAGGCGACCCTGCTCCACGCTTAGTGAGAACAATCCCCAAAATTTTAGAGGCTATAATAGCATCTTCACCAAACGTTTCATAAAAGTCTCCAACCCGAAAGAGTAACAAGGCCTGAGGATGTTTTGCCTTAATTTGGTTGTATTGTTTCATCAATGGCGTTTCTTTCACGCCTTTTTTACCAGATACCTTCGCCAAGTCGATTGATTTTTTAATTTTTGCAATGTAAAAGTACTTGCGGCAATGGAGCTTACAAAATATCTAACCGTGTTGTTATCCACAAAATGAACAAGAAATTAAAATTATGGGAATTAGATCGTGTTTCTGAGAAGGAATTTAAAGCACAGGAAAAATTTCCAATTATCGTAATTCTAGATGAAATCCGAAGCTTAACCAACGTTGGTTCATTCTTCCGATCCTGCGACGCCTTTAACGTCGAAAAAATATACCTCTGTGGAATAACTGCCACTCCACCTCATCGAGAAATTCACAAAACAGCCTTAGGAGCTACAGAAACAATTGCTTGGGAACACTATGATTCTACTGAGGAAATTGTACAAAAACTAAAAAAAGAAGGAGTGAAAATATGTAGCATTGAACAAACTGAAAAAACTACATTACTCCAAGACGTTGCAAACCTTCCCAATGAGCGATATGCACTTATTTTCGGAAACGAAGTTAACGGTGTCAATCAAACGGCAATTGACCTTTCAGATCATATCATAGAAATCCCACAATTTGGCACAAAACACAGTTTAAACGTATCAGTTTGCGCAGGAATTGTCCTTTGGGAATTTGTAAAACGAAACATAGCCCACTAATAGCCATAATTGCGACACTAATTAAAAACAAATTAGACAAGGTAATATCTCAAATCAATTTCTCAAGAACAACCTCTAACAAGAACTCGTTTAAGACAAGATAAAATTAAAGGCATTCAAAAGAATACTATAAAACCGTGATACGTGGTTATAAATTGGTTTATTAAATTTACACCCTCAAACATCAAACGAAATGATCGAAACTGACATCATCATCATTGGAGCAGGTCCTGTAGGTCTCTTCACAATCTTCGAAGCTGGATTACTGAAACTTTCATGTCATTTAATTGACTCACTGCCTCATCCTGGTGGGCAATGTTCTGAAATATATCCAAAGAAGCCTATTTATGATATTCCTGGTTTCCCATCTGTACTAGCTGGAGACCTTGTTGATAATTTAATGGAACAAGCAGCTCCTTTCAAACCTGGATTCACTCTGGGTGAAGCAGCAGTAGACATAGAAAAACAAGATGATGAAACATTCATCGTAACTACTTCTAAAGGAACCAAACACCATGCACCTGTAGTAATGATTGCTGGAGGACTGGGCGTATTCGAACCTAGAAAACCACCTATTGAAGGACTTGAAAACTTTGAAGACAAAGGAGTCGAATACATCATTAAAGATCCTGAGTTCTACAGAGGTAAACGCTGTGTAATTTCTGGAGGAGGAGACTCAGCATTAGATTGGGCAATTTTCTTATCTGATAAAAACATTGCATCAGAAGTATCATTAGTACACAGAAGATCTTCTTTCCGGGGACACCTTGATTCCGTTCAAAAAGTAATGGATTTAGCTGATGAAGGAAAAATCAACTTGATTACAGAAGCTGAAGTTGTTGGAATCAATGGCGGAGAAAACGTTGAAAGTGTTACAATCAAACACAAAACGGAAGGAGAAATCAAAAAAGAAACAGATCATTTAATCCCTCTTTTCGGGTTAAAACCAAGCCTAGGACCTATTGCAAACTGGGGACTTGAAATCGAAAAAAATGCTATAGTTGTTGATACACTAGATTACTCTACGAACATCCCTGGAATTTATGCCATTGGAGACGTAAACACATACACTAACAAATTAAAACTAATTCTTTGTGGATTCCACGAAGGCACACTAGCTGTTCAATCAGCTTTTGCGCGTATTCATCCAGAAAAGAAAAACGTATTAAAATATACAACAGTAAATGGTATTCAAGGATTTTAATCCGATCCAACATTACAAAAAAGCCATCGATAAAAATCGATGGCTTTTTTTGTCTAAGCTTAAAAAACCGTACAACTAATGATTTCAGTTGCACGGCTCGCAATTTGGTCTACATACCTATTGCACAATTAACTTCGTAGATTTCTTAATGTCCATACCTATAACCTGTAAGATGTATGTTCCTTTAGCCAGCCCCCTAACATTCAAAGGAGCACTATTCTCTCCTCTCTGAACATCAACAACTAACTCTTTCACAACATTTCCAGAAAGGTCAACAACTTTAACTGAAAGATCTGTATCTCTTGCTGATCTCAATTCAACAGTTACTAATCCATCCGTAGACAATACAGGATCTGGGTAAACGGATTTCAATTCCAATCCTACTCCGCCAACTTCAACATCCTCTATCACATCTGAATAATCATCAACATTATTCCCAGCAATAATAGATGACTTAAACGGATTATCTACTCTAAGAATATAATCCTCAACTTCTCCGTAAGTAAAATCAGAGCATGGACCTGCATAACAGTTCCAACGCATAGAAACACGAACTCGTAAATCATTACTTTCAGCATAAACAGGAATGGTAAATGATCCATTCACAGCACCATACCCATAACCTTGATAAACTAATTCTCCTTGATCATAAAAATCACCATCATAATTCCAATCAACCCAAACTCTCCATGTTTCTTGCCACACTCCCCCTGAGAATCCAGGCGTAAGCTGCAAATCAATCACATCACCTGGCTGAGCATCATGAACTAAGTTGGTATAGTCTCCATAACCTCCATCATTACCTGAAGGGTTTGAAATCGTACCAAGTGAAACATTATCTATCCACTCATATGCAGTGCACGATCCTGAACTTGTACAATAAACAGGCACGCATTCATTTACAGAAACTGTAAAACTGCAGGTATCCGTAACACCTGTGACATCATCAACAGCAACATAAGTTACAACCTCTGAAGTATTTCCTGCCATTACAGATCCGTTCTGAGGTCCTGAAATTTGAGTTATGGTAACTGGGTTTCCACACGGAACCTCCATTACATATTCGTACTTCTTACAAGCTCTGCGGTCATACCAATATCCGCTGCTCCCCTTCAAAGCAACATAATCTGCAGCACCACAACAATTACCTCCTGGACCAAGATTATTAGGTTCATTTCCAGCCCAGTTTGTATAACTTAACGCATCACCATTGGACCATTCAAACATCCCCTCAATGTTTTGATCAGACAAACCAATCCAAACATAATCTGCAAAAATGCTATTTCTTACATATTGATTCTCAGCAGCACTGTTAATCGACACTAAATTTCCTCCCGCAGCAATTGCAGCAGAGTTCGCTTGATCCCAGGTATAATTTGATGTATTAGAGCAATAATAGCGGCTACCTTCAAACTCCCCTAGATATATAAAACCACAGATTTCCGTATTTTGATCACAACCGTTATCACAACTTGTAAATGAACTTGCTGTTGGATCTGGCCAACTTACCCAAGCTCCGGAAACACCACAACTTTGAGAACAATCATACAATTGATCACCTGGGCAAATCAACTCCACAAAACTCCCCTCCACAACTGTAACTGTTGCCGTACATATAGATGTATTACCGTTAATATCAATAGCAGTCAATGTTACAGTATTTGACCCAATATTACTGCAATCAAGCGTATCTATATCTATATGAACACAAGAAAGCCCACAATTATCATATGACCCTGCATCAATATCACCTGACGTGATAATTACCTGACCTATAGCATCTAACGAAACTGTAATATCTTGACAAAGAGCTACTGGATCTTCCTTATCCTTTACCTTAACTTTTTGAGAGCATGTCGCCGTGTTACCCGAAGCATCCGTAACAGTCCATGTAACCCATGTCAAACCTGTCGGAAATACTGTTGGAGCATCATTCGTTACCGAAACAACTTGACAATTATCGCCTGTAACAGGCATTCCTAACTGAACATTGGTAGCCTCACAAACACCAGGATCTGTAAACACAACAACCTTTGGAGGACAAACTATCGTTGGATCTTCCTTATCCTTCACCTTAACTTTTTGAGAACATGTCGCCGTGTTACCCGAAGCATCCGTAACAGTCCATGTAACCCATGTCAAACCTGTCGGAAATACTGTTGGAGC
>JAKVAS010000239.1 GCA_022448165.1 Crocinitomicaceae bacterium | reverse complement strand
CAAGAATGGTGTCTGGATTAAGAAGGAATATAAAATCTTTAGAAGCAGCTCTAACTCCGATGTTACATGCTGCGCCAAAACCTTTATTTTCAGAATTTTGAATTTCAGTAAAATGCTTCGTCTTTTTGAGTTCTTCCGAAAGAGGTTTTGTTGAATTGTTAACAATAATTAATTCAACATTTTCTTCAATTGAGGGTAGCAGTGAGGCTAATGCTTTTTCACTTTCGAAACTTACTGTAACAATCGATATATTTGAGCTTTCTGGCATATTATATTACAGGCAATGGCTATCCCACCGTGGCGGATTGGTTTTGTGTGAAAAGTCCCATCTATATAGCCCCCTCGGCTTTGGTTAATATACTTGGACGTTGAACACCATGTACAAAGACCAGAAAATTAAGGATAGTCAGGAAAATAAAAATTCTAAACATCGCATATTAATTTTTTTGATAGAGCTCTATATAATCAATTTCTAATTGATTAGGCCAGATTGTTGTGCCCGATGTCGGTGCAGCTGCTCTAACGCCGTTATTTAGTATAATATACATATTTTCGTCAGGCCAAAGTTCAGGTCTTCTCGCTTCGCTTTTATATAATATATTAACTAGCTTACCGTTAATCCACCATTTTGCAGACTCATCTGTCCATTCCCATCCATAAGTATGCCAATTATCAGGATCATAGTTTAGATGATAGGAATAAATCCATTCCATATCCCAAAATTGTTGATCTTGATTGGGCCACATGCTGCCCGATTGCTCGTAACCGGTCATTAAATGCATTCCCATAGCATCGTAACCAGTCGTCGGATCTACATAACCAAAGTATTCCCATAAATCCCATTCTGGCCCCCAAATTAGATCTTCAGATACAAGCCATATAGCTGGCCATACTTGCACGCCAGATGGAAATTTTGCACGCACTTCAATGTAGCCCCTATTAAAGTTTACTTTCTGCATGGAGGTTACCCAGCCAGAGGTGTATTCAAAGTTTCCTTGAGGGCTCACACCGGTGTAACTTCTTTTTTGATTTCTAAGTATAAGAGCACCATTTTGAACAAAACTATCTTCTTCTGTAACATAACCAGAATAAGCATCTTTTAATAAATAATCTCCATTTGCACCTGGGATTAAATCGCCTGAATCAGGGTTTTTCATGCCAACAAACCAATTGTCTGAGTTAAGTTCGTTGCCTTGGAAATGGTCACCCCAAATAAAAGAATAGCCAGAAGGTACATAACGAGCTGCGGGTAAATCGCCTAAATCATCATCAGGTACCCTAGCGGAAACTCTATAGAAATTGTTATTGGTATCGATTGCATATCTACTTTCCCAAAATAATGTATCCAAAGAAATATTCTGCTCAAGAGTAGTTAAAGCAATAGTGCTCCAAGAATCTTCTCTTAAATTATTACTTTCATATAAAGTATATATTAGTTCGTTATTCTTTCTTCTTGGGAATATAAAAAAATAATCGTTTTCTATCAATCTAATGTAAGAGGATCCAAATAAAGTTGAATTATCATTGTATCCAGCAAATGAATATCTTTGGAAGGCTTGATTGTATAATTGCTCGTTATCAAACAAACTATCTTCAAAAGCCTTATAATCGAAAGTATTTTCTTGGTACGGATTAAAATCAAAACTTTGCCCAGATTGTAAGCTCCGAATCGAATCGAAGTCGTTTGCGAGAGCTATTCTTTCAACTTCGTAATAGCCACCTTCCGATTGCAGGGTAATTGCATCAATTTCATCAAAATCTGTATTTCCATTTAAATTAAGAATTTCAGGGCCTTTTAATTTAGAATAAGTTCCTTCAGAATCTCGACCAATCCATACGGAAAAATTATCCTCATCTGTGTTTACTTCGAGAATATAACTTACCCCACTGTTACTTGGATTTTGAGTGGTCTTAATCCAATCATATGAACCTTGGCCTGTTACAGCGAGGATTGAATTTTCAGGTGTTAATCTCAAGGTTAGATTTAAAACTTCACTGGTTGTAGGATTATTAGTACTACCATTTTTTAAACGTACCCCATATTTAAATCTTACATCTGAACTTTCATTATTACTATTCCAGGATTGGAAATCAATTCTTGTATAAATTGTTCCACCAAATGCGTCATCATTTAGTCGCAATTGGCTTGATGAGACTGATCCGTTAATAATTAGTTGCCCTGACCCATTTAAATTTCCCCAATTATCATTAAGGGAAGGGATATTTGAACCTTCTACTGAGTTAAGCGCATTACTCGCTCCGCCTTGGGTTTCGTTGAATTCGTAGTATGCAACGACTGTAGCATTGATATTGAGGGCTAATGCAAGCAGCGTAATTAAAAATAGACCATATTTTAATAACATAAACTAAAGAATTACCTTATTATATAAGTAATAGGAATTGAAAATTTTTTCCAAATACTGTTCAATTGCATTTAGGTCATTGAGGCAATACCCGATCACTAAGGCAAGAGCCGAGCAAAATCGATGTGCCTTAGAAGAACGTCGCGGAACTGTCTGATCTAGGCTAGATCATCATTTAAATAAGATACGGTTACTTTTAAATTTATGAGAAAATTACCCCTTATGATTCTTCTGGTGATTGTTGCTGCTACGTCTGCGCATCTATCGACTCGTATATCATCGGTCGAGGCTGCGAGTGTGGATCCATCTCGTCCAAATGTCGTCTTGATTGTATGTGATGACCTTAATGATTATGT
>JAKVAS010000238.1 GCA_022448165.1 Crocinitomicaceae bacterium | reverse complement strand
GTAAATTGTTCGAAGAACGCACAGCAAAATTGGGAGCAACATTCTCTAGGTTCTGCCCTCTCGATGGTTACTGTGTAAACCCAAATTTAACGATGGGAGAAAACATTGCTGATTTAGGAGGGTTGACACTTGCCTTCCACGCATACAAGCGTACAGCTGAATATCAATCAGGAATTAGTAAAAAGGGATACACTCCTGATCAGCGTTTCTTTATTGGGTTCGCACAATTGTGGAAAATCAACTATACAGATGAAGAGTTAAAGAATCGTATAGCTAATGATCCTCACTCTCCAGGGATGTACAGAGTGAATGGACCATTGATGAATTGCCCAGAATTTTTTGAAGCGTTTGACGTAAAAGAAGGAGATCCAATGAGAAATTCAAGTGAGACAATCTCCAAGATCTGGTAGGAGAGATTAAAAAAAAATCAACGAGAGTTGATTCAATAAAAAAAAATCCCGTTTCGAAAGTGTCGAAACGGGATTCATATTTATTAATAAATTTAGTTCAAGTGAATTAACAATCTCGCGTTGTTTTTTCGTGTTTTCTTCACCTCTATCGACTTGCTGTAATTCAAGATCGCGTTGAGCGTCGAAGTTTTCGGAGCGATTTTTAACTCCTCGCTAGGAGCAATTTCAGGGTATTTTTTTAACATAGGCATGATTTCTTTATTCTGTTCTTCTTTAGAACGTGATCAATTCTAGTTTATTATATACATGTCTAAATAATTACAAATAGTTCTATTATCTAATTTGAATGTCTCTTCGGATGTGAACTAAACAGCTGCCTTTCTTTCTGATTGTCAATGGTTAAGAAGTGTGATAGACCGGGTAGTTTCTTATGCCTATTATTTTATCAAAACGCATTCATTTCTCTTCTGTGGTTTCAATTAACCAATATTCAATTCTCCGCCAATTAGTGTCTTCCTGCCGCCTGAAAGGTTTTCGAACTTAAGCTTTAAAACTACACCATCAAAAATTCGATTATGCACTATGAAAATCACATCACCATTTCCTGTAACAGCCATTGGAATGGTGATTACTCAAATACAGTGAATCATTTCTGAATTCAACCATCAAATTCTCTCTAGTCAAATAGCCAGATAACTCAAACTTTTTTATTATTAGAGTGTCCTGAGGGCAATAGATATCAACACTAAATATCCATCTTGAATAAGGTTATTAAAAATCAACTCCCCTCAACAATCATTTACTTTGGATTTATTCAGTGTAAGATGACCCTGAAATAAAAGCAATTATATGATAAAAACAGAAATCGCCTTAATTACTAGCTCTTTTGAGGTGTAACTCCGTATTTTAAAAGCTCGGCAGAAGAATATTAGTATGACCCCAACCTTCTTCTCATGAACCACTCTAATCCCAGTAGAATAATTAATAAGAAGAATAACCACTTGTAATCAATGAAATCCTTGAAAGTGGATTCTTCTGAAGTGATGGTAACGATATCTGTACGTTTCTCTATATCATTCAACATGTTATCCATACTCTTAAGCGTATAGAACTTCCCATTCGAATTCTCAGCAATCTGCTGAAGTAAATTGTGATTGGCACTTGTTTCTAAGTTCTCTAAAGAAATATCATTCACTACAAATGAGCCTGACTTCTTATAACTTTTACCATTGAAGGTTGTTTTCGCATTCCAGTCGTATTTTCCAACGCGCAATTTCCCCAGAGATAAACGGTAATCAACCTCTCCTTTTGCAAAGGTGTAATCCACTTTGTCTCCATCTTGATTCCTTAGAACGAAAGCAATATTTGGATCAGTAATTCGCTCCAAAGATGAATTATAAAACTCGGCATTGATAATAACATCATCATTTACGTTGAATCGTCGCGGTAGATTGACACGCAATGCGTCTGTGTTTTTCTTAACAACTAAATATTGTACACTTTTCTGAATCAATTCATTGAAGCCTTTATTGCCCTTCGTACGAGCGTGCTCCATTAGTTTCCACCTCCACAATCCTTCACCAATAATCGCTCCTTGCTTCCTTTTTCCTGAAGTGAAATACAGAATTGGATCTTTCTTTACGACAGAACCAATTCGTTGGGTCAATAACACATCACCTTGAGAAGCTTTAATTTCTCCGAATGGGACACCTAGTGGCGGCCAATACTCTAAACCAGAGCTCAGGTCTGAAGAAATTTCAAAGAGTTGGAATCCACTTTTTAATGACGATTGAACTTCATCAGATCGTCTACCAGATGGCAAGTTTAATCCAATTCCAAGTTGTTTAACCGTTGATGGATTTGAGTTCTTACCAATCATGTAAAGAACCGGTAGCTTCGCTGTTTTTACTTTCTGTAAGAAGTTACCACTTGCTGAACCTCCAGGTTCATGAAGAATAAGCAGGGCATACTCGTCAAGATTTCCTGAAAATTCATTAGTCAACATTGAAGTTACTTCGACGTTTTCATCCCGCTCAATTACATTTTTTACCGCCGCCACATCAGGATGTGGAGCATTTGCAAGCAATAAGATTTTACTTCTAGAATCAATTACTTCAACATAAAATGACCATTTGTTGTTTTCATAAGATGATTCATTGAGCAAAGATTCCAGTTGAACAGTGTAGTTTACGAATCCAATCTCTGTTGCTTCAAGCATTAATGAAATATGCGTAAAATCTAAGTTCCCGTCTGTATATGAGATAGGTTTCGATGCGACCTTTTTGCCATCCTTATAAATTGATACGGAACTAGCCG
>JAKVAS010000237.1 GCA_022448165.1 Crocinitomicaceae bacterium | reverse complement strand
TACAATTTAGATTTTCCTGTTGCTGTATCCCAGAAAAGGACCTCGTATATCGTTTTATCTTGAGCACTCATGTAAATCGCAGAATACTTCGCCATAACCTCTCCTTGTGTCCTAAACAATGGAATTGAGGGAAGCTGAACATTACTGGAGTATGCTTTGAAGTTTTGGGTCATATCATCAAAAAAGTACAGCTTTGATTTACCTGTTTTAGTATCCCAGAACAATATTTCATAATAAGCTTTGTTATTTTTAGTGTTATACACTGCTTCATAGTCAGCCATCACTTTTCCTGTTGCATTGAATCCAAGTGGCTCTGTGGGTAACTGCATTTCCTCTCGAAATAATACAAACTTACTTGCCGAATCAACAAAATGGTACAAACGCGATTCACCTGTAGCCGTATTCCAATACAAGATGTTGTAGTAAACTTTGCTCAAAGCATCATTGTCCAGCATGACATAGTCTGCACGAATTTCTTGTTCTTCCACAGGACTACCTTTGGAAATAAGGTCTGAATTATCGATGCAACTAATTGCCCCTTGCAATTCTAAAGGGAAATTGTTCTCGCTTCCGAAGGCATGAAAAAGAGCCAATAAGGAGATGCAGCAGCTAAGAATAAATCGTTTCATGTTTGTTTTTTATCAGAGATAAAGGTAGCTATACTAAGCTGTTTTATCAAAAAATCCAAGGAAAGTGTGAGAAAAAATTAGGAATGGAATGTTTGACTTTACTTGAAAAAGCTCACCAATGAGTTTCGCACACAATTCCAATTAGATCGAAATGAGTTACTGGAACTGGCTCGAAAGATGGGCAAAATTCCAAAGGAGGTATCAGATGATAGTTTTATTGATCGCAGGTTTCATCTATCTCGCTCTGGATTGGTTCGAAGTCTTTAGGATGATCATTGATTTCGCTTTTAGAATTATTCGGTACGCCTTTCTGGTGGGGCTTATGATCGGCGGAGCAAGCTACCAAATGTCTAATCATCTGACTGATTATATTGCGACCAAACAAGTTGAACAACCAAAAGTAGGAGAGTAGTGACGAACTTTGGTCATTCGATCAGTACGCTGAAAGAAGCTTTATTGAGCTGGTAGATCCTATTCTGACTAACGTTTTATTAAATATTTAATTGTCAACGAGTTAAAATTTAATATTTTCTCTCGAAAATCAACTTCATTAACGTTAGCTTGGGAAGTCAGTTTCTCTCGGGAGACAGGGTGAATTGGGCATAACGTTTAGTATATGAAGCGTAGCATCCCGCAGGGTGCTATGATTTCATATACATTGTTACCTGCTGGCTTTTATTCTTTTATTCTTTTGTTTTAAACTCAATCAGATAAGGAAGTAACGCTACACCATTTTCCGTTCTAAAGTTACTTGTAATCCAAAATTTATAATGTTTGTTCGACTCCAAGTCTACTTTAAGTTTCCAAGAGGTAGAATCAGCGGCCCATTCTCGATTTACAACTTTTGGGAAAGTATTTTTTCCTAAATCTGAATAGTTAACTCCTGTATTGTAGCCATTAAGCTTTTCTGAAAAATGAATTGTGATTTCATCAATATTTGGGTCAACATTCTGAGCTCCATTTTCAATTTCATTTATGCTTACTACATTTGGTCGATTCTTTTGGTCTTCGATTCTGAGTTCCTCAATAGTTTTTGAAAAAAAGCCTGTATTGTCGATAAAAGCGTCAATTTCACCTGGATCGCTATAGTCTAACTCAATCAGTTCCTTAATCGTTTGTTGTTTGTTTGAAGATTTATTGTAGTATCTTTCAGCTATTGAATATCCAATATAATATCCTAAATCCCTTACTCCAAATTCGTTTGGCGAATTACTCCAAAGCCAATCAGGCGTCCATTCGTAGAACATTTCCCTTTCAAATATTTCGCGTACGGCAGAATTATTTTTACCAAATTCGATTGCTGGGGCATTCGAAGGAACTCCCATTGCAACTACTGATACAAATTCGGCTACACCTTCGTAAAGAACTATGTGCAATAAATTACCGGGAATAGGGGGTTGCTGAGTATGAACATATTCGTGGACGTTTAACAACACTAATCCGTTAATTGGGTTAGAACTAAAAAATGTTTCCAACCATTCCTTAGTCTCTCCTTCAAACTCTGAAATATCGGTATTGCTTTCTGCCATAGCCAACTCACTTCCTATAAGCACCAAACTATCACGGGTTGTACCATTGGTTCTCATACAACCTATCGTAAAGTAAATTTTAGCAGGCTTTAAATCTGGATAGATTACTTCTAATTTTTCAATGCCATCATTTAGTTCCTCTGCCAAGAATTTTGATTTTAATGTATTAGCACGAATTGACTCAAAAAAATTAGGATAATTATTAATCAGGTTAACATATTCACTTGCCGTGTAGTTACGAACTTCCATCATTTTTTTCAATCCGATTGAACCTTTTTGAATGTAAAGTGAGTCAATCAATTGAATTTGTAGTAAACTATCTGATTCTTTCTTGGCCAATTCATATGATTCCCAAAAGTTGTCAATGTCCTGTGTGACCACATTGCTTTGATGTCTTTTTATGGTCTGACAGGAAATGGCAATTGTCATAAGAAGTAAAATTGAAAGTCTATTCATTAGTCATATTTTTCAACTTGCAGGTAACGTTATGGTAAACATCAACTTTTGTGTGTTTGCCTTTTAATTGAGTGAAGATATACATTTTAATATATCTGATTGACCTTAAAAGGTA
>JAKVAS010000236.1 GCA_022448165.1 Crocinitomicaceae bacterium | reverse complement strand
AAGGTAATTAAACCAATCAAATAGTATGTGAAGAGATAATCTTTTCGTTTCGCAATTGGGTAGTACAGGTAGCGAATTAATATCGTCATAAAGACAATATTAATCACCAATCGAAGAAGGAGGGTGTAAAAGTCGTTATCAAACCATTGTAGGTTGAATAATTTCTCAATTGTAGAAGTGTCTGTAAGTTTAAGCAGCATCTGGTTTTAGTTTATCAATTTTTAGTACTTTTTTCTTGAAACGATTGTATTTGACATCTACTTTCTGTGAAAGTTTAAGTATCCCAATACAATATTTGCTCAATCGAAAAGGCCGAATTTGTCGATCTTTCATAAATCCAAAGAACGGAGATTTTCGAGAAACTTTCGTCTGTTTAAGTTCAGCGATGACAAGATAATTCAAATCTGAAATTTGATTGCCTTTTCTAAAACTTAAATTTAGGTCGATTGTTAGTCGCTCGTTTATACTTTTCCCAACAAGAGTGATCCGTTGGTAGTTGTTTACAAGTGTTGGTATTAATTCGTCAGTAAAGGACAAGTCGACTGATTCATCAATGAATTTTACATGTTCAGTAGGGAGTTCTTCGTGTAATTCATCAGACGGAATACGCATCTTATTCGTTCGTCCCTTGTATTTATGTTTTATTTCCAAAAAGGAGATGTCTGAATCCAAGTATTTTCGATAACGAATTTTTACCCGGTTTAACCTCTTTTTATGATGATCATGGTAGAAGTCCAAATCCGGATTGTCGTAGTATAAACTCTCGTATGAACAGACACATTTACCCGCAATTTCAACAGCATGATAATGTTGATTTAACAAGGGAAGGACTTCAAGAAATTGATCAACTGTCATGACAAATTTGGTGTCAACACGGTTCATCAGCTTTACATTATCCATATCTCCCAAACCAATTTTTGAGAACGGTACTAGAAGTTGTTGGATTTGTAAATTAGACATTAAGTCAAAGTTAAACTAATGTTTCATACAAGCAAGAATTTGGGGGGGAATTGCAACTAGCATATGGGATTCCTGATTTTTAGTTTATTCCCTAGTTTATTGGAGAGTAATCTTGCGATTGTAGGATTTAAATTAGACCTAGACAGATTTTCATACGGATAATTCGCTTTACAGATTCGTTTACCGTTTCTGTAAATGCTTCATCAGATTTGTACTTTTCAAGAATAGCCTGATGTGCTTTCTCTGCATCTTTTGGCATTAGAATGATATCGCAACCAGCGGCTACAGCTTTAACATCTGCGTTCGGAATTTTAACAACTCCTCCCATTCCCATAGCATCCGTAACAACAAGACCTTTGAAGTTTAAACTATCACGAAGTAAATCTTGAATAATTATTTTGGAAGTTGTAGCGGGGAGCCCATTAGTATTGTACTTTTCATTGCCCGTAACGGCAAGATGTCCTACCATGATGGAAAGAACTCCAGTTTCAATTAATGGGGGATAGTATTTCACTTCCTTTAGTTCTCCATTAATTATTTGAAGTGATTTGTGCGTGTCGCCAGAGACTAAACCATGTCCTGGGAAATGTTTAGCGGTAGCAATAATATTTTGCTTTTGAGTTTGTTGTATAAAAACATCAGAATAAGGAACAATGTTCGTAGGTTCAGTTCCAAATCCTCTGTATCCCACTGTTTTATTTTTTGCCTGATCGACCACTGGTGAAAAGTTGTAGTTTATACCTATGTCGTTTAAATCATTTGAAATAGACTTTGTTGCATCTAAGACTTCTTCTTCAGATGTCATTTGGTTAGCTTTTTTAACAGCTTTTGAACCGATAATTTTTCGATTTACCAAAGAAGGTTCGGCATCAGCAGAATAGAGAAAAGGAATTTGACCCAGTTTTTCTGAACGTTCATTATATTCAATAACCCAATCTGTAAATTGTTGTTTTGTTCCATTCAACAAGAGGATTCCTCCAATGTAGTTGTGGTCAATTAAGTATTTGATTCTTTCTTCAGAATGACCAAGACGGCCAGCAGCGGGCATTATCAGTTGAGCAACTTTAGATTCAGAACTCATGGTATTGAAAACACTGTCAACTTTATCCGATAAATCTGTTCGCTCGTTAAGGAACGAATTCAGATTTATAGGTCCTAAAACAACTTCTGGTTCATTTGTTTCTGTTTCAACCGCTTCCTGTCCACATGCTGAAAACAGCAACGACATTGCAATAAACAATAAATTTAAATTTTTCATATATCTAGTTCTAACACAAAATTAGCTCCAAAGGGTTCATGAATGAACAATGAAATGTTAAATTGTGCATGCACGATTGTCAATAAGTTCAGTTTTCTTTGGTTTGAAAACCGAAAAGGAATGATTATCTTAAAGTGAACCTATAGATATTGTTATGCCTACCACGATTAAATCGATGCCAGCTTTTGAGCGTCCACGAGAGAAGTTACTGAATCACGGACGAGAGTTCATTTCAAACACTGAATTAATTGCCTTACTTATTGGGTCAGGAACAAAGAGTAAAAGTGCTATAGAAATTGCCTCGTCGATTTTGCACGACTCCAATAATGACTTGCAAGAGTTGGCTCGTAAGTCTATTCCTGACCTTAAGAAGTTTAAAGGAATAGGTGATGCAAAAGCAATTCTTATTTATGCTGCTTTGGAACTAGGCAGAAGAAAGCCGTTGACGAAATCTTCAACTCAGCCAAGACTGACGTGCTCTCTGCATTGTTACGAATTTCTTTACCCCTATTTCGCGGACTTGTCACATGAGGAGTTTTATGCAGTCTATGTAAAT
>JAKVAS010000235.1 GCA_022448165.1 Crocinitomicaceae bacterium | reverse complement strand
TTAAATACGTCATTAGAAACAACAACATGGCCTTGCTTTTCAAGTACCAGTTTAGTCGAGGTTTGAGCCACACAATATGATGAAAGGAAAATACCCATAATGAATGTAAACAATTTCATATTTTCCTTTTATTACATTGGTTAATTTAATTTTACCGTCTTCTCTTGGAACGATTTACGCCTGCACGACCTCCGCTACCATTTGCTCTGGCTTTTGCTTTGGCTAGTCTTCTTTTCTCCATTTGAATCTTATTCTGCTCTTTATAGCTATCCTGCAATTTTTTGTATTCTGCAATTGCATCAGATGTAATTGGAAATGGATGATCGGAAATTACATCAACTTTCTTATTGATCAACTTTTCGATATCCTTTAAGTACTGCTTTTCATCAATATCACAAAAAGAAATCGACAAGCCATTAGCCCCAGCTCTACCCGTTCTTCCAATTCGGTGAACATATGTTTCACTTTCATTTGGAATATCAAAATTAACTACAAAAGCCAATGAGTCTATATCAATTCCACGAGCAGCAATATCTGTTGCCACTAAAACCCTAAGCTTACCATTTTTAAACTCTTTCAGCGCTCTTTCTCTCGCCCCTTGACTCTTATCACCATGTATTGCCGCCGAAGGAACCTTCGCTTTATCAAGAACTCTTGCTAATCTATCAGCTCCTCTTTTTGTTCTAGAAAATACAAGCACTGAATCCATTGATTCGTCTTTTAAGAGGTGCTTTAATAAATCTTTCTTCTTAGGTTTCAATACATGATAAACAACTTGTTTAATGGTTTCTGCTGTAGAAGAAACTGGATCCACTTTAATGAATTCCGGTTTATATAAAATACTTTTTGCTAAATCTGCAATTGCTTTAGGCATAGTTGCAGAGAAAAACATTGTTTGCTTTCTCTTCGGGAGCTTTGGAAGGATTTTATTAATATCATGGATGAATCCCATGTCTAACATTCGATCCGCTTCATCCAAAACAAAGAACTTCACTTCATCTAACTTAAGAATTCCTTGATTCATTAAGTCTAATAATCTTCCTGGTGTTGCAACTAAAACATCAACTCCATCGTTAAGTCTTTTTGCTTGCGGTCCTTGGCTAACTCCTCCAAAAATCACCGCGTAATTCAATGGTAAATTACTCGAATAATCTCGAATACTTTCCCCTATTTGAGCCGCTAATTCACGCGTAGGCGTTAAAATCAATACTTGCGGCCTTCCTTTTGAACTTTTTTTATAAGATTGGCTCAATAATTGGACAATTGGAATGGAAAAAGCCGCTGTTTTTCCTGTTCCCGTCTGTGCACATCCTAAAACATCTTTTTTCTTTAATGCTACTGGAATTGCTTTCTCTTGAATTGGAGTTGGTTCCTTGTACCCTAATGAATTCAGGGATTTAAGAATTTCAGGCATTAAGCCCATTTCTGAAAATATCATATACAAAGATATATGAATAATTCACTATTGCCTTAGATTTTAGGGATGATGCGTATGAAATCAGAAAAACCGTTAAAATCGTTGCGCATTCACCTACATTTTAGAACTTTGTTTTATGCTATCAAAAGAAGCGCTTAAAGAACGAAATACAACTTTCTGGAATGAATTCAGAAAACAAATGAGAGGAGTAAAGTCATCCAATGGAAAAGGAATCAATTGGATTAACTATCCTACAGGAGTTAAGGATGTATATCTTCGTATGCAAACAAGTGGTAAAGGATGTGTTTTATCCTTTGAAATCCAACCTAAAGATGACGGGGTTCGTTCAATTCTTTGGGAACAGATGACTGAGTTAAAGCGTGTAATGGAGAATGAAATGGGGCCTGCTACTGCGTGGAATGAATTCAGTCATAGGTTTTCTGGAAGAAATGTGTCTAGAATTTATTGGGAGGATACTTCTTTAAATTTTTATGACTTTAAGCAAACAGAGGCTGTAAAGGCTTTTTTTAAAGAAAAACTAATTGCTTTTGATACTTTTTATCAAGAGTATAAAGAAATACTAATTTCCTTAGCTGAATAGGCTTCAAAACATTAATTTTACGTCATGACAAAAGCTTTAATTACATCGTTTGCATTGAGTTTTGGAATTGCTCCCATTGCACAAACAGAAGTTTACAACGAAGATTTTCAGGCAGGAATTCCTGTTGACTTCACTATTGTAGATAATGACGGTCTTACACCTGATCCATCTGTAATCGAATATACGGATGCATGGATTCATACAGTAGATCCTGATGATGTTTCTACTACAGATTCGGTAATGAGCTCAACGTCTTATTTTTCACCTGCTGGACAGGCTAATCGCTGGATGATTACTCCTTCAATTACATTAGGAAGTTTTGGGAATACATTGTTTTGGGAAGGGAAATCACATGATGCTTCATTTCCAGATGATTATTTAGTTTTGATTTCAACGACGGACACGCAAATTTCAAGTTTTTCGGATACGGTAAGCTATACGCTTCAGGAATGGGCTACGTGGACGCAACATGAAATTAACTTAAGTGATTATGGATTTAATGGAGAGACAATTTATGTAGCTTTTGTAAATAGAACTAATGATGGCTTCAAATTATACATTGATGATATTCGAGTAGAGATTGACGATCCAGCTTCTATCAACCCTATTACTTCTATCAATCTGAATCTTTATCCAAACCCGTCATCTAACTCCGTTAAAATTTCTGGTATTGATGTTCTTTCTGTTGCGATACATGGATTAGATGGTAAATTATTGAAAACAATAGAAAATAAGAATACAATCAACTTGCAAGAGTTAGCGGAGGGTAATTACTTATTTTCAATTGAGACACCTCTAGGCGTGGTTACAAA
>JAKVAS010000234.1 GCA_022448165.1 Crocinitomicaceae bacterium | reverse complement strand
AGGGCCATCGCTCAAAGGATAAAAGGTACTCCGGGGATAACAGGCTGATCACTCCCAAGAGCTCACATCGACGGAGTGGTTTGGCACCTCGATGTCGGCTCGTCACATCCTGGGGCTGGAGAAGGTCCCAAGGGTTGGGCTGTTCGCCCATTAAAGTGGCACGCGAGCTGGGTTCAGAACGTCGTGAGACAGTTCGGTCCCTATCTGTTGTGGGCGTTAGAAATTTGAGAGGACCTGCCTCTAGTACGAGAGGACCGGGGTGGACGAACCTCTAGTGTACCTGTTGTGGCGCCAGCTGCATCGCAGGGTAGCTACGTTCGGATGAGATAAGCGCTGAAAGCATCTAAGCACGAAACTCACCTCAAGATGAGATTTCTTTTAAGGGCCGTAGAAGACTACTACGTTGATAGGCTACAAGTGTAAAGACAGTAATGTCAAAGCTGAGTAGTACTAATAACCCGTAGACTTATAGTTTTATCTACTTTACGAATTATCTACTTCAATCATCCGATATATCAATCTAGACATTCGGTAACCAGTAATATGTTAATGACATAACTGGAAACCAACAGCTTTAGGTGTTTATTGCAGTAAGGTCCACCTCTTCCCATTCCGAACAGAGAAGTTAAGCCTACTTGCGCTGATGGTACTGCCCTTTTGAGGGTGGGAGAGTAAGTCGACGCCACTTTTAGAAAGCCTCATTCCTTTTGGAGTCAGGCTTTTTTGCGTGTTATTAAATTTTCGCTCTAGGACTATATTAGGCGAAGCAATAATGGATGAATCCATATGGTGAAATTTCTATTGGTATCCGTCCACATGGGGTGTCTTAATAGAAAGAGTTTTCCAACAATTTAACAAGTTTGTAATAACAACAAGAGGAACTTAAAAATTGTTAGAAACGATGCGTACAAAAAACAAACAGAACATATATTAAGAAATTTTTTCACATAAGATAATGGAGACTACTCGAAAACATGTCTATTTGAATCAACCGTTCGAAAAACTTTACCGTTTTGTTTGATTTTTATCTTTATAAAAATCTGATAGTGAATGGTATATACTGTATTCCGTATGGTGGTAGGATATTATTTTTCAATTAGTGGTTAGCTTATTGAAGCTTCTGGTAACTCATTGTCGATTGCGCACTTCTGCCAATCTGACGCTAGCCGAAAAGTCAAATTAGTGTAGGCATAAAATAATTTAAATGAAAAGAGTTTTTAAATCACTAAGTCTTTTGGTCCTTGCAGCTACTGTAGTTGTTAGTTGTAAAAAACAAGATGTTACACCGAATGTAGATGAAACGGATGTAAGTGTATCGAAATTGACTACGGTCACACACAATTATACTTATGGAGACGAGCATTATGCTGTTGTGTATACGTTGGATGAGGCAAATGAAATTGTTAGAACTGGTGGTGATACAGAGTTGCACAAAGAGTTAATTGAACGAAATGGAACACCAGAAAATGTTGCCTTTCTAGTGGAGGATGTAAGTGAGGATGGGTTAACATTCGATATTTCGATTTTCAACTCTAACGAAGAAATGAATGAGTTTGCTCAAGTTGATGAGTCGGCATCGTTGGATTTACGTGAACCATGTACTAATTACACGAGTGGTTCGTCAAGTAGCATCTTCAAATTCTATCAGCATTCAAACTACGTTTCAGAATACACGTTCTTGCGAAGAGCATTTAATTCATATTTCCAACAGCAATGGTTGCATTCAGCCAATGATAATCTTTCATCTGTGGAAATAATCAATGGTGGTAGGGTTACTTTGTTTGATGGTTCGTGCTACTCTGGTATGTCTACATCATTTCAACATAGTGTTAGCAACTTGCATTATATTCACGTAGGCTTTTTCTGGTTTACTCCTATTTACGCTGGGGATTTTGCGGCATCAATTAAAGGTTATTCGTTCTAAAGATCACAATATGAAAGATAGAGCGAGATACTTTGATGTATCTCGCTTTTTGTTTTATTTGAATCCAATAATTCTAATTATTCCCAGGTTTGATTACAAGGTTTCTAAATATTTAGCAACTAAAATCAGGGTACTTGAATAAAAAGATAGTTCCTTTGTATTTATAATTGTTCAAAGAATGAGTTACTTTTTCAGGTCAATTTTATTTTTGACTTTGTTTTTATTTGTATTTAATGGATATTCTCAAGTTAAAACCTATACTGGAATCATTGTGGGGGAAGGCTCTTCTGAACCAATACCTTACGTAACGGTTGTTCTTGTTTCTAAGGAGTCGAATTCAGTTCTTGACGGTACAACTACCACCGAAGATGGATTTTTTCAACTCAATAGTAGTGCCTCAAAGATTTATATCAGAATAAGTTATTTCGATTATAAGGATTCCATTATTGAACTAACGGCACCTATGTCTAGTCTTCTTGATTTGGGGAAAATAGCTCTCAAACGGAATGATGCGATTGAATTTGGGGATGTTACTGTCACTGCAGAGAAATCATCCATGGAATTCAAATTGGACAAACGTGTCTTTAATGTTGGAAAAGACATTAGCTCGACAGGAATGGGGGCTATGGAAGTGCTGAATAATGTTCCATCGGTAAGTGTAGATATTGAGGGTAACATTAAGTTGAGAGGGAATTCGGGAGTTCAGATTTTAATTAATGGAAAACCGTCAGTTTTGTCTGACGATCCAGCTAACGCGTTAGGAACGATCACCGCGGACATGATAGAATCTATTGAGGTCATCACCAATCCATCGGCAAAGTATGATGCTGGAGGAACTTCTGGGATCATCAATATCATCCTCAAAAAAGACGAGCGCAAAGGATTCAATGGTTCGATATCTGTAAATACGGG
>JAKVAS010000233.1 GCA_022448165.1 Crocinitomicaceae bacterium | reverse complement strand
TATTATGGGAATAATTTTCACCGCTGGTCACTTTTTTACACGTGAATTCGATTTCGGATATTGCCTCAGTCTGTTCATATTTTCCTACACCTTCTCTTTGTTATACCATTTTACAAAATCAATATGGCTAGTAATTGGAATGCATGGCGGTGTGAACTGGGTAGCGTTTTCTTTTTTCGGAACTAACTGGCAAATGGGAGCACTGTATGATATTGAGATGACAGGTGTTCCAAACTGGATTGTATCTTATAGCCATCCTATAATCGGAATGATTATTTTAATTGCAGTTGTCTTCTTCCATAAAATGGGACTTTTAAAAAAGCTATCTTCATGATTGATTAAATTGGAAAACTACGTTCGAATAAATTGAAAACTGGGTCACAATGAGTATTTATAGAATTTATCCGCTGCTATTCATCCCCCTGCTTTCATTAATCTATTACACTACTTTTTACATGATGAGTCAAACAAATGACTCTAACTATGGCTTTCAATGGACCATTGTAATTGCCATTTCTGTACAGTTCGGAATCTTATGGATCTTTGCAAAATGGCTGATGAATATCTTGATAAAGAGAGGGTGGAAAATGAATATTCTGTTGTTTGTCCTTGGCGTTTTTGCGATCGTTTTACTAAACAATTTCCTTTACTTCGGTCTAAAAGGAATCATTATTACCTTCTTTCGGCCTGAATTCCAGATATACAATCACTTTATACTTGGACTCAATACTGTTGAAGGACTTCTAAAAGGAACCCTTGTCATGAGTATGTTGTTCAGCCTTAGATTTTTCAACCAGTGGAAAGTTGAATACAAAGAAAATGAACTATTAAAACGAAACGAACTCGAATTACAAAACAGAGCTTTAAAAAGTCAATTAAATCCGCACTTTTTATTCAATAATCTAAACACCTTATCAGGTCTGATCAAGCAAGATCCAATAATCGCGAATAACTTTCTTATGGAAATGTCAGATATGTATCGTTATATTCTAAAATATACGGATGAGGAAGTCGTGGCACTGAAAAATGAGATTCAATTTGCCGAAAATTATAGTCGATTACTAAAAAGCAGATTTGGCAAAAATTTCAATTATTCAATTGATGTAAATGATCTGGATTATGTTCTCCCTCCCATCTCATTGCATTTACTTCTCGAGAACATTGTAAAGCACAATAGAATTGATGACCAACACCCATTGAAATTCACTATTGTACAAAAAGAGGAATATCTCCGTATAGAGAACAAGATGAGTTTAAAAAGTAATGTAGAGTCAACAAAGAAAGGATTACATATCTTAACTGAACAATACAAGTTTCTTACAGATAAGCCTGTTCTTATAACAGAAGAAAATAGCTTTTTTTTGGTTAAGTTACCATTACTAAAACTGAATTGATGAATGTACTAATAATAGAGGACGAAGAAAGCGCTTTCGAAAATTTGAAAGGTATTTTATTAGAGGTAGACCCATCGATTACAATTGTCGATTGCTTGAAAAGCGTAGAGCAATCAATCAAATGGTTAAACTCTAATGAGACTCCTGATATTATCTTTTTAGATATACATTTAAGTGATGATTTGAGCTTTAAAATTTTTGAATCCGTAAAGGTAAGCTGTCCAATAATCTTTACAACTGCCTTTGATGAATTTGCGATAAAAGCATTTGAATTAAACAGTATCGATTATTTGCTTAAACCTATTAGTGTTAAAAGCATACAGAAGTCTATCACGAAGTATCATGCCAATAAAAATCTCCATACAGTGTCTTATGGTTCATTGATAGATGATTTGAAAAGGATTACAACCTACCAAAATTATAAAGAGCGCTTCCTTATCAGCAAGGGAGATGAATTAATCATCATTCCGACTTTAGATATTGCCTATTTCTATAAAGAAAAGAATACGTACATCGTCTTAAAAAACGGTGATCGACATCCTATAAATTTCACATTAGATGAGCTGATTACATTATTAAACCCATCAATATTCTATCGGGCAAATCGCCAAATGATCGTCAGTATAAAGGCTATATCAAAAATCACATTATGGTTCAAGGGCAAATTGAAATTACGTTTGACTCCCGAATTTGACAGTACTGTTTTGATAAGCCGAGAAAAGTCATCTGATTTTAAATCTTGGATGGACAGGTAGATGGTATTGATAACATCGCCTCATGCTTCATGCCTTTTATTACCTATATTCGAGGAGCAGCACGAAAGCATAGCCGAGAACCGTTATCTGCAATGAAAACCATGACTCGAACTGTACTTTTCATCTTATTTCTGTTAATTGCCATTGATGGTTTTGCGCAACAAGACACCTCATGGGGCGTTGACAGGGTGATGGGTATTGAGTGGTTTAGAACAAATCAGCCCATTATTGACTCCCTTAAATCTGCTAATCCTAATTCCTATGATCCGCCTCATGGTGGGGCCACAGAGCTAGTGTTAAAACTTGATCATAACGAATTTGGGATGTTAATTACTGGAAGAATTCTAGAAATGAACATTTGTAATTCTTCCTTACGTGCTAACTATAGTTTTTTCAAGGTTACTACACTGGAATGCAGTCGTTCAGGTGATTACCTTCCTAAATTTATCTACGGATTCATCAGTGATAATCAACTCAATGTTGCATTCTGTGATCTCGATTTAAATATTGATGAAAACCTTAAGACTGAAATAAGCTCATGCGAAAAATTAGATTGGATTGTGCTCAACCCGAGATGATGCAGATAGCATAATCTAGGCACCATTCGGGTTTTCGCTTCGAGAAATCACTTTTAATTCACGAATCTATTTGTAACTTCGAAAACATAATTTTGTAAAGAGCCGCACGTTGCC